>NZ_CP047241.1:3001534-3301687 GCF_009856625.1 Aquitalea denitrificans
ATCTGAACGTGCAGTTTCCCGAGCTGAGTGCCAAGTGGATTGCCTGCGGCGCCTATATCGTGTTCATGGCGCTGAATATCGTTGGTGTCAGCGTGGCAGCGGCCTTCGAGCTGGTGGTCACCCTGCTGGCCATTTTCGAATTGCTGCTGTTCATGGGCGTGGTGTCGCCGGGCTTCAGCTGGGACAACTTCACCCACCACGGCTGGGCCGGCAGCGACAGCTTCAGCCTGAGCGCCATCGGTGGCATGTTTGCCGCCATTCCGTTTGCCATCTGGTTCTTCCTGGCCATCGAAGGCGCTGCCATGGCCGCCGAGGAAGCCAAGGACCCCAGCCGCACCATTCCGCGCGCCTATGTGGCCGGCATCCTCACCCTGGTGGCGCTGGCCATGGGCGTGATGATCATGGCAGGCGGTGCCGGTGACTGGAGCAAGCTGGCCAATATCAACGACCCGCTGCCGCAGGCGATGAAGCTGATCGTGGGCAGCAACAGCGGCTGGCTGCACATGCTGGTATGGCTGGGCCTCTTGGGGCTGATTGCCAGCTTCCACGGCATCATCATGGGTTATTCGCGCCAGATTTTCGCGCTGGCCCGTGCCGGCTACCTGCCGCCGATGCTGGCGGTGATCCACCCGCGCTTCAAGACGCCGCATCGCGCCATCATCGTGGGCGGCCTTATCGGCATTGCCGCCATCTTCAGTGACGACCTGATCCAGATTGCCGGTCAGCCGCTGACCGCCAACATCGTCACCCTGTCGGTGTTCGGTGCCATCGTGATGTACATCGTGTCCATGCTGGCGCTGTTCAAGCTGCGCCGCAGCGAACCCACCCTGGCCCGTCCGTTCAGCGCACCGGCCTACCCGCTGCTGCCCGGCCTGGCACTGGCCTGCGCCGTGGTCTGCCTGATTGCCATGATCTGGTACAACCAGTTACTGGCACTGATTTTTGCCGGCAGCCTGGCCGTGGCCTATGCCTACTACCTGCTCACCCACCGTCAGCGCGCTGCCGCCGCCAGTGATCATCTGCTGGAAGGTGGCGATGCCATCACGCTGAAACCTGCTGTAGCCCGCAGCGAATAAGAGAGAGGCGGGGTGTGCCCGGCACACCCCGGTAAACCATGTCCTACGCCATCACCATCGGCCCGCGCCGTTACCGCTTCGACGACCTGAAAACCCTGCTGGCCCGCGCCACGCCCTTGCGTTCGGGCGACCAGCTGGCCGGGATTGCCGCCAGCAGCGCCGAAGAGCGGGTGGCGGCACAAATGTGTCTGGCCGACGTGCCACTCACCACCTTCCTGCAAGAGCTGCTGATTCCTTACGAGCAGGACGAAGTCAGCCGCCTTATCATCGACAGCCACGACGCCCACGCCTTTGCCCCCATCCGCCACCTGACGGTTGGCGGCCTGCGCGACTGGCTGCTGTCCGATGCAGCCAATAGCAGCACGCTGGCGGCAGTGGCACCCGGCCTGACGCCGGAAATGGTGTCCGCCGTCAGCAAGCTGATGCGCAACCAGGACCTGGTGTGGGTGGCCAGCAAATGCCGGGTGATCACCCGCTTTCGCAATACCCAGGGCCTGCCCGGCCACATGGGCGTGCGGCTGCAGCCCAACCATCCCACCGACGACGCACGCGGCATTGCCGCCGCCATGCTGGACGGCCTGCTGTACGGCGCGGGCGATGCGGTGATCGGCATCAATCCGGCCAGCGACAGCCCGGAAGCCATCCACACCATGCTGGCGATGATGGACGAAGTGCGCCAGCGCTATGCCATTCCCACCCAAAGCTGTGTACTCACCCACGTTACCAGCACGCTGGAGCTGATCCAGCGCGGCGCGCCGGTGGATCTGGTGTTTCAGTCCATTGCCGGTACGGAACAAGCCAATAGCGGCTTCGGCATCAACCTGGCGGTACTGGGCGAAGCGCAGCAGGCCGCACTGGAGCTGCGCCGCGGCACGGTAGGCGACAATGTGATGTATTTCGAAACCGGCCAGGGCAGCGCGCTGTCGGCCAATGCCCACTGGGACGTGGACCAGCAAAGCTGCGAAGTGCGCGCCTATGCGGTGGCGCGGCACTTCTCACCCTTGCTGGTGAACACCGTGGTGGGCTTTATCGGCCCGGAATACCTGTACAACGGCAAGCAGATCATCCGCGCCGGGCTGGAAGATCACTTTTGCGGCAAGCTGCTGGGCCTGCCCATGGGCTGTGACATCTGCTACACCAACCACGCCGAAGCCGACCAGGACGATATGGACAGCCTGCTCACCCTGCTGGGTGCCGCGGGCATCCACTTCATCATCGGCGTGCCGGGGGCCGACGACATCATGCTGGGTTACCAGAGTACCTCTTTTCACGATGCGCTCTACCTGCGCCAGTTGCTGGGCCTGAAGCGCGCGCCGGAGTTCGAAGACTGGCTGGAGGGCATGGCCATTACCCGCTCCGGCAAGCTGCAGGCACAAGACCGCCAGCAGGCCCTGTTGCAATTGATGGAGACCTTGTCATGAATGCGCCCCTCAGCCACGGCAGTATCAGCCCGATTACCGAAGACAGTTGGCAGGACCTGGCCAGCCATACCGTGGCGCGCATTGCGCTGGGACGGGTGGGTTCCAGCCTGCCCACCCGCGAGACGCTGCGCTTTGCCCTGGCCCATGCCCAGGCCCGCGATGCCGTGCACACTCCGCTGGATCTGTCCGCACTGAGCGCATCCTTGCAGGACCTGCCACTGCCCACTTTGCAAGTGCGCAGTGCCGCGCCCAGCCGCGCCGCCTATCTGCAACGGCCGGACCAGGGCCGCCGCCTGCATCCGGACAGCCGTGCCAGCCTGCTGGCTGCCACAGTGGAACCCTGTGATGTGCTGTTCGTGATTGGCGATGGCTTGTCGGCCCGCGCCGTGGCCAGCCATGCCATGCCGCTGATTGCCGCCACCCTGCCCTATTTGCAAGAGCAGGGCTTGCGGGTGGGGCCGGTGGTGATTGCCAGCGAAGCGCGGGTGGCATTGGCCGATGAAGTAGGTGAATGCCTGCAGGCGGCCATGGTGGTGATGCTGATAGGCGAGCGTCCCGGCCTCAGTTCGCCGGACAGCCTGGGGGTGTATCTCACCAGCGCGCCACGCAGCGGGCGCATGGATTCCGAGCGCAACTGCATATCCAATGTACGCCCGCAAGGCCTGCCCTACCCGCTGGCAGCTTACAAACTGGCCTGGCTGATCCGGGCCGGTCGCAGCAGTGGCACCGGCGTGGCGCTGAAGGATGGCAGCGCGGCGGAAGCTGGCTGGCTACAGCTGCAAACACAGCTGGCACTGGCTGCCGGCTAGCAGCTGTCCGGCAGTTTCAATCCGCCAACAGCTGCCGCAGGGCGTCCTCATCCAGCGGCATCGACAGGCCAAAGCCCTGAAACTGGCTGCAGGCCATCTCCTGCAGAAATTGCAACTGGGCCGGGGTTTCCACCCCCTCCGCCACCACTTCCTTGCCCAGATTGCGCCCCAGCGTCACCACCGCGCTCACCACCATGCGTTGCTGTTCATTGCTTTCAATGCCCGCCACCAGGCTGCGGTCTATCTTGATGATGTCCAGCGGGAAGCGCACCAGATACCCCAAGGAAGAGTAGCCGGTTCCAAAATCATCCATCGCCAGGCTGGCCCCCCAGTCCTTCAGTGCCTGCAGCTGACCGATGATGTGTTCGGTATCGCCCAGCAACAGCGACTCGGTGATTTCCAGCTCCAGATCTTGCGGCGGAAAGCCGCAATCGGCCAGCACGCTGGCCAGTTCACGGCACAGATGATCGCGCTCGAACAGCCGTGGCGACAGGTTGACTGCCAGGCTGATGGGCCGGGTGCGCGCCAGATTGCAGCGGGCAACGGCCCGACAGGCCTGGCGCAGAATGGCCATGGTGAGCGGCTGGATCAGCCCACACTCTTCTGCCACCGGAATGAAGCGGTCCGGACTAATGTTTCCCAACTGCGCATGCTGCCAGCGCGCCAGCGCCTCCACGCCGACAATCTGCCCTGCGCGGTCGAACTTGGGCTGATAGGCAACAGAAAAACCATCCTGCTCCAACGCCAGCCGCATTTCCCGCTCCAGAGTGAAGCGCTCGTCGGACTGGCGGTCCAGTTGGCCGGTGAAAAAGTGCAGATTATCCTTGCCAGCCGCCTTGGCCGCGTACATGGCGACATCGGCATGGCGCAGCAGGGTTTGTTCATCCAGCCCGTCGCGTGGGTAGAGCGCCACGCCCAGGCTGGCGCTGACATTGCAGCTTTGCGCCTGCAGCTGCACTGGCTGGCTGGTACGCAGCCGGATACGCTCCAGCAGGGTGGCCAAGCCTGCTTCGCTGTCCAGATCGTTGAGGATCAGCACAAACTCGTCGCCGCCCAGCCGCGCCACGGTATCCAGCTTGCGGATGCTGCCGGCAATACGCTCGGCCACAATCTTCAGCAACTGGTCGCCGGCGGCATGCCCCAGGTTGTCATTGATGAACTTGAAGTTGTCCAGGTCGATGAACACCACCGCCAGCCGGCTTTGCGCCCGCGCTGCCCGTGCCACGCACTGCCTGAGCCGGTCGTACAGCAAGGCGCGGTTGGGCAAGCCGGTCAGGGCATCAAAATTGGCCTGCATCTCCAGTTGCTGCTGGTAATGCTTGCGCTCGGAGATGTCTTGCACCGTGCCTTCGTAATACAGGAAACAGCCGTTTTCCGAGGACACCACATGGGCGTTTTCCGAAATCCAGATGCGCTTGCCATCCTTGCGGTATACCTCGGACTCGAAGTTAACCACCTCCCCCGCCGTCGCCATCAGGTGCAAAAAGGCTTCACGCCGGCCTGCTTCCACATACAGCTGGCAGCTGATGTCGGACAGGTTGAGGATCAGCTCCTCCGGCGAGGCATAACCGTATAGCCGCGCCAGTGCCGGATTGGCCGCCAGATAGCGCCCGGTCTTGCTGCTCTGGAATATCCCTTCCTGTGCATGCTCGAAAATGGTGCGATAACGCATTTCAGCCTGCGCCAGTGCACGAATGGTGCGCTGCTGGCTGGTGACATCCATCACAAAGCCCTCCAGCACCATGCAGCCGTCCTCTCCGGAAGCCACTCCGCTCTCCCGCACATGGCGTATCTGCCCGCCAGCCGTACGGATGCGGTATTGCAGCTCAAAGCGACCATTGCCACGCAAGCTGCTGGCCAGCATGTCGGCCACCACCACACGGTCATCCTTGTGAATCACGCCCATCCAGCCGGCATCACTAGCCATCAGCACTGCAGCAGAATAGCCGGACAGCGCCAGACAGCCACGGCTGACAAACTGCATGCGCCGGGCCGGATCATCCCGGCCGCGATAGGCCATGCCATCCAGATGATGAATCAGGTTTTCCAGTGCACTCGGCTGGTATAGCGACAAGGGATGAGGCAGATCGGGACGGGAAATCTGGGTGCTTGGCGTCAAGGTAGTGCAACCTGTCAGTCTTTGGATAACAGGCTGTTACGCAGCAATAAACATGCCCGTTTTTCGTGCAGGGTAATGACAGCATGGGGCATGCGTCTTTACATGAGCAAGCATTCCGCCACCAAGGTGAATACGGTAGCATGCGCCATGCAGGCACCAACTTGCCCAGTGTCCGGTGCCAACTTCTGCAACCCGGCTGCGCTTGCGCAGTTTCGCCTGATCCCGGAGACCCATGCGGGCCATTGTCATTCTCAGCACTCTTCTGCTGCTTGGCGGCTGCAGCAATCTGATGCAAAGCAGCCGGGACTTTATGCAATCCCTGAACAAGGCCTTCTCAGGACCGCAGGCCAGCGCCAGTACCACTGCCAGCAACCCGCCGGGTACGCCAGCAACCGACTGTTACGTCAGGAAATACCTGATCGGCTGGGGCCGGGAATACAAGGAAGCCAGCGGTAGCGCCTTTGCCAGCAGCTACAGCATTACCACCGACCAGGGCCAGCTGCATGTAGACGATGCCGCGGTCTACCACGACATCATGCTCAGCAAGGGCAAGGAAATCCCCCTGCAAATGTCCGCGGCAGCCGGCGGCTGGATTGTGGATCTGCCGGGCGATAGCAACCGCAGCCGTATCCGCAGCAGTGTAATGTGTCACCCGCTCAACGCCGCCGGCATATTCAAAATCTGGTAACCCTGAGTACGCAGCAGCCTTGCGGACATCAGGCCATGCCAACGTCACGCCCGAATGCCAGCAGAAAGACATTGACCGCCAGCCCCACCCACTGGTCGATCTACGCGGCAGATGGCCTGGATGAGGGGTGGGTCAGCAGTTCAAATTGCGCATCATGCCGCAACAGGCTGACAAACAGCTTGGTGACATCGGCCTCCCCACGCCCTTGAGCTGTAAATCCCCCGGCGCGACAAAAAACAGCATACGCTGCGTCAGCAGGTCGGACACCCGCTTGAGGCCGGCCAGATAAAACTGCCGTGCCAGATCGGGAAAGCGCGGAACCTCCTCCACGATCACCCGGTACAAAGCCAGGCCGGAGGATGAAAGGATGAGGTTCAGATAGTTGGTGCCGATGTCTTTCAGTGTGGAGCCCAAGCCCTGCGACTTGGCATCGATAGTGGGTATCGTGCTCATCAGCGGGGCGCACTCCTGCTGGATGACCACGGCAAACATGTAAAACAGCTTGCAGGTTTACCTGGCAGTCCGGGATTATTGCGATATCCTGACCTGCATCACAGATATTTTGATGGTGCTTGGTTGTTTTCAATAACAGTAGCTATAGTGTGCCTTATTGCCAGATCTGGAGAATAATAAATAAAAATAAAAATTATTTAAATATTCTCTGATAAAACAACATTCAGGCCCTGGCCTTCACTGCCAGCAGCAGGATGCACCAGTCTTTCATGCACAAAAAATTACCGCTGCACGCCATGGCATGCAGCACACCTGTAAGGGCATCGTCCTGTACCGGTTATCTTCCACACTTAGTCTAGGATGCCCTTGTGTCAGACCTTCTTAAAAAAATCGATGCCAGAACAAAACTGGCAGGGACCAACAAGCTGGAAATCCTGCTGTTCTCCCTGGGTCACGACCAGCGTACCGGGAGAAAGGAAGTTTTCGGCATCAACGTATTCAAAGTCCGCGAAGTCATGCGGACGCCCGAAATCACTTCCGCTCCTGAAATGCCCTCCTCCGTCGAAGGCATGGTCAGCCTCCGTGGCTCGCTTGTCCCTGTCATCGATCTGGCCAAGTACGCCGGTATCGTCACCAGCAACAAGCCCGAAATCATGATCGTCACCGAGTATAACGGCCACACCCAGGGCTTCCTGGTCGAGGCGGTTGATACCATCCTGCGCCTCGACTGGTCCGCCATGCGCGTACCTCCTGACATGATCACCAACCGCATGGCCGGCCTCGTCACCGCCGTGACCGAGCTCGATCAGGGCACCCTCGTCATGATGATGGATGTCGAAAAAGTCCTGGCCGAAACCTCGCTGGTCGACGATTCCCATCACTTCATCAATATCGAGCCGGTCAAGGAAGAGCGCATGATCTTCTTTACCGACGATTCCGCTGTCGCACGCAAGCAGATCGAACGTACGCTTGAAGCCATGCAGATCAAGTATGCCTATGCCATCAATGGCATGCGCGCCTGGGAAGAACTCCAAAAAATGGCCATGCAGGCCGATCTCACCGGCAAACGCCTGAACGAGACCCTGCATCTGGTCCTTACCGATGTGGAAATGCCGGAAATGGATGGCTACATGCTCACCAAGCTGATCAAGAGCGATCCCCGCTTTGCCGGTATTCCCGTGCTGATGCACTCTTCCCTCTCCGGCAGTTCCAACCAGAAACTTGGCCAGTCGGTCGGGGTGGACGAGTATGTGTCCAAGTTTGAAGCCCAGAAGCTGTCGATGAAGTTGCGCGAAATGCTCAAGCTGACCAATAACTAAACCAGAACAGACTTCATCCGGGAGAGGTATCCAATATGTCAGCAACCGATGCATCCTTGCTTGCCAGCGTGGACGCCCGCACCAAGCTTGCCGGCTCCAACAAGATGGAAATCCTGCTGTTTTCCCTGGGCACCCGCGAAACCTTCGGCATCAATGTGTTCAAGGTGCGCGAAGTGTCCCAGACGCCAGCCATCACCAAAACCCCCAACATGCCCTTTGGCGTGCAGGGCGTGCTGTCGCTGCGCGGCAACATCATTCCGGTGATTTCGCTGGCGCGCTTTGTCGGCTCCGAGCAAAGCGGTCGCAAGTTCGACACCATGATCGTCACCGAATTCAACAAGAGTACCCAGGCTTTCCTGGTGGATTCTGTCGATCGCATCATCCGCGTGGACTGGGATCGCGTACGCGCTCCGGAAAACATGATGAGCACCAGCGCCACCAACTCCAACCTGATCACCGCGATTACCGAACTGGAAGACGGCAAGCTGGTTTCCATTCTGGATGTGGAACAGATTCTGGCCACCGTGGTGGGCGAACCGCGCCTGCCGGACATTCCGACCGCGCAGATGGAAACCGACCAGTATCTGTTCTTCGTGGACGACTCGGTGGTGGCACGCAAGGAAATCACCAGCGTGCTGGAAAAAATGGGCATCAAGTTCCAGCAGGCCACCAATGGCCGCGAAGCGTGGGAGCGTCTGCAGGTGCTGGCCAGCCGCACCTGGGGCGAAGATGAGTGTCTGCACGACTACCTGAAGATCATTCTGGTGGATGCGGAAATGCCGGAAATGGACGGCTATGTGCTGACCAAGCTGATCAAATCCGATGTCCGCTTCAAAGGCATCCCGGTTATCATGCACTCCTCGCTGTCGTCCAACGCCAACAAGGCCATGGGTTCCAGCGTGGGTGTCGATGCCTATGTTGCCAAATTCGATCCGGCAATACTGGCTGAAACCCTGATTCCCTACCTTCAAAGATAAGGCGGCCCGGCCCGGTTCAAGATACGGGCCCGCAACGGGCAGACATTACGGATTCACTCTTTGGAGCTTCACTTATGGTGGACAAAAACATGAAGTTTCTGGTCGTAGACGATTTCTCGACCATGAGACGCATTGTGCGCAACCTGCTGAAAGAGCTGGGCTTTACCAACGTCGACGAGGCCGAAGATGGCCAGGTGGCCTTGCACAAGCTGAAAACGCAACATTTCGACTTTATTGTTTCCGACTGGAACATGCCGAACATGACCGGCATCGAACTGCTGAAAGCGGTACGGGCCGACCAGCAGATCAAGCACCTGCCCTTCATGATGATTACCGCGGAAGCCAAGCGGGAAAACATCATCGAAGCCGCCATGGCCGGTGCCAGCGGTTACATCGTAAAGCCCTTCACTGCAGCAACACTGGAAGAAAAGATGAACAAGATCTTCCAGACCATGAACAAGTAACGCATACACATGGCAAACCGACCTGCCAGGTCAGCCTAGAGGAGAAGCTATCGTGCCGGATCACATTCTAGATAGCGGAGATTCACCGGATCTCGAAGCATTGTTCGACAGTATTGCCAGCCAGCAAAAAGAAGCCGCCGAACCACAGCCCGCAGCAGAAACAGCCGTGCAAAGCGCCAGCACGCCGCAAAGTGGTAATGAAGAGATGTACGAGCAGATTGGCCAGATCACCCGCAAAATGCACAATGCCCTGCGCGACATGGGCTACGACAAGTCGCTGGAACGGGTGGCAGATGCCATTCCGGATGCACGCGATCGTCTGAGCTACATTGCCTCGCTCACCAAGGGCGCAGCCGACCGGGTATTGAATGCAATTGATGTGGCCCAGCCACTGCAAGATGACTTGGGCAGTAACTCGAAAACCCTGTCCGAACGCTGGAACCTGCTGTATGCCAACCAGCTGTCTACCGAAGAATTCAAGCAACTGGCCAATGACACCCGCCAGTACCTGAACCAGGTACCACAGCAAACCCACGAAACCAGCACCCAATTGCTGGAAATCGTCATGGCACAGGATTTTCAGGATCTCACCGGCCAGGTCATCAAGAAAATGATGGACATGTTCAAGACCCTGGAGGCCGAAATGCTGAACTTGCTGGTCGAGTTCTCACCAGAGCACAAGAAAGGTGCGCTGGACAGCAGCCTGCTCAATGGCCCGGCTATCAATCAGGAAGGCAATCCGGACGTGATGTCCAATCAGCAACAAGTGGATGACCTGCTGGACAGCCTGGGCTTCTGACATCGCCACGCTGCAAAAAGATACCCCACCAGGCCCTGATATGTTCAGGGCCTTTTTCTTGCCCCGCACCTGCAGCGCCATACTGGCCGCTTAATGGCTGCAACATCAGCCAAGACCAAGACCAGTAAAAACCTGGCCAAAAGAACTGAAAAAAGCACAACCTAGCCAGGTTGTTGTTTTTTATTCATAAGCATATTGTTTTGACAATTTAAATAGCCATGACAAATCAGTCATATATTTATCACATAAAAATATTTTATTTGATAATTTTTTAAACAAATTATTAATAATCTAGGTTTTTTTAATCTTGACGCACCGCAGTTAAGTAATTGTATTTTATAGTGCAATCACGGTGGACTCTCCCACACGGACCTTCGGTCGCTTGTTATAGATTATTTGAAGTGAGGATAGCCATGTTTAACAAAAAGCTACACGCCAAAATTGATGGCCAAGAGAAATTACTAGGCCAGAAACAGGCAGTCATCGATGCGATTAATCTTTCAACGGCAAGCGTCACGTTTGATATTAATGCCAACGTGGTAGAGTCCAACAGCCTTTTCCAGAAGCAGATGGGATACAGCGATGCAAATCTGAAAGGAAAAAATCATCGCGACTTTTGCGACAGGAATTATGTAAACTCAAATGATTACAAACAATTCTGGGACAATCTCCGATCTGGAAAACCCTTTGCCGGACGCGTAAAACGCCTAGGTAGTTCCGGGCAGGATATCTGGCTGGAAGCCACCTACAACCCGATCAAGGATCCGTCAGGGAAAATAACCGGCTTTGTCAAATTTGCAACAGATATCACCGACAAAGTCGAAGAGGCCGCCCGAAATAAAGCCGTTCTGGACTCGGTGAATCGCGTCATGGCATCCATCGAATTTACTCGAGAAGGCGTTATCACCACGATTAATCAGAATTTCGTACGTACCATGGGATACAAGCTTGAAGAGCTTATTGGCAAGCACCACAGCATGCTATGCCCACCCGACTTTGTGCAAAGCAGGGAATATACGCAGCTGTGGGAACAATTACGGAGTGGCCAATTATTTTCCGGCCAAATAAAGCGGATTGCCAAGGATGGAACAATACGCTGGCTGGAAGCCAGCTACAATCCTGTCTTTGATGATGATGGCAATGTAGTATCCATCATCAAGTTTGCCACGGACATTACCAGAAACATCATAGCCCAACAGCAAGAGCGCGATAGCGCACTATTTGCATTCAACACTTCTCAGCAGACCAGACACTGGGCAGAAGAAGGCGTGAATAACATCACGGATAGCGTTGCCTATATTGAAAACATGTCGCAGCAAATTGCAACTGCCGCAAAAAGTGTTGAATCACTGGGACAACACTCTCAACAAATCAATGCGATTGTACAAACAATCAAAGACATTGCCGATCAGACCAATTTGCTTGCGTTGAATGCCGCAATTGAAGCTGCGCGCGCAGGTGAAACTGGCAGAGGCTTTGCCGTTGTGGCGGATGAGGTTAGAAAGCTTGCCGAAAGAACCTCGTCATCAACTTCTGAAATTTCAGGAATGGTAACAGCCATCCAAAGCCAGACCAATACTGCGGTACATAATATGGACCAAATTAAAGACCTGGTGGCAGACAGCGTTGAGCAGGTAAACAAGGTAGGAACAGTAATCAACCAGATTCGCCAGGGAGCGGACTCTGTGGTAACGGCCATCCATCAAATAGCTTTGGACAAAGGGATTAAATCATCCTGATGATTAACCTTGACCCAGCCATAGTATAGCCATAATGAATTGGCAATCCTGATCCTGGCTGAAACAGCAGATGAGAAACAAAAAAGCCCTGAATGATCAGGGCTTTTTTGTAGGTATCTGGCGGAGAGGGGGGGATTCGAACCCCCGTTAGGGTATTACCCTAAACACGCTTTCCAGGCGTGCGACTTAAACCACTCATCCACCTCTCCAGATGGCTGCTGCATTTGCTGCAACAGAGAGGGCGATATTACACGCGAACTGTCGAATTGACAAGAGCTGACATGCAAATTGCCATGATTCACCGTCAGCCTATCTGTCCGTCAACACCTTGCCTGCAACGATTGCCTGTTGACATACCGGCTGCGCTACACTGCCATATCCCCTCACCCGATGACCTCCGCCATGTTGCACATCATTACGCCTCGTCTGCAATTGCGGGAATTCACCCTGCAGGATGCACCGCTGCTACTGGCATTGCTGACTGACCCGGATTTCATTCGCAACGTCTCCGACCGTGGCATACACACTCTGGCACAGGCCATTGACTACCTGGGTCGTGGTCCTATTCTTTCTTACGTGCAAGACGGTTTTGGCCTGTGGTGTGTGGAACGGCGCGAAGATGGCGTGGCCATTGGCATGTGCGGCCTGATCCGCCGTGCAGGTTTGCTTGATATTGATGTCGGCTATGCCTTGCTACCGGACTGGCGCGGACAGGGCTATGCCAGCGAAGCTGCCGCCGCCTGTGTGCAATATGGTTTGCACAGCCTGCAATTAACGCGGGTGGTTGCTTATGTAAACGCTGACAACGCTGCTTCACGCCGGGTTCTGGAGAAAGCCGGGCTGCGTCATTCAGGGCCTGTTTTGCTGCCGACAGCCGAGCAATCTGTGGAACTGTATAGCTCCGA
Source organism: Aquitalea denitrificans (assembly GCF_009856625.1). Classification (GTDB taxonomy): domain Bacteria; phylum Pseudomonadota; class Gammaproteobacteria; order Burkholderiales; family Chromobacteriaceae; genus Aquitalea; species Aquitalea denitrificans. The sequence continues at coordinate 3,014,304 of NZ_CP047241.1, forward strand.
CCCAGGCTGAGCGCTTGCTACCGCAAGTGTGCGTTGCAATATTTGGCAACAATTTGCCGATCTTTTCTTCACTCGTCCGCCATGTGCTTACGCTAATATCCCGGTAGCGCAAAGCTGCCATTCCTACCAATTGGCAGCCACATAAAAGTGCGACAGTCAGGCCGCTCTAGCCCAGCATGCAGCCAGACAATTTCTCTCGGCAACAAAGGGAGACCTTGTCCTGTAGCCAGCGGCAGCAGCTTGTCGCGATACCAAGCATACCGGCCAGGCTCGCTGGCCTCTGGCAGGAAGGCAGTTTCCCCCGATGTGGATTGTTGAAACGGCATTACGCCGGCCATATACCTTTATCGTAATGGCCATTGTCATTGTGCTGGCCACTGCGCTGGCGCTGCTGCGCACGCCGGTGGATGTACTGCCGGAAATCGACATCCCGGTGATCAGCGTGATCTGGGGCTACAACGGCCTGGCACCGCAGCAGATGGCCGACCGCATCACCCAATCCAACGAGCGCATTCTCACCACCACGGTGAATGACATCGAGCATATCGAGTCGCAGTCGCTCAACGGCATTGCGGTGATCAAGATTTTTTTCCAGCCCAATGTCAACATCCAGACCGCCATCGCCCAGGTGGTATCGGTATCGCAGGCCGTGGTACGGCAGATGCCTACCGGCACCACCGCACCACTGGTAATCAAGTACACCGCCTCCAGCGTGCCGGTGGTACAGCTGGGCATGTCCAGCAAGACGCTGTCGGAACAGGATGTATTCGACGCCGCGGTCAACACCCTGCGCCCGCAATTGGTGACCATTCCCGGCGTGGCCATTCCCTATCCCTATGGCGGCAAGGTGCGCCTGCTGTCGGTGGATCTGGACCTGGCCGCCATCACCGCCAAGGGCATGACCCCCACCAATGTGGTTAACGCCATCAGCAGCCAGAACCTGATACTACCCGCCGGCACTACCAAGATGGGCGATACCGAATTCAATATCGGCCTGAATGGCTCGCCCACCACCATTGCCGGGCTGAACAACATTCCGGTGCGCAGCAGCAATGGTGCCACCACCTATCTGGGCGAGGTGGCACATGTGCGGGACGGCTATTCGCCGCAAACCAATATCGTGCGCCAGAACGGCCAACGCGGCTTGTTGCTGTCGGTGTACAAGAACGGCGGCGCGTCCACGCTCAGCGTGGTGGACAATCTGAAAAGCCTGCTGCCCACGGTGACGCCGCTGCTGCCCAAGGGCATTGAAGTGTCGCTGCTGGCTGACCAGTCGGTATTCGTGAAAACCGCGGTGGAAGGAGTGATTCACGAGGCACTGATTGCCGCCGTGCTCACCGCCGTCATGCTACTGCTGTTTCTGGGCAACTGGCGCACCACCTCCATCATTGCCATCTCCATTCCCTTGTCGATTTTTTCCTCAGTGATTCTGCTGCATGCGGTGGGTGAAACCATCAATGTGATGACGCTGGGCGGACTGGCGCTGGCGGTGGGTATTCTGGTGGACGACGCCACAGTCACCATCGAAAACATCGAGCGTCACCTGCACATGGGGGCGGACCTGCACACGGCCATTCTGGATGGGGCAGGCGAGATCGCCATTCCGGCCTTTGTTTCCACGCTGTGCATCTGCATCGTGTTTGTGCCGATGTTTTTTCTGGAGGGCGTGGCGCGCTATCTGTTTGTGCCGCTGGCCGAGGCCGTGGTGTTCGCCATGCTGGCCTCCTACCTGCTGTCGCGTACGCTGGTGCCCACGCTGGCCCTGCTGCTGATGGGCCACCAGGGCCGCAGCGGCCGGGTGACAGCCTGGATTCACCATGTACACCAGCGCTTCAACCACCAGTTTGAAAAGCTGCGCAGCGTATACGTGCTGCTAATCAGCCACCTGCTGACCCACCGCCGCCGCTTCATGGCCGGATTTCTGGCCTTCTGCCTACTGTCCTGCGGCCTGTACCTGCTGCTGGGGCGTGACCTGTTTCCCAGCGTGGATACCGGCCAGATCAAGCTGCACATGCGCGCGCCCACCGGTACGCGCATCGAGAACACCGCCCGGCTGGCCGACGGCGTGGACAGTGCACTGCGGGAAATCATTCCGCCGGACGAGCTGGACACCATCATCGATAATATCGGCCTGCCCTATTCCGGCATCAATCTGTCCTACAGCAATTCCGGCACCATCGGCACACTGGATGCCGACATCCTGATTTCACTCAAGCCGGGCCACCGCCCCAGCGCCGATTACATCGAGAAAATTCCGCCGCTGCTGGGCAAACGCTTTCCCGGCGTGGAGTTTTTCTTCCAGCCGGCGGATATCGTCACCCAGATTCTCAACTTCGGCACCCCATCCGCCATCGACGTACAGATTTACGGCAAGAACATGGCCGAAAACCATGCCTTCGCAGTGAAGCTGGCGGACCGTATCAAGGGAGTGAACGGCGCGGCTGACGTGCATGTACACCAGCGGCTGGATGCACCGGCGCTGAAGCTGGACATGGACCGTACCCGCCTGCAAGGCATGGGTCTTAGCGCCACCGACGTGGCACAGAACCTATTGCTGCCACTATCCGGCAGCCAGCAGACCCAGCCGACATTCTGGCTGAACCCGGCCAACAGCGTGGTGTACAACATGCAGGCCCAGACACCGCAATACCGCATCAATGCGCTGGACGACCTGCTGCAGCTGCCGGTGAACCCCGCCGGTGCCAGCGGCAGTACGCCGCAGCAACTGGGCAATCTGGTCAGTATTCACCCAGGGCGCGAGGCCGCCATCGTCAGCCGCTACAACATTCAGCCGGCGGTGGACATTTACGCCAATGTACGCGGACGTGATCTGGGCGCGGTGGCCAGCGACATCCAGCAACTGATCAAGCAGTCGCAAGCCGAGCTGCCCAAGGGCAGCAAGATCGCCCTGCGCGGTCAGGTGGAAACCATGCAGTCCTCCTACACCGGGCTGGGGCTGGGCATTCTGGGTGCCATCGTGCTGGTTTACCTGCTGATTGTGGTGAACTTCCAGTCCTGGCTAGACCCCTTCATCATCATCTCCGCCCTGCCAGCAGCCCTGGCCGGCATCGCCTTGATGCTGATACTGACCGCGACCAATCTGAGCGTACCGGCGCTGACCGGTGCCATCATGACCATGGGGGTTTCCACCGCCAACAGCATTCTGGTGGTTTCTTTTGCCCGTCAGCGCCTGCAAGAAGGCCTGCCACCGCTGTCCGCGGCGCTGGAGGCCGGGGCCACCCGCTTGCGTCCGGTGCTGATGACGGCGCTGGCCATGATCATCGGCATGATTCCCATGGCCATCGGCATTGGCGACGGCTCGGAACAGAATGCCCCGCTGGGCCGTGCCGTGATTGGTGGCCTGCTGTTCGCCACCGTATCCACCCTGTTCTTTGTCCCGGTGGTGTTTGCCAGCTTCCACAGCCACCAGGCCAAACGCCGGGCGCAAGCGCACAGCCCTGACGACGACACCCCGGCCACGCCGGTGCAAGCCTAGGACCTCAGCATGACAAATCAGCGCCACACCAATCAGGGCGTGCCGGCCTTCCATCACGATACCCTCCCCGGCCTGGATGGCCGCCACAAGGTAGCCCGCCGTGCCCGCACCGTCACCATCATCATCGTGCTGTTGTTGCTGGCCGGCCTGGGACGCACCCTGCTGGCCAGACAGGCCAGTGCCGACACCCTGGCCCAGCGCGCCAGCCAGAGCGCCATCCAGCAAGTGCGGGTGGTGCAAGCGACAAACAATCGCCATGACAACCAGCTCACCCTGCCGGCTACCCTGCAGGGCATCAGCGAGGCCGTGGTGTATGCGCGCGGCAGCGGCTATGTAAAGCAATGGCTCAAGGACATCGGCCAACCGGTGAAAAAAGGCGAACTGCTGGCGGTACTGGACACCCCGGACATCAACAAGCAGGTGGACGAAGCCGCCGCCAGCCATGAACTGGCACGCACCGCCTACCAGCGCTGGAGCCGCCTGCGCGCGCAGGATGCGGTCTCACAGCAGGAATTCGACGAAAAAAATGCCGCCTACCAGCAAACCGCCGCCACCCTCAAGCGTCTGCGTGATCAACAGGATTTTGGCCGCGTGGTGGCACCGTTTGACGGCATCATCACCAAACGCAATATCGACAATGGCAGCCTGATCAATGCCGGCAACGGCGGCAGCGGCCAGTCGCTATTCAGCGTGGCGCAGGTGGACAAGCTGCATCTATATGTTTACCTGCCGCAGGAGCGTGCCAGCCAGGTCAAGGTGGGCGACAGCGTCGACATCATGGCCGGTGACAATGCCAAGGTGGTAGCAGGCAAGGTGGCACGCACCGCCGGTGCCATCGACCCGGCCAGCCGCACCCTGCAAGTGGAAATCGTACTGGACAATGCCGAGCACAAACTGCTGCCCGGCCTGTATGTGGAAGCCCGCTTCAAGCTGAAGAGCCCGGCAGGGTTGACCCTGCCCACCAACACCTTGATATTCGGTGCCGAGGGCAGCCAGGTGGCAGTCGTGGATGAGCACAACAAGGTGCGACTGCAAAAAGTGGTACTGGGCACCGACTACGGCAAGGACATTGCCATCAAGGCTGGCCTGAGCGGCAAGGAACGCATCATCCTCAACCCGTCCGATGCCATCCGCAACGGCCAGAGCGTGGCCATTGTGGCCAGCGGCAACAGCGAGTAAGCCATGCGAAGCTCCCCCGCCCTGCTGGCCGGCACCATGCTGCTGGCCACCCTCAGCGCCTGCTCCGCCATCGGCCCGGATTACCAGCGCCCCACCATGGCCGACCTGCCCGCCAACTGGCAGGGCACAGGCAGCTGGCAAAGCGCAGCGCCTGCCGACCAGCAAGCCAAGCAAGCCTGGTGGCTGCAATTTGGCGATGCCACACTAAACCAGCTGGAAGCCGACTGCATCGCCAGCAATGCCAGCCTGAAACTGGCGCTGGCCCGCCTGCAACAGGCGCAGGCCCAGGCCGGCATCCATGCCGCCGCCAGCCTGCCCACGATCAGTGCCGGTGCCAGTATCAGCCGCAGCCGCATTTCCGCCGAGCGCCCGCTAACCAATTATCAATCGACTAACAGCAGCACCATCCAGAACGATTACAAGCCCACGCTGAATGTGAGCTACGAATTCGACTGGCTGGGCCGGGTGCGCCGTGACGTGGAAAGTGCCCGCGCCAGCGCCGCGCAAAGCCAGGCCGACAGCGAAAACGTGCGCCTGCTGCTGACCGCCCAACTGGCCAGCGCCTATTTCCAGCTGCGCCAGCTGGATGAGGAAAGCGCCCTGCTGCAACAGTCGATCGCCCTGCAACAGAAAGTGCTGCAACTAACCGAGGTGCGCCACCGCGAGGGGCTGGATGCCGCCAGTGCACTAGCCACCCAACAGGCCAGCCTGCAAGCGGCACAGGCCCAGCTGAGCCTGCTGGGCAACCAGCGCCAGCAACAGCAAGACCTGCTGGCCACGCTGAGCGGCCATCCGGCCAGCAGTTTCCGGCTGGAAACCGCCACCCTGCCCGCCACCACCCCACAGATTCCGCCTGGCGTTCCGGCCGGGCTGCTACAGCGCCGACCGGACATAGCCTCCGCCGAGCGCGCCATGGCGGCGGCCAATGCCCAGATCGGCGTGGCCAAAGCCGCCTGGTTCCCACAGCTCACCCTGTCGCCCAGCTATATCGGCTACGAATCCGCCCAGCTGGCACGGCTGGTTTCCGCACCGGCACTGGTGTGGTCACTGGGCCTGCAAGCTGGCCAGACGCTGTTTGACAACGGCAAGACCCGCGCCGGCGTCAATTATGCCGAGGCCGGCTATCAGGCCGCTGCCGCCAGCTATCGCCAGACCGTATTGCAGGCGATGCAGGAAACCCAGGATGCGCTGTCCACCCTGCAGGGGCTGGATCAGGCCAGCCAGCAGCAGGGTGCCGCCGTCAGCAGCCAGCAACGCGCTTATGACATCTCCCTGCTGCGCTATCGAGAAGGGCTGGATAACGCGCTCACGCTAGCCATCAACCAGCAAAGCCTGCTGGCGGCGCGGCGCCTGCAATCCCAACTGCGCGGCAGCCAGTTTGTCTGGAGTGTTAATTTGCTCAAGGCACTGGGCGGTGATTGGCTGGCAGGGAGCGAGCCTGCTGGTTCTTGAGTCGGGTGACCGGCCACCACACCCCACACCCAGGGCTAGAAAGCCCTGGCCATGACACGCAAGCCATGACATCTGCCAGCTTACAAGCTCAGGCAAAACAACTTACCGTCAACGTCTCAGTGGAATGCCTGTCCTGTAACGCAATCACCCCAGTGTTGAAATCACGGCAGCGACAGGCTGATTAATGCACATCCGGGGAAAGCACCATGCCTCTGCCCTCATCAGCATTGCGACGCTTCTCGCTATTCATGCAGCACCGCATGGTACTGGATGTCGCCGCACCAATGCTGTTTCTATTGCTGTGGGCAACAGGATTTGCCGTGGTAAAAATCGGTTTGCAGCATATCGAACCGCTTACCTTCCTGGCATTGCGCTACAGCTGCGTCATTGCCATTCTTTTGCCCATCCAGCTTGGATTCCGCCTCTCCATTCCGCATCACGGTCGTGACTGGCTAAACGTTTGCGTAATCGGCATTTGCATTCAAGTCATCTACTTTGGCGGAACCTATCTTGCACTCAGGGCAGGGCTCTCTGCTGGAGCGCTGGCACTCATCGTCTCCTTGCAGCCCATTCTCGTTGCCGTGATTGCGCCAATCTGGATCAAAGAGCACGTTTCAAGCAAGCAGTGGTGCGGACTCAGTCTAGGCTTTGCCGGTGCGGCTATCGTCATCCTGTCAAAATCGGCCATTGAATCAACACCGTGGCAGGGCATTGCGCTGAGTTGCATTGCCCTGTCCGGCATGACCTTGGGGGTGTTATACGAGAAGAAAACGTCGGCTTCCATGCACCCGATTTCCGCCACACTGATACAGACTAGCGTAGGACTGCTGCTGATAGCACCACTCGCCCTGCTGCTGGAGTCCGGCCATATCGAGTGGCACCGCGACATGCTGTTTTCACTCACCTATCTGGTGATCGGCAACTCGCTTATTGCGATTGGGCTACTCCTCCATCTTGTCCGCCATCGCCCTGCGTCCAGGGTCTCAGCACTGTTTTTCCTGGTTCCGCCCTGCGCTGCCATCGCTGCGGGTGTGCTGCTCGGGGAGTCCATGCCCGGGTTTGCCTGGCTCGGGATCGGGCTTGCTACCGCAGGCGTATGGCTGTCCGTCAATATTCGATAAACCGCAATCGACAATGCCGCCATCCATACCAACACAACAAAAAACCCGCCAGTTGGCGGGTTTCGTTTTGGCATCGCACAGCATCACGACTGCACGCGCAAGTCCTGCAGGCCATCCTCGGCCGGCACATCGATATAGCGGACCAAGCCGGGCAAATCGTCCGGCAGGGCGGTGGTGGTGGCAGCGCCTTCCAGCAGCGCCAGCACCGGCTGCAACACCACGCGGCGCAGCAGGCCCTCGTCAGTACTCAGCGCATCCAGTCGCAGGCTGTAACTCCACTCGTCGCCAAACGGCGATTCGGAATCGTCCCAGCGCAGCAGGCGGCCAGCCTGATTGACCCACGGCTGCCAGCCGGTGGCGGGGAAGCCGACGTAGGCGTCGTAATCGAAGCTGAATTCACAGGTCCAGTGCGCAATATGCAGCACCGGGCCCAGCGGTTCACCCTCCCCGTCCACACCGACACGCGGCACGCCGTCGCCTGCCAGGCTGATCTGGAAATTCAGGAAGGCGACGATAGTGTCCTTGCGCTTTTTCTTTTGCAGCAGCGGCAGGCTGCAGCACAGCGCCTGGCGGGATTCGCCACGCTTTTGCTGTTCGGTCAGCGGCTTGCCTACGGTACACAGCCCGCTGGCCGGCAAGGCCTGCTGCAGTAGTTCAATCAGTGCCTGCTCCAGTTGCTTGGCGTGGCGCCAGGCTTGCTCGGCTTCCCGTGCGGAGGCGTCGGCCTGTGTGTTCTGCATCTTGTCATTCCAGTCTGTTCGGCATGATGGATGCCGGAGTCAAGTGCGGATGATAGCCGGATTTGCCTGCTGCCGTCCGCCGCTTCTCATCAAACCCACCGCATTTTGTGCTGATCACCATAAAAAAACCGGCCCCTGAGGGCCGGTTTGATATTGCAAGACTGAAGGATCAGGCCAGCAGGTGGTTGTTGAGCTCGCGCATGCCGGCAGACAGCATGGCCAGATCCAGCACGCTGAAGGACTGCAGCTCGGCAAACATCTGGTAGCACAGTTCCAGCTCGCCACGACGCTTGGCCAGCCAGGCATCGGCAAAGGCCTTGTCGCCAGTGGCTTCGCTAAGGGCCAGCTTGGCCAGCTTGCAATGCAGGCGGTACAGATCGTCACGCAACGCGGAGCGGGCCAGCGACTGCCAGCGGTTGTCGCGCGGCAGGCCGGTGATGGCGTCACGCAGCCAGTCCAGTTGCAGGGTGCGACCCAGCTGGAAGTAGTTCTGTGCCACTTCGTCCTGCGACAGCTCGCCGCCTTCGCTGATTTCGATGATGTCCATCAGCGGTACGGCAAACTCCAGACGCGCCAGCACGCGGGCCAGTTCCTGCGGCATGTTCGGCAGGCTCAGGCGGGCTTCCAGTTCGGCCACGGCCGGGTACTGTTTGGCATCCACCAGCGCCGGCAGACGTGCCAGCAGTTCCTGTACCTTGCCAGCGTACTGCTCGATCACGGCATTCACCGAAGTGAACGGACGCTTGTTGCGCAGCACCCAGCGGGTAACGCGCTCGATCAGGGTACGCACCAGCACCATCATTTCCATCTGCTGGTCGGCCGGAATCTGGTTATCCAGTGCTTCGATCTGGCCCCACAGGCTTTCCGCATCAAACACGCGGCTGGCAATCCACCAGGCGCGGGCGATGTCGGCCGCGGAGAACGGCGACTCTTCCTGCAGGCGGAACACGAAGGTGGTGCCCATGCGGTTGATGATCTGGTTGGCCAGCTGGTTGGCGATGATTTCGCGCCGCAGCTGATGCTGTTCCATCTGCTTGCCAAAGCGCTGTTGCAGCGGTTTGGGGAAGTAGTTGACCAGCACCGGCAGGAAGTCGGCATCGTCCGGCACATCGGTAGCCAGAATGGCTTGATCCAGCGAGATCTTGCTGTAAGCCAGCAGTACCGCGATTTCCGGCACGGTCAGACCTTGGCGCGCCAGACGGCGTTCGTTGATCTGGGTTTCCGACGGCAGGTATTCGATTTCGCGGTTCAGCTCGCCGGTCTTTTCCATGTGCGAAATCATGCGCGCATGGGTGGACAACATGGAGGCGGCTTCCAGACGCTTGATCGCCAGGATCTGGGTTTGCAGCACGTTGTTGCGCAGTACCAGATGGCCCACTTCGTCGGTCATCTCGGCCAGCAGTTCATTACGCTGCTTCAGCGTCATGTCACCGGCTTGCATTACCGCGCCCAGCAGGATCTTGATGTTGACTTCGTGGTCGGAGCAATCCACACCAGCAGAGTTGTCGATGGCGTCAGTGGCGATACGGCCGCCGCACAGCGCAAATTCGACACGGCCCAGCTGGGTGCAAGTCAGGTTACCGCCTTCGGCCACCACACGGGCTTGCAGCTGGTTGCCATTGACACGTACCGGATCGCAAGCGCGGTCGCGGGCGTCGGCATGGCTCTGGCTGGAAGCCTTGATGTAAGTACCGATACCGCCGTTGTACAGCAGGTCGATCTTGGCCTTGAGGATTTCATGGATCAGCTCGTTCGGTGCCATGTGGTCCTTGTCGGTTTCCAGCCAGGCCTTGACTTCAGGCGACAGCGGGATGGACTTGGCCGAGCGTTCGAAAATGCCACCGCCCTTGGAAATCAGCTCACGGTTGTAATCAGACCAGCTGGAACGCGGCAGATTGAACAGGCGCGCACGTTCGGCAAAGCTGGTCTTGGCGTCCGGGGTCGGGTCCAGGAAGATGTGCAGATGGTTGAACGCGGCCTTCAGGCAGATGTGTTCGGACAGCAGCATGCCGTTGCCGAATACGTCGCCAGCCATGTCGCCAATGCCGATCACGCTGAAATCCTGCTCCTGGGTGTTGATGCCCAGATGACGGAAGTGGCGCTTGACCGATTCCCAGGCACCGCGGGCGGTAATGCCCATGCCCTTGTGGTCGTAACCGGCGGAACCACCGGAAGCAAAGGCGTCACCCAGCCAGAAGCCGTAGGATTCGGAAATGCCGTTGGCGATGTCGGAGAAGGTTGCGGTGCCCTTGTCGGCAGCCACCACCAGGTACGGGTCATCCGGGTCCAGACGGCGTACGTCCTTGGGCGGAATGATCTGACCGGTCACCAGGTTGTCAGTGACATCCAGCAGCGCGGAGATGAAGATCTTGTAGCAGGCAATGCCTTCAGCCAGGAAGGCTTCACGGTCGCTCGGTGCCGGCAGTTGCTTGCCGACAAAACCGCCCTTGGAACCCATCGGCACGATGACGGAGTTCTTCACCATCTGCGCCTTCACCAGACCCAGCACTTCGGTGCGGAAGTCTTCCATGCGGTCGGACCAGCGCAGACCGCCACGGGCCACCTTGGAGCCGCGCAGGTGCACGCCTTCCACACGCGGGCTGTACACCCAGATTTCAAACATCGGGCGCGGCTGCGGCAGGAAAGGAATCTGGTTGGATTCCAGCTTGAAGGAGATGTAGGACTTGAACTCGCCCGCCGCATCCTTCTGCCAGAAGTTGGTACGACGGGTAGCCAGAATCACCGCCAGGAAACCGTTGAGAATGCGGTCTTCGTCCAGGTTGGCCACATTGTCCAGCTGTTCCTTCACTTCAGCCAGCAGCGCATCGGCGCGGGCGTCGTCGGCATTCACCGGGTCCAGACGCGCCACAAACAGCGCCACCAGACGACGGGTGATTTCCGGATAGTTGGCTACGCACTGTTCCAGATAGTTCTGGCTGAAGGTGAGGCCGCCCTGACGCAGATACTTGGCCAGTGCGCGCACCAGCGAGATTTCACGCCAGTCCAGGCCAGCAATCAGCGCCAGACGGTTGAAACCATCGTTTTCGCAACGCTTAGCAAACACCTGGGCCAGCAGTTCCTGGAAGTCTTTCTGTACGGCTTCACTGGACATTTGCTCAAAGAAAGCACCCACGTCCAGGCCGAAATCGCTGATCCACACCGAGGAACCGTCTTCACGCTCGACACGGTAAGGATGTTCGTCGCTCACCTTGACGCCCATGTTTTCCAGAATCGGCAGGCTGGCGGACAGGCTCATCGGCTCGCCTTCGCGGAACAGCTTCAGGTTGAATGCCTGGTTGCCACGATGGAAAGGACGGTACAGCTTCATCGCCAGCGGGTGGCTGGCGGAGACCGATTCCAGCAGTTGCACGTCCAGCACCGCATTGCGCACTGCGAACTCTTCACGGTAGGCCACAGGGAAAGCCGAACGGTAACGCTTGAACAGCAGGTTGCCGGCTTCTTCGCCATGCACTTCCACCAGCTGCTGGTGCATTTCTTCCACCCAGCCACGTACCAGACGGGCGATTTCCGCCTCGATATCGGATTCGCGGAAGGCCGGCAGCTTGGAAGCATTGGTGCGGATGATGTAATGCACGCGCGCCAGCGAGCTGTCGCTGATCTGCACGCTGAATTCCGCCGAGCTGCCGTTGAAGGCAGCCATCAGCACTTTTTCGATCTTCAGGCGCACTTCGGTATTGAAGCTGTCACGCGGCACATACACCAGGCTGCTGACATAACGGTGGTAGCGGTCCTTGCGCACGAACAGGCGTACACGCGGGCGCTCTTGCAGGCTGACAATGCCTTCGGCGATCGGGCCCAGTACATCGGCCGGAATTTCAAACAGCTCGTCGCGCGGGTAGCTTTCCAGCACAAAACCCAGGGTCTTGGCCTTGTAGCTGTCGTCCACATAATCGCAGTTGGCCACCACGCCAGCCACTTTCTGGCGCACCAGCGGAATGTCCTTGGGTGATGCCTGATAGGCGCTGGCGGTATACAGGCCGAGGAAGCGGCGCTCGCCAATCACTTCACCCTTGTCGTTGAAGCGCTTGATGCCGACGAAGTCGACATAGGCCGGACGGTGGATGATGGAGCGAGTCTGGGATTTGTTCAGGATGATCAGTTGCGGCAGGTGCGCCAGTTCGCGCAGCTCTTGCGGCAGGGTTTCAAAGCTGGCGGAGTATTCCTTGTCACCTTGATCCTGCAGGATGCCCAGGCCGGAGCCCTTGACGATCTTCAGGCTGTCCTTGCCGTCGCGCTTGACCAGGTCGTAATCGCAATAGCCCATGAACAGGAAGTGATTGGCCGCCATCCAGCCGAGGAAATCCACGGCCTCTTTGGCTTCGGCAGCGCGTTCACCCTTGACCTTGGCCAGGTCCTTGCCGATTTCGCCCACCACGGCGCGCATTTTCGGCTCGTCGCTCACCACCAGACGGATATCGGCAATGATGCGGTTCAGTTCGGCTTCCAGCTTTTGCAGGGTGGCGGCATCGCTGACGCGGTCGATCTGCACGTGGATGAAGGATTCCAGCGGCAGGCTGCGATCTTGCGTGCGCTTTACTTCTTGCAGATTGCCGTTCTTGTCACGGCCAACCGACAACACCGGGTGCACCAGCAGATGCAGATTGATGTTGTAACGCGACAGCAGCATGGAGATGGAGTCGATCAGGAAAGGCATGTCGTCGTTGACGACTTCAATCACCGAATGGGTGCTCTGCCAGCCATCACGCTCGAAATCGGGAGTATAGATGCGTACCTTGTGCTGGCCGGCGCTACGCTTGTGCGCGAACTCAAAATGGGCCAGTGCGGCACCGAACAGGTCCAGCGAGGAAAACTGGCGCAGGTCGGCATGCTCGGTTTCTTCGAAGTAAATCGGGAAGAATCCGGCAAGTTGTTGTGTCTCCTTGGGTGAAAGCTTGCTCTGTGCAACGGCCTGGATATCAGCAATCAGGCTCGCCAGTTCGGTCTTGTTGGTAAGCGACATGGGGCTTCTCTTGTTGTATGCACGGTTTGTGTCGGGGCATTGTAGTAAGCCCGCTACCAGCGGGATTTCCTTAATGCGACATCGACTTACAGAAAGATGGGATGCAGTGCAGCATGAAAAACCAGTGCCAGGTACGGTACTGGTTTTTCTCCCACTATTTGCCTTATAGCAATGCGACGGCCAATTACAAAAAGGCTGTGACAGCCTACATTGTATACAATCCTACAATCAACACATAAGTACATGATTTTGATGACGTTTCACAATGTATACAAACTGGCGTAAAATGCGCCCCTTCGCAATTTGGTGCTATCCGCCCCAAATGCGACTGATTGTTGGGCAGGGAGTTTCCATGCCACCATTGCCTGGCGTCTTCACAGGAGGCGCATGCAGGCATAACAACAACAGGTTCCGGCCGCGCTGCCCAGGCAGCCACCCCATCAGCGCCGGGTTTACAAAGTAAGACCACGGGAACAAGCACCATGCTTTTTCCCTGCATGCGAGAAGCAGAGACACATATGAAGAAGGTTATTTTTGCGGCTGCCGTTGCAGTCAGCCTGTCCGGTTTTGCCAGCCACGCAGAAACCATCCGCTTTGGTGTAGACCTCAACTACCCACCGTTCTCCAAGCAAGGTGCAGATGGCAAGCCGGAAGGTTTCGACATCGACATGGCCCATGCCTTGTGTACCGCCATGAAGGTAAGCTGCCAGATCGTGCCGCAAGACTGGGATGGCCTGATTCCCGCCCTGAATGCCAACAAGTTTGACGCCATCCTGTCTTCGATGCAGATCACCGAAGAGCGCAAGAAAGCCGTCGACTTCAGCAACAAGTACTACAACATCGCCAGCCGCATCATCGCCAAGAGCAATACCCAGGTTACCCAGACCGCGTTCAAGGGCAAGAAGATCGGCGTGCTGCGCGCCTCCACCCAGGAAAAGTTCGCCCGTGACTTCTGGGGCAAGAACGGTGCCACCATCGTGGCCTACACCAAATCTCCCGAATCCTTCCTCGACCTGAAAGCCGGCCGCGTGGACGCGGTGTTTGTGGACGGTGCCGTGGGTGAGCAGGAATTCCTCAAGACCGACGGCGGCAAGGGCTATGCCTTTGTCGGCCCCAATTACGCCGACATGAAGTACTTCGGCCTGGGTGCCGGCATTGCCGTGAAAAAGGGCAATCAGGCCCTGGCCGCACGCATCAACAAGGCTATCGAGCAGATCCGCAAGGATGGCAGCTACAAGAAAGTACAGGACAAGTACTTCCACTTTGACGTCTACGGCGGCTAAGCCCGGCACGTCTGCTGCATGAAGTCCTGACCACGCCGGCAGCCAGTCTGCCGGCGGGCATTGCCTCACACTACAACAAGACTCACCGGAGAAACCATGTTCAAGTCCCTCATGGTGCTGGGCGCATGCGCGCTCGGCATGGCTGCTGCTGCCCAAGGCGAAACCCTGCGCTTTGCCACCGATGCCAGTTACCCACCGTTTTCCCAGCAAGGCCCTGACGGCAAGATGAAGGGCTTTGACCCCGATATCGCCCAGGCGCTGTGTTCTGCCATGAAAGTCACTTGCGAAGTGGTACCGCAAGATTTCGACGGCATCATCCCGGCACTGCAGGCCCGCAAGTTCGACGCCATCATTGCCTCGATGAACATCACCGACGAGCGCAAAAAAGTCGTCAGCTTTTCGGACAAGTACTACAACATGCCCAGCCGTCTGGTGGCCAAGCAAGGCAGCCAGATCAACGATGCCTGGTTCAAGGGCAAGAAGATTGGCGTGCTGCGTTCTTCCATCCAGGAAAAATACGCACGCGACAACTGGGTGAAGCTGGGGGCAAAACTGGTGTCCTATGCCAAGGCACCGGAATCCTTTCTCGACCTGAAGGCCGGGCGCATAGATGCCAGCTTTGTCGATGCCGCTGTGGGTGAGTCCGACTTCATCAAGACGCCATCAGGCAAGGGCTATGCCTTTGCCGGCCCGGAATACAACGAGGTGAAGTATTTCGGTGAAGGAGCTGCCGTGGCCGTACGCAAGCCTGATGCAGCCTTGCTGGCCCGCATCAACAAGGCGCTGAAGCAGATTCGGGCCGACGGCAGCTACGACAAGATCCAGAAGAAATACTTCAGCTTCGACATCTACGGCAAATAAACCGTCGCGGTGGTGTGGGCAATCCAGCGCCCGCACCGTCCCTTCCCGGGAAATACAGGGGTAGTACATGTTTTTACACGGATATCTTCCCAGCATCCTCGAAGGAGCGGTGCTGACACTGAAACTGGCGGCGGCATCGCTGGCGGTTTCAGTGCTGCTGGGACTGGTCGGTGCCATGTTCAAGATGGCCCCTTCCAAACCCTTGCGCACCCTGGCCGAGCTTTACTCCACCGTGGTCCGCGGCGTACCGGACCTGGTGTGGATGTTTTTGCTGTTCTTCGGCGTGCAGATGCTGCTCAATGATCTGGCCGCTGCCATGGGCTGGGCCGCCCCGGACATTGACCCTTTCATTGCCGGCGTGCTGACACTGGGCTTCATCTTCGGTGCCTACATGACCGAAACCTTCCGTGGTGCCATCATGGCCGTGCCCAAGGGGCAGATGGAAGCCGGTGCCGCCTACGGCATGGGTCCGCTGCGCATCTTCCTGCGCATCACTTTTCCGCAAATGGTGCGCTTCGCCCTGCCCAGCTTCACCAACAACTGGCTGGTACTGGTGAAATCCACCGCGCTGGTGTCGGTGATCGGCCTGAATGATGTGATGTACCGTGCCGATGCGGCCAAGTCCAACACCCAGGAACCCTTTACCGTCTACATGCTGGTGGCGCTGATCTTTCTGGTGATCACCAGCGTGTCCAATGTGCTACTGGGCATGCTGGAGCGTCGCTATTCCACTGGACTTAAGGAGAACGGCCTGTGATCGACTTTCGCCTGATTCTGGACAAGCTGCCGGCCTTTCTGGGTGGGGCCGACGGCCAGCCGGTACTCAGCACCAGCGACGGCATCGTCATGACGCTGGAGCTGCTGGGTGCTTCCCTGCTGCTGGGCATGCTGCTGGCCGTGCCGCTGGCGCTGGGCCGGGTGTCGAAAAACCGCCTGCTGTCCGGCAGTGTCTGGCTGTATACCTATGTATTCCGTGGCACGCCGCTGCTGGTGCAGTTGTTCATCATCTACTACGGCCTGTCGCAGTTTGACGCCGTGCGTGACAGCTGGCTGTGGCAATACCTGCAGGATGCCTGGTTCTGCGCCATTCTGGCCTTCACGCTCAATACCGCGGCCTACACCACGGAAATCATCGCCGGGCAAATCCGCACCACACATTGGGGTGAAATCGAAGCCGCCCGCGCCATGGGCATGAGCAAGTGGCTGATGATGCGCCGTATCGTCATTCCTTCTGCCCTGCGCCGCGCCCTGCCGGCCTACAGCAACGAAGTGATCATGATGATGCAAAGCACGGCAGTGGCCGGCCTGGTTACCCTGGCCGACATCACCGGGGTGGCGCGCCGCATCTACAGCGACACCTATATGGCCTTCGAGCCCTTCCTGATTGCCGGGGCCATCTATCTGGTACTTACCTTTGTCTTTGTCTGGCTGTTCAAGCAGGCAGAGCAACGCTGGCTGGCCTATCTGGCTCCGCGCAAGCATTGACAGCGTGGGCGACGGATACGTCGCCCTCTTTCAGCAATAGCCACCATTTCATGGTGGCAGATGAAACCTTAAAACAAGGGTTGCAAGCATGAAACAAACCAACGCGGCACCAGCCACCGACATCAAACTGCGCGTAAGCGACCTGCACAAAAGCTATGGCAGCCACGAAGTCCTCAAAGGCGTGTCTCTCACTGCCCATGCGGGCGACGTGATCAGCATCATCGGCTCGTCCGGCTCCGGCAAAAGCACCTTCCTGCGTTGCATCAACATGCTGGAACACCCCAATAGCGGGCAGATCCAGCTGGGCGGCGAAGAACTGCAACTGGTGGCCGACAAGAAAACCGGCGCGCTGCGTGCCGCCAGCCACAAGCAGCTGGAGCGCATCCGTACCCGACTGGCCATGGTGTTCCAGCACTTCAATCTGTGGGCACACATGACGGTGCTGGAAAACATCATCGAAGCGCCCATCCATGTACTGGGCCTGTCGCGTGATGAAGCCATCACCCGCGCCCGCAAATACCTGGACAAGGTGGGCCTGAAAGACGTGGAAGGCAAATACCCGTCCCATATGTCTGGCGGCCAGCAACAACGCGTGGCCATCGCCCGTGCGCTGGCCATGGAACCGGAAGTCATGCTGTTTGACGAACCGACATCCGCACTGGACCCGGAACTGGTCGGCGAAGTGCTGCGCGTGATGCAGGATCTGGCCCGTGAAGGCCGCACCATGGTGGTGGTGACACACGAAATGGGCTTTGCCCGCGAAGTGTCCAACCACGTGATTTTCCTGCACAAAGGCAAGATCGAAGAACAAGGCAACCCGCGTGAAGTGCTGGCCAATCCGCAAAGCGAGCGGCTTGCACAATTCCTCTCCGGCAGTCTTAAATAAATCGTACAATGCCACACAGAAATAGCAGCGCCACGCCGTCCACGGCATGGCCTGCTTTTTTGGTATAGTGCTCAACTTTTTTGCAAACATGGGTCAATCAATGCACGCTGCCAAACCGTTACGCTACGGTTTCCTCCTGCTTCCGCACGCGTCCATGGCGGATTTCGCCATCGCCAGCGAAGTGCTGACCCGGGCCAACCAGCTGGCCGAAAAAAAGCTGTATGAATTCCTGCCGCTGTCACTCAACGGCCTGCCGGTGGCCATGTCCAATGGTCTCAAGCTGCCGGTTGACCTGCCGCTGGCCTACGCGCCCAAGCTGGATGGCCTGTTCATCCTGGCTGACGACATCACCATCGATGTCAACCTGGATGAATTGCTCAAGAGCATCAGCGGGCTGCATACCGATAAGCTGCCCATCGCAGGCATCGGCTGCGGCAGTTACTGGATGGCGCGCGCCGGCCTGCTCAACGGCTTTCGTTCCACCATACACTGGCAGGAAATCAGCCGCTTTACCGAAGAATTCCAGGATGTCATCGTGTCGTCCAATCTGTACGAAATCGATCGCTGCCGCATGAGCTGCGCTGGCGGTGCCGCCACTCTGGATTTCATGCTGTCACTGGTGGGCAGCCAGCACGGCCACGAATTTGCCGCCCGGCTATCGGAAATGTTCAGCATCGAACGTATCCGCCCAGGCAACGAGCGTCAGCGCATTCCGCTGGCCACCCGCATCGGTGGCAGCCAGCCCAAGCTGACCGAGGCTGTCAGCCTGATGGAAGCCAATATCGAGGAGCCGCTGACCACCGACGACATCGCCTACTATGTCGGCGTCTCCCGCCGCCAGCTCGAACGTCTGTTCAAGCAGTATCTGAGTACGGTACCGTCCAAATACTATCTGGAACTGAGACTGAGCCGTGCGCGCCAACTGCTGCAACAAACCAGCAAGTCCATTGTGCAGATCGGTCTGGCCTGCGGCTTTTCCAGTGGCCCGCACTTCTCCAGTACTTATCGCAACCACTTTGGCATTACCCCACGCGAAGAGCGCGCCCAGCGCACCCAGGTGGTAGTGGAGCCGCGCTGACTGCAGCCTGGCTACAACCATGTAAAAGAGCCGCATCGCGGCTCTTTTTTTGTTCTGCCAGCAGCAGAATCAATCGGGAACAGTCGGTTCCACCTCAGGCGTGGTCACAGTCTGCGACAAGGGCAATTCAATACGGAAGCAGGCACCACTGGCGGGAATGTTTTCGGCACTGATCAGACCGCCATACTGCTCGACAATGGTCTGGCAGATCGACAGACCCAGCCCCATTCCGTTTTGCTTAGTAGAAAAGAAGGGATGGAACAGCACTTCCAGCGACTCCGGCGAAATGCCGCGCCCGGTATCGCGCACCTCCAGAATGGCCTTTTTGCCCTCGCGCCGGGTGTGAATGATGATATGGCGCTTCATCACCGGCTCATCCCGCAGCGCATCCATGGCATTGGACAATAGATTCAGCACCACCTGCTCCATCTGGATGCTGTCCGCCATCACCGCCATCGGATAAACCGACAGCAGTTGCACCATCTCGATACTGCGTTCTTTCAGGTCGTACTCGGCCAGGAACATGCAATTCCCGACCACCTGATTCAAATCGATCAGGCGGATTTCCATCGCCCGCTTGCTTACCAGCGCACGCAGACGCTTGATGATTTCACCAGCACGGTCAGCCTGTGCCACAGCCAGTCGCAAGGCAGATTCAACCTGTGGCCGGCTATCTTCGCCAAACTCCAGCAATTGCAACGACGCCTGGCAATAATTGGAAATAGCCGTCAGCGGCTGATTCACCTCATGCGCGATACCTGAAGCCATCTCACCCATGGTGTGCAGGCGAGCGACATGGGACAGTTTCTCCAAGTGCTCTTTCACCCGCAACTCACTGGCCTCTAACGCCTCAGCCGCCCGCTGACGTACCGGGCCCATATCACGCAAGGCACACACAACACCGGTCAGGCTACCGCTGCGGGAAAACAGGGGGGCAATAGCTCCCTCTACCAGCCGCACATGTCCCCTGGCTGTGGCCAGCTGCATGCGCTCGGGCAGTACCACGGTATGTGCCTCGCGATAACATTCGCTGATGGGATCCTCAGCCAGCTCGGATGACAGCTCCCCAATCAGCCGGAACACGTTCTGGAAAGATTGGGCAGTGACTTCCTCTCGGCTTACGCCAAGCAGCGAAAGCGCCATGGGGTTAGCCATCTCAATACGCTGCTGCGTATCCAGGATGATTACTCCGTCATGCACGGCATTCAGTGCCACGGCCGCCCGCTCACTCTGCAAAAACAGCGCCTCATCAGCCTGGCTCTGTGCTCGGCGCATGGCCAGACGCTGGCTGTAGATCAACCACAGTGAAATCACCAGAGACAGAATCAGGCCCTCACGCAGCAGCAGGCCTATCAACTTGAAATCGGACAGGAAAACATCCTTGCCTACCCGCAAGGTAAATGGCTGGGATTCACTGATCAAGGGCAAGCCAACTTCCAGGCGGGCCAAGATCGGCAACCAGTTATCGCTGCCCTGATGCTTGCCATGTGCACTGTAAATGGCAGTTCCATTATTGCCCGATGCCTGGATCGACAAGTCCAGGTCAATTGGCACGCCTTCATTGGGGGCAATGGTCAACAGCTTCTCGCAATACACCACCAATGCCACCACGCCAATCAGCGTTCCACGACCTGCGGCAGCACCACCCGCTTCTTTTCCCAGAAATACCGGTTGCATCAACAGATACACCCGGCCACCTTCATATAAGTCAAACGGCGCCGATGCCACCTTGCGTCCGGTCCGGATGGCACGTTGCATATCAGCGGCAAAACGCGGCTCATGCAGCACATCAAAACCGTAAACCGAACTGGCTGTCGGAATATCTGGCTCAATCATGGTAACGACCAGATGCTGGTCACGTACCGGAGCCGGTAGCCAGCTGCGCCGCCCCGAAATATCAAAATCGCGAATAAAAAAGGTTTTACCAAAACGCTGCTGCATTTCATCAAGAAAAGCAACGCGATTGTCCCGGGTAACATTCTGGAAGAATTCAAAGGTATAAAGCTGGGAATAATGCGCCAGCAATTGATGCGAAAATGACTTAAGTACTGGCATGTCAAATTTCTGCCGTGACAGCAGCAAGGCATCAACAGCAGCCAGGACCGACTCGTTCTGATCAAGCTTGCGCGCAATGACACCATGAGCCAAACGTGCGCTGCGATCAAACTCTTCCTGAATACGCTGGTATTCGGACATTGCCCATTGCATGCCAACCATCAGCGCAACACCAAGCCATATCAGGACAAACAGGTGCAGTCGTTTTCGCGGAAATTCTGGCAAGGGATTCTCTCAGGCTAGCAAGATAACAAGACGGCCAGAAGGCCATAATCCGGCCAAGTATTGTAACCTTGCCTGCCAGACAGTGACAGCGTAGTACTGCTTAGCACTCTGGTCCGCACTCAGCAAATAGCTTAGTACTTGCCTACCGATCCCAAATAAACATCCCAGATGGCAGGTAGTGCAAACGGCAGGCTGCACACAAACTTTCCGAGTACAAAAGCACAAAGCCCAGCTCGATTGAGCTGGGCTTCTGTATGGGGAGTCTGGCGGTGTCCTACTTTCACATGGCGAATGCCACACTATCATCGGCGCTAAGGCGTTTCACGGTCCTGTTCGGGATGGGAAGGCGTGGGACCACCTCGCTATGGCCACCAGACATAAACTGTCAACAAACTTGAAGAAGCCTTGTGGGGAGTAGAGAGTCGGGAGTAGAGAGTTGTCTCTGCCCGCTCTTGTCCTGCTCTCCGTTTCGGGGGTAGTTCGTCAGTTGCAGGGGTTTACTCCCCACTCCCACCTCTCTACTCCCGCCTTAATTAGTCTTGGATCTTTGATCGCGTCGCACATGCACTATCCGTCAGCCCGGTTTCCCAAGCCACTCAAATGATAGGATCAAGCCTCACGAGCAATTAGTATCGGTTAGCTTAACGCCTCACAGCGCTTCCACACCCGACCTATCAACGTCCTGGTCTCGAACGACTCTTCAGGAGGGTCTAGCCCTCAGGGAAGTCTCATCTTCAGGCGAGTTTCGCGCTTAGATGCTTTCAGCGCTTATCTCTTCCGAACTTAGCTACCCGGCAATGCCACTGGCGTGACAACCGGTACACCAGAGGTTCGTCCACTCCGGTCCTCTCGTACTAGGAGCAGCCCCCGTCAAACTTCCAACGCCCACTGCAGATAGGGACCAAACTGTCTCACGACGTTTTGAACCCAGCTCACGTACCACTTTAAATGGCGAACAGCCATACCCTTGGGACCGGCTACAGCCCCAGGATGTGATGAGCCGACATCGAGGTGCCAAACACCGCCGTCGATGTGAACTCTTGGGCGGTATCAGCCTGTTATCCCCGGAGTACCTTTTATCCGTTGAGCGATGGCCCTTCCATTCAGAACCACCGGATCACTATGTCCTGCTTTCGCACCTGCTCGACTTGTCGGTCTCGCAGTTAAGCTACCTTTTGCCATTGCACTATCAGCACGATTTCCGACCGTACCTAGGTAACCTTCGAACTCCTCCGTTACACTTTGGGAGGAGACCGCCCCAGTCAAACTGCCTACCATGCACTGTCCCCGATCCGGATAACGGACCAAGGTTAGAACCTCAAAGGGGTCAGGGTGGTATTTCAAGGTCGGCTCCACCAGAACTAGCGTCCTGGCTTCAAAGCCTCCCACCTATCCTACACAAACCACTTCAAAGTCCAATGCAAAGCTACAGTAAAGGTTCACGGGGTCTTTCCGTCTAGCAGCGGGGAGATTGCATCTTCACAAACACTTCAACTTCGCTGAGTCTCAGGAGGAGACAGTGTGGCCATCGTTACGCCATTCGTGCGGGTCGGAACTTACCCGACAAGGAATTTCGCTACCTTAGGACCGTTATAGTTACGGCCGCCGTTTACTGGGGCTTCGATCAAGAGCTTGCACCCCATCACTTAACCTTCCAGCACCGGGCAGGCGTCACACCCTATACGTCCACTTTCGTGTTGGCAGAGTGCTGTGTTTTTGATAAACAGTCGCAGCCACCGATTCTCTGCGACCTCTCCAAGCTCCATCCGCAAGGGATTTCACCTAAAGAGGCATACCTTCTCCCGAAGTTACGGTATCAATTTGCCGAGTTCCTTCTCCTGAGTTCTCTCAAGCGCCTTAGAATTCTCATCCTGCCCACCTGTGTCGGTTTGCGGTACGGTTCTTGTGTAGCTGAAGCTTAGTGGCTTTTCCTGGAAGCGTGGTATCAGTCACTTCAGGTCCGTAGACCCTCGTTATCACTTCTCGGTGTTGAATGAAAGGGCGGATTTGCCTACCCTAACCACCTACCAGCTTGAACGACCTATTCCAACAGGCCGCTGACCTAACCTTCTCCGTCCCCACATCGCACTACACAAAAGTACGGGAATTTTAACCCGTTTCCCATCGACTACGCTTTTCAGCCTCGCCTTAGGGGCCGACTCACCCTACGCCGATGAACGTTGCGTAGGAAACCTTGGGCTTTCGGCGAGCGGGCTTTTCACCCGCTTTATCGCTACTCATGTCAGCATTCGCACTTCTGATATCTCCAGCATCCCTTTCGAGACACCTTCACAGACCTACAGAACGCTCCCCTACCATCTGCACTTACGTGCAAATCCGCAGCTTCGGTTATCAGTTTGAGCCCCGTTACATCTTCCGCGCAGGACGACTCGACCAGTGAGCTATTACGCTTTCTTTAAATGATGGCTGCTTCTAAGCCAACATCCTGGCTGTCTGGGCCTTCCCACTTCGTTTACCACTTAACTGATCATTTGGGACCTTAGCTGGCGGTCTGGGTTGTTTCCCTCTTGACGATGGACGTTAGCACCCACCGTCTGTCTCCCATGCTCGCACTTTCCGGTATTCAGAGTTTGCCATGGTTTGGTAAATCGCAATGACCC
The DNA here is from genome assembly GCF_009856625.1 of Aquitalea denitrificans. Classification (GTDB taxonomy): domain Bacteria; phylum Pseudomonadota; class Gammaproteobacteria; order Burkholderiales; family Chromobacteriaceae; genus Aquitalea; species Aquitalea denitrificans. Next base: position 3,037,767 of record NZ_CP047241.1, read on the forward strand.
CCTAGCCATAACAGTGCTTTACCCCCGGAAGTGATACATGAGGCACTACCTAAATAGTTTTCGGGGAGAACCAGCTATCTCCGAGTTTGTTTAGCCTTTCACCCCTATCCACAGCTCATCCCCTAGTTTTGCAACACTAGTGGGTTCGGACCTCCAGTGCGTGTTACCGCACCTTCATCCTGGCCATGGATAGATCACTCGGTTTCGGGTCTACGCCCAGCAACTAAAGCGCCCTATTCGGACTCGGTTTCCCTACGCCTCCCCTATGCGGTTAAGCTTGCTACTGAACGTAAGTCGCTGACCCATTATACAAAAGGTACGCAGTCACCCCTTGCGAGGCTCCCACTGTTTGTATGCATCCGGTTTCAGGTTCTATTTCACTCCCCTCCCGGGGTTCTTTTCGCCTTTCCCTCACGGTACTGGTTCACTATCGGTCGATCACGAGTATTTAGCCTTGGAGGATGGTCCCCCCATCTTCAAACAGGATTTCGCGTGTCCCGCCCTACTTTTCGTATGCTTAGTACCAAGAATGAAATTTCGTGTACGGGGCTATCACCCACTATGGCGGCAGTTTCCAATGCCTTCCACTATCTCAATCTCTATCACATACAGGCTATTCCGCGTTCGCTCGCCACTACTGACGGAATCTCGGTTGATTTCTTTTCCTCGAGTTACTTAGATGTTTCAGTTCACTCGGTTCGCTTCCACAGACCTATGTATTCAGTCTGGGATACCCTTGCGGGTGGGTTTCCCCATTCGGATATCGCGGGATCAAAGCTCTATTGCCAGCTCCCCCGCGCTTTTCGCAGGCTTACACGTCCTTCATCGCCTGTGATCGCCAAGGCATCCACCAGATGCACTTAGTCGCTTGACCCTATCATTTCAGTAACCTAGATTACCAATCCGACAGAATTGTGTTTGTGCGACATGTCACACCGCCCCTTTTGATATGGCGACATGACATTAGATACAATCAAATTCCCAAGATGACGATTTGTCCTGCATGCAGAGTTAACTCCATGCATTTCATTTCGCCGTCTAATTAATTCGGCTTCTTCAGTTTGTTAAAGATCGGGCATTGTAAAAACAACGCAAACAGAAATTCACGCAGCAATAAAATGCTGTGTGCGCTTTTGTTTGCACTGTAAGAATGGTGGAGGATGACGGGATCGAACCGACGACCCCCTGCTTGCAAAGCAGGTGCTCTCCCAACTGAGCTAATCCCCCAAACTGGTGGGTCTGGTAGGACTCGAACCTACGACCCCTGCGTTATCAACACAGTGCTCTAACCAGCTGAGCTACAAACCCAGTTACTACCCTTAAATCATGAATAACCGATAGGCTGTGAGTACTTGACAATCGCCTTCTCTAGAAAGGAGGTGATCCAGCCGCAGGTTCCCCTACGGCTACCTTGTTACGACTTCACCCCAGTCATGAATCCCACCGTGGTAAGCGGCCTCCTTACGGTTAGCCTACCCACTTCTGGTGAAACTCACTCCCATGGTGTGACGGGCGGTGTGTACAAGACCCGGGAACGTATTCACCGCAGCATGCTGATCTGCGATTACTAGCGATTCCGACTTCACGCACTCGAGTTGCAGAGTGCGATCCGGACTACGATCGGTTTTATGAGATTGGCTCCACCTCGCGGCTTGGCTACCCTCTGTACCGACCATTGTATGACGTGTGAAGCCCTGGTCATAAGGGCCATGAGGACTTGACGTCATCCCCACCTTCCTCCGGTTTGTCACCGGCAGTCCCATTAGAGTGCTCAACTAAATGGTAGCAACTAATGGCAAGGGTTGCGCTCGTTGCGGGACTTAACCCAACATCTCACGACACGAGCTGACGACAGCCATGCAGCACCTGTGTTACGGCTCCCTTTCGGGCACCAAGCCATCTCTGGCAAGTTCCGTACATGTCAAGACCAGGTAAGGTTTTTCGCGTTGCATCGAATTAATCCACATCATCCACCGCTTGTGCGGGTCCCCGTCAATTCCTTTGAGTTTTAACCTTGCGGCCGTACTCCCCAGGCGGTCAACTTCTCGCGTTAGCTACGCTACCAAGGATTCAAACCCCCAACAGCTAGTTGACATCGTTTAGGGCGTGGACTACCAGGGTATCTAATCCTGTTTGCTCCCCACGCTTTCGTGCATGAGCGTCAGTGTCATCCCAGGGGGCTGCCTTCGCCATCGGTATTCCTCCGCATCTCTACGCATTTCACTGCTACACGCGGAATTCTACCCCCCTCTGACGCACTCTAGCCGTGCAGTCTCCAATGCAGTTCCCAGGTTGAGCCCGGGGCTTTCACATCAGACTTACACAACCGCCTGCGCACGCTTTACGCCCAGTAATTCCGATTAACGCTTGCACCCTACGTATTACCGCGGCTGCTGGCACGTAGTTAGCCGGTGCTTATTCTTCAGGTACTGTCATCCCCCAAGGGTATTAACCTTAGGGATTTCCTCCCTGACAAAAGTCCTTTACAACCCGAAGGCCTTCTTCAGACACGCGGCATGGCTGGATCAGGCTTGCGCCCATTGTCCAAAATTCCCCACTGCTGCCTCCCGTAGGAGTCTGGGCCGTGTCTCAGTCCCAGTGTGGCGGATCATCCTCTCAGACCCGCTACTGATCGATGCCTTGGTGAGCCTTTACCTCACCAACTAGCTAATCAGACGTCGGCCGCTCGAATAGCGCAAGGTCTTGCGATCCCCTGCTTTCCTTCTCAAAGCGTATGCGGTATTAGCTATCCTTTCGGATAGTTATCCCCCACTACTCGGCACGTTCCGACGCATTACTCACCCGTTCGCCACTCGTCAGCGGAGCAAGCTCCCTGTTACCGTTCGACTTGCATGTGTAAAGCATGCCGCCAGCGTTCAATCTGAGCCAGGATCAAACTCTTCAGTTCAATCTCATAGCAAATTTTCTGGCACGCAAGATCAAAGAAAATAACAAGTATTTCTTGTCTTGCAGTGCAAGTATTTGGCTTTCGCCAAGCACTCACACCTATCGGTTATTCTGTTTTTTAAAGAGCGGTGCAGGTCGCTGCGTTTCGTTTCCGTCGCTGCGTTGTCTGCTGAGGAGGCGAACTATACCGCCACGCCCACCCCTCGTCAACACTTTGTGCGAAGAAATCTGCACGATTTGCTGAAATCCCGGCCAAGAGCGCGCTAAGTGACTGAGCGACAAAGGCTTATGCGATGGGGGTTTTATTTTTGTGCCATGGGGGTGTGCCAGGTACACGCGTTTCGGTATTGCGAGGATGGTTGATGGTGGCACCAATCCGGCGAAATGTACTTAATCTCGACAAGATAATGCTGATGCCGCACTGCAGCGCTTCTGCTACTCTTTAGCCTTCTGCAAACTGCCCTACTCCGCCTGACGGCGGCATCTGCCATGCTCAAGTTTGATGTATTGATTATCGGTAGCGGTCTGGCCGGCATGACCCTGGCCTTGCATCTGGCTGCCACGCGCAAAGTTGGCCTGATTACCAAACGTGATCTGCTGGAAGGCAGCTCGACCTATGCCCAGGGTGGTATCGCCGCCGTGCTGGATACCGAGGATTCGGTTGAGGAGCATATCCGCGATACGCTGATTGCCGGCGCCGGGCTATGTAATGAAGAGGCTACGCGCTTTATTGTGGAGCACTCCAAGGAGGCAATTGACTGGTTGATTGCGCTGGGTGTGCCTTTTACACGTGATGATACGCACAAGACGGGTTATCACCTGACCCGCGAGGGCGGCCACAGCCATCGCCGCATTATTCATGCGGCGGATGCTACCGGCGCTGCGGTTACTTCTACTCTGGGCCAGAAGATCAAGGCGCATCCGAATATCACCGTGCTGGAAGACTTCATTGCCATCGACCTGATCACCTCACGCAAGCTGGGGCTGGAAGGCAAGCGTTGCTATGGCGTGTACGCACTGGACAAGACACTGGACCAGATTGTCACCATTGCCGCCAAGCACACCATGCTGGCATCGGGCGGTGCGGGCAAGGTGTACCTCTATACCACCAATCCGGATACAGCGACTGGCGACGGCATTGCCATGGGCTGGCGTGCTGGCTGCCGGGTGGGCAATATGGAATTCATCCAGTTCCATCCCACTTGCCTGTATCACCCGCACACCAAGTCTTTCCTGATTTCCGAAGCTGTGCGCGGTGAAGGCGGCATTCTGAAACTGCCGGATGGCACCCGCTTCATGCCGGATCACGATCCGCGTGCCGAACTGGCACCGCGCGATGTGGTGGCCCGCGCCATCGACTTTGAAATGAAAAAGCATGGTCTGGATTGTGTTTATCTGGATATTTCCTACAAACCGGCCAACTTCATCAAAGAGCACTTCCCCAATATCTATGCGCATTGCCTGGAGCTTGGCATCGACATCACCCAGGAGCCGATTCCGGTGGTGCCGGCCGTGCACTTTACTTGTGGTGGCCTGGTGACCGACCTGACCGGCCACACCGATGTGGACGCGCTGTATGCGGTAGGTGAAGTAGCCTGCACCGGTCTGCACGGTGCCAATCGCCTGGCCAGTAACTCGCTGCTGGAATGCCTGGTGATCGGCAAGGCTGCGGCGGAAGATATCCTGGCAGCGCCGGATATTGTCCTGCCGAAGATTCCGGACTGGGATGACAGCCAGGTGACCGATACCGACGAAGAGGTGGTGATTTCGCACAACTGGGATGAGCTGCGCCGCGCCATGTGGGACTATGTCGGCATCGTGCGCACCAACAAGCGCCTGATGCGCGCACTGAGCCGCATCCGCCTGCTATCGGAAGAAATCAACGAGTACTACAGCAACTTCCACGTCACCAACGACCTGATCGAGCTGCGCAATCTGGTGCAGACTGCCGAACTGATCGTACGCTCGGCACTGTTGCGCAAGGAAAGCCGTGGTCTGCACTACAGCCGCGACTACCCGGACATGCTGGAAGAAACACAGGAAACCGTGTTGCAGCCCGCGCAGCACTGAGTGTTACCAAAGCAGAACGGCACCCACGGGTGCCGTTTTTCATTGCAGGCCGTTACCTCGCTGCAATGGCAAGGTAAACCAGAACACGCAGCCGCCGGTAACGCTGGCATTGACGCTGAACTCACCACGGTGGAACTCGACAATTGATCGGCAGATATTCAAGCCAATCCCCATCCCATCCGGCTTGGTGGAATAGAACGGGGTAAACAGCTCGTTCTTGATGTTATCGGCAAGTCCCGGGCCGTTATCGGCCACTTCTACCCGCCAGAAAGCGGCACCGACGGCAGTGCGCACGATAATGTGTGGCCGCCGCGTCTGCGCTTCCACCATGGCTTCGATGGCATTTTTCATCAGATTGAGCAGCACCTGCTCGATCAGCACCGGGTCCATGTCCAGCCGGCAGGCTGTGGCATCCTGCTCGATCACCAGCTGCACGCCAGCCTTGAAGGCCATCATTTCCGCCAGACCAGCCGCGCGCGCCACCACCCGTGCCGGATCGACCGTCTCCAGTTGTGGCTCATGTTTTTTCACAAAGGCGCGGATGCTCTTGATGATTTGCCCAGCCCGCTGAGCCTGCTGACTGATGGCAGACACGGCATCGCGTACCCCGGCGGGCAGTTCCAGGCTTTCCGGCAGCCGCCGCGCCAGCCCGGCTGAATAGGTGGAAATAGCCGTCAAGGGCTGGTTTAACTCATGTGCCAGACTGGAGGCCATTTCCCCCATGGCAATCAGCCGCGAGGTGGTCTGGAAGCGCTCCTGCTGCGCCTGCGCCCGCCCTTCTCGCTCGCGCTCTTCCGTGATATCAGCCAGGATGACCAGCCAGGCAGCTTCGCCACTCACCCACTCCAGCCGGCGGCGCTGCAGCTGGAACCACTGCTTGCCATCCTGCAGGGTGAATTCGCTGGCCAGATCATCCTGCTCCGGCTCCTCACGCAGACCCGGCAGCAGCAGGCAGGACGGCGCATCCGGCTCTTCTGCCAGCCACAGGAAGGAAAAGGTTGGGTTGGCATAAAGCAGTTGGCCGCTGCCCTGACTCACCACGCACACTCCGGCTTGCATACCATTGAGCACGGTAAGAAAGCGCTGGTGCGAGGCATTGAGTGCCAGACGCTGGCGTTTGCGCTCGGTGATGTCGAACAGCGCGGCAATCCAGCCGCGGTGGCTGCCATCCCGCTCTATCAGTGGTGTGGCATACAGCCGCACTTCAACAAAATCGCCATTCTGGCAGGCAAAGCGCAATTCGAAGCCCTGCTCCGGCTGCATGCCCTGCCTTACCGCATCCATGGCAGCGCGCATCTGCTGATGATCGCTGGCTGGCCAGAACACATGTGGCGGACGCTGACCCACCAGTTGTTCTGGCGCATAGCCCAGCATCTCGCAAAAAGCACGGTTCACCCGCAGGATTTCGCCTTCCAGGCTGATGGCCACCAGACCGCTCTTCATGCAGTCCTCAATGGCCTGGCGCAAGGCCACCTCGGTGGACAGCGCCTGCTCGGCGCGCGAGCGCTCGCGCATATGGCGCCGGATACGCCAGATGGAATACAGCAAGGCCACAGCCAACAGGGTGATCAGGCCGGTGAGTACCGGCAGGGTAAGTCCCAGCCCGGAACGGTAGCTGACGGCACGCAGATACACTCCAAATCCTGGCGGATCAAAGCTGGTCTGGTGGGAGATGCTACCGGGGTGTTCGGACGGGTCGAACTTGCTGGCCAGGGTACGACCGCCCACGTCGACAAAGCTGATGTAGTTCTTGGAGGCAATCCACCACGGTACCTGCCGGTGCAAGAGCTGATCGAACTGGTACACCAGCCGGATGCTCCCCAGCACCTTTTCATTGGCGATGATGGGTACCGCCAGATCGAAACGGTATTTACCGTCGGCACGGCGGTAGGGCTGACCATACGAAGCACGGCGCAAACGCGTGGCACGCCACACGGCATCGTATTCGTCACCATGCAAGATCTTGCCCGGCAACACCTGACCGTGTTGATCTCGCAGCAACATGGCGTTTTGGTCGATCTGCTGCACCAGCAGCACTTCCGGGCTTTCACGCATCAGAAATGCCGCACTGGAAATGAAGCGCGCCGGACTCAAGTTGCCATTGGCAATATCCGATGCCACACCCTCGGCCCACTCCTGCTGCCCTTCCATATGCAGCCGCATCGATTGCTCCAGCCACAGTACTTCCTGAATCAGGTTATCCCGCTGCTCATCCACCCAGTCGCGGTAAACCAGATAAAACAGGCCACCCAGTGCCAGCACCAGAGCAATCAGGGTAAGCGAAGTGCCCAGCCACAACAGGCGGGGAGAACGGCGACGGGCAAGCAAATCGATAACGTGCATAGGCAGATACGGGAAAACCCCAATGATGAAGTCCCCAATGGCAGGTTGTTGGTGCGCCTTCTACTTTACACGGTATTAACAGCCCGCAGACAAGGGCTGTAATGCAAAGCAAAAACATTCAACGCAAACGGAAACACAAACGGAGAGACTCATGAAACTGAAGATTGCTGCATTGCTGATCGGTGCTTCCTTTGGTGTAGCTGGCCTGGCTCAGGCTGCTGGTGAAATCGTCATCAAGTTCAGCCACGTGGTATCGCCCGATACCCCCAAGGGCAAGGCTGCAGAATATTTCAAAAAGCTGGCGGAAGAGCGTACCCATGGCAAGGTCAAGGTACAGGTTTATCCCAACAGCCAGCTTTACAAGGACAAGGAAGAACTGGAAGCCCTGCAACTGGGCGCGGTTCAGATGCTGGCCCCGTCGCTGGCCAAGTTTGGCCCACTGGGCGTGAAGGAATTTGAAGTTTTCGACCTGCCTTATGTATTCGACAATTACGACGAAGTAAACAAGGTGATGCACGGTGCCATCGGCAAGCAATTGCTGGGCAAGCTGGAAAGCAAGGGCATCAAGGGCCTGGCCTACTGGGATAACGGCTTCAAGAACTTCTCTTCCAACAAGCCGATCCGCACCCCGTCCGACCTGAAGGGCATGAAGATTCGTATCCAGTCCTCCAAGGTGCTGGAAGAAGAAATGCGTTCGGTAGGCGCACTGCCGCAGGTGATGGCCTTCTCCGAAGTCTATCAGGCGCTGCAAACCGGCGTGGTGGATGGCACCGAACTGGAAGCCTCCAACCTGTACACCAGCAAGGCTTATGAGGTGCAAAAGAACCTGACCCTGACCCAGCACGGCTTCCTGGGCTATGCCGTCATCGTCAACAAGAAGTTCTGGGACGGCCTGCCGGCTGATGTACGTACCCAGCTGGATGGCGCGATTGTCGATGCCTCCAAGTACGCCAATGACATCGCCAAGAAGGAAAACGACCGCGCGCTGGCCGCCATCAAGGCTTCCGGCAAGACCCAGGTCTATACCCCGACCGCAGCCGAACGCACTGCCTTCAAGAAAGCCATGCTGCCGGTACACACCAAGATGGCCGACCGTATCGGTCCTGATCTGCTGAAGGCGATTTACAAAGAAACCGGCTTCAATCCCAACAACTGATCCATCCTGAATCGAGCGTGCGTGCAAGCCAGCACCCACGCTCTTTTTGCGAAAAGAGAACAATCATGCTGAAATTCCTCGACCATCTGGAGGAGTGGATGATTGCCCTGTTGATGGGAAGCGCTACCCTCATCACCTTTGTTGCCGTGCTTCACCGCTACGGCTCGGGCATCGAAACCCTGCAACCCTATCTGGCCCACATCAATATGGCGTGGGCGCAGGAACTCACCATCTACCTGTTTGTATGGATGGCCAAATTTGGTGCGGCCTACGGCGTGCGTACCGGCATCCACGTGGGCGTGGACGTGTTGATCAACCGCCTGTCGGACAAGACCCGTGCCAAATTCATCATTTTCGGCCTGCTGGCTGGCGCGCTGTTCACCGGCGTCATCGCCGTGCTGGGTGGCAATTTTGTCTGGGAAATCGCCCATACCGACCAGACATCGCCCGACCTTGAAGCCCCGATGTGGCTGGTCTATCTGGCCATCCCCTGGGGCTCTACCCTGATGTGTTTCCGCTTCCTGCAAGTGACGTGGAACTTCATCAAGACCGGCACCCTGCCCAAGCACGACCATGGCCATGTTGAAGGCATTGAAGAAGGTGCCGAAGACCTGGACAACCTGCACCCGCACGACCTGAACCACGGAGGCAAGCACTAATGACCACCCTCATCATTTTCGGTCTGCTGCTTACCCTGATGCTGACCGGCATGCCGATCTCCATCTCGCTGGGTCTGACGGTACTAACCTTCTTGTTCACCATGACTGAAGTTCCGATCGAATCGGTGGCGCTCAAGCTGTTCACCGGGATCGAGAAGTTCGAAATCATGGCGATTCCCTTCTTCATTCTGGCTGGCAACTTCCTGATGCACGGCGGCGTGGCCAAACGGATGATCCGCTTTGCCACCACCCTGGTGGGCCACTGGTATGGCGGTCTGGGCCTGGCCGGCGTAGTGTCCTGCGCACTGTTTGCCGCCATTACCGGTTCGTCCGTTGCCACCGTAGTGGCGGTGGGTTCCATCATCCTGCCGGCCATGGTCAAGCAAGGTTATCCGCAGCGCTTTGGTGCCGGGGTGATCACCACCTCCGGCGCGCTGGGCATTTTGTTCCCGCCGTCCATCAACCTGGTGATGTACTCCATCGCCACCGCCGGCATGGACGTGACCGGCCCGAATGGCATGAGCGTGTCCACCGCATCGGTCGGCCAGCTGTTCATGGCCGGCGTGTTGCCCGGCCTGTGCCTGTCAGTACTGCTGGGACTGACCACCTGGTATCGCGCCAAGAAGTTTGACTACCCGCGCCTGCCGCGCGCCAGCTGGGGCGAGCGCCTGCAAGCCTTCCGCGAATGCGTGTGGGGTCTGTTGCTGATCGTGCTGGTGATTGGCGGTATTTACAGCGGCATCTTCACTCCGACCGAAGCCGCGGCCATGGCTGCCGTGTACGCCTTCATCATCGCGGTGTTCGTCTACAAGGATATGGGGCTGAAGGATGTGCCGCGCGTGCTGATCAATGCTGCGTCGATGAGCTCGATGCTGCTGTACATCATCACCAATGCGGTACTGTTCTCCTTCCTGATGGCATCCGAGCAGATTCCGCAAGCCATGGCCGCCTGGATGACGGCGCAGGGCCTAGGTGTGGTGGCCTTCCTGTTGCTCACCAACATCCTGTTGCTGGCGGCCGGTAACTTCATGGACCCATCGGCCATTGTGCTGATCATGGCGCCCATCCTGTACCCGGTGGCAGTCAAGCTGGGAGTGAATCCGGTACACTTCGGCATTCTGATTGCAGTCAATATGGAAGTGGGCATGTGCCATCCGCCGGTGGGGCTTAACCTGTATGTCGCCTCCGGCATCACCAAAATGGGCATTACCGAGCTGACCGTGGCCGTGTGGCCGTGGCTGCTCACCATGCTGGGCTTCCTGATCGCAGTGACATATCTGCCCGGTATCTCGCTGTGGCTGCCCCGAATGTTAGGTATGATGCAATAAAAGCAGGACAGGACAAGCAAGGCGGCAGAGGTGAAAACCTCTTGCCGCGTACTTTGTCTGACAGGACCATAGCCCCGACAGAGGGTTAGCCCTTATAATAATCAGCTAAATTATTCAAAACGACCATAAGAAACCACCCAGGAGTTCACGAATGGACGAGCAACTGCGCCAAGCCGCACTCGATTTCCACCAGTTTCCTCAGCCCGGCAAGATCCAGGTATCCCCGACCAAACCGCTGGCAACCCAGCGCGATCTGGCCCTTGCTTACTCCCCCGGTGTGGCCGCCCCGTGTGACGCCATCGTGGAAGATCCGCTCAATGCCTACAAGTACACCGCACGCGGTAATCTGGTAGCCGTTATCACCAACGGTACCGCCGTGCTGGGCCTGGGCAATATCGGCCCGCTGGCCGGCAAGCCGGTGATGGAAGGCAAGGGTGTGCTGTTCAAGAAATTTGCCGGCATCGACGTTTTCGACATCGAACTGAACGAAAACGACCCGGACAAGCTGGTAGACATGATCTGTGCGATGGAGCCGACTTTCGGCGGCATCAACCTGGAAGACATCAAGGCCCCCGAGTGCTTCTACATCGAGAAGAAGTGCCGCGAACGCATGGGCATTCCGGTCTTCCATGACGACCAGCACGGCACCGCCATCGTGGCTGCTGCCGCAGTGCTTAACTCGCTTCGCCTGGTCAACAAGGACATCGCCAATGTGCGCGTGGCTGCATCCGGTGCCGGCGCTGCCGCCATCGCCTGCCTCGACCTGCTGGTGGCCCTGGGCGTGAAACGCGAAAACATCACCGTTTGCGACTCCAAGGGTGTGATCTACCAGGGCCGTGACGAAAAGCTGGATGAATCCAAGCAGCGTTACGCCATTGCCGACAACGGCAAGCGCAAGCTGGCCGATGCCATGGTTGGCGTCGACATCTTCATGGGTCTGTCCGGCCCGCGCCTGGTCACCCAGGACATGGTGAAAACCATGGCCGCCCATCCGGTGATTCTGGCCATGGCCAACCCGGAACCGGAAATCCTGCCGCCGCTGGTGAAGGAAGTGCGCCCGGATGCCATCATCGGCACCGGCCGTTCCGACTTCCCCAACCAGGTCAACAACGTGCTGTGCTTCCCCTTCATCTTCCGTGGTGCGCTGGACGTTGGTGCCACCACCATCAATGAAGAAATGAAGCTGGCCACCGTACGCGCCATTGCCGACCTGGCCATGGCCGAGCAGTCCGACGTAGTGGCAACTGCCTATGGCGACGAAGAGCTGTCCTTCGGCCCGGAATACGTGATTCCGAAGCCCTTCGACCCGCGCCTGATCGTGAAGATCGCCCCGGCCGTGGCCAAGGCTGCAATGGATTCCGGCGTAGCTACCCGCCCGATCCAGGACTTCGACGCCTACGTCGATCAGCTCACCCAGTTCGTGTACAAGACCAATCTGTTCATGAAGCCGGTGTTCTCGCAAGCCAAGAAGGAAAGCAAGCGTGTCGTGCTGACCGAAGGCGAAGACGAGCGCGTGCTGCACGCCACCCAGGAAATCGTGCTGGCCGGCCTGGCCAAGCCCATCCTGATCGGCCGTCCGAGCGTGATTGAAAAGCGTATCGAAAAGCTGGGTCTGAAGATGGAGATCGGCAAGGACTTCGAGCTGGTCAACAACGAATCCGACCCGCGCTTTGCCGAATACTGGAAGGACTACTACAACCTGATGAAGCGCAAGGGCGTTTCGCAGGAGCAGGCCCGTCGTCGCGTCATCGGCAACACCACCCTGATCGGTGCGCTGATGGTACGCCGTGGCGATGCCGATGCCATGATCTGCGGTACTTACGGTACTTACCGTCAGCACTTCGAAATCGTGGAAACCGTGCTCGGCTACAACAACGCCGACAAGGTGGCCGCTGCCATGAACGCGCTGATCCTGCCGACAGGCAACATCTTCATCACCGACACCTATGTCAATGCCAAGCCGGATGCAGTCCAGCTGGCCGGCATCACCAAGATGGCGTCGGAAGCCATGAAGCGTTTCGGTATCGCACCGAAGGCCGCCCTGCTGTCCAACTCCAGTTTCGGCACCATCAACGGCGAGTCCGCCGACAAGATGCGTACTGCGCTGGAACTGATCCGCGACGCCCAGCCTGACCTGGAAATCGATGGTGAAATGCAGGGTGATGCCGCCCTGGTGGAAGCCATCCGTACCCAGGCCATGCCGGAAACCACGCTGAAGGGTTCGGCCAACCTGCTGATCATGCCGAACGTGGAAGCCGCCAACATCAGCTACAACCTGCTGCGTGTTTCGGCCTCTGACGGCGTGACCATCGGCCCGATCCTGATGGGCATGAGCAAGCCGGTGCACATCCTGACCCCGATCTCCTCGGTACGTCGCATCGTCAACATGGTAGCCCTGGCGGCCGTGGATGCGCAGGTAGCAGCCAGCAACAGCTAAGCTGTCGTCTTTGGTCTTATACTGAACGGGCAAGCCAGCGCTTGCCCGTTTTTTTATGATGACAAGGAGAGCCTGCCATGAGCGCCGATTTCAATCCCACCGATCCATTCGCCATGTTCCGCCAGTTCTGGCAAACTGCCACCCCGGCCAGCGCCCAGCCTTTCCTGCCACCAATGAGCGAAGAAGAAATCGACCGCAAACTGGCAGAACTGCGCGTAGTGGAAGGCTGGCTGACCATGAATCTGGGCATGCTGTCCATGCAGATGAAAACGCTGGAAATGCAACGCGCTGCCATGGTGGCCCTGAAACCGCGCGAAGAAAAAAAGTAAACTGTCACAGAAAGTAAACCGTCACAAACGGTAACGACGACGGGACAAGCCGGCCAAAGACGCCGACACCCGGATAAACAATAATGCATTTCCGTGCATGAACGCTTTTAGAAGAACTCTGTGTGAAAACTATCGAATCACCTTCGAGGCCTCACCCTGTCCGGCTGCTGGGACAACTGGCCAGTGGCGACTTTTCCCGGCGCGATTATCTGGATGAGCGCAAGAACCGCATCAAGCTGGTATTGCGCAGCCTGCTTTCCCTGTCCAGCAGCTACCGCTGGCTGAGCTATCTGAGTAGCCAGCCGCTCTTGCTCGACTACCTGAAACTGGCTCCACGCCTGTCGCAAAAATTGCACCGGCCTTATCTGCACCGCAGCCTGGGCAATACGGCAAAAGTGGAAATGTTGCAGCAACACTATGGCCGGATACTGCAACTGCCAGCCCATGTCTGCAGCCAATTGCTGTCGCTGGAAAATATCTGCATCGCCAGCGTTAGCGGCAAGGACGACAGCAGTTTCAGCTGGGTGCTTGGGCACAACCACTATTTCGACAAGGAAGGCGAGCTGTCGCTGCAGTTTCTCGATAGCCAGCAGGTGGCACTGGCCACCCTCACCTTCACCCTGTGCCAGTATCAGGGTCAGCCGGTGGCGCTGGTTGGCGGCTTGCAAGGCCCGCGCAAGGAATTTGGCCATGAGTGCATCCGCACCGCTACCAAGGCCTGTCACGGTCTGTTTCCCAAACGGCTGGCACTGGAAGCACTGACCGTCATTGCCCGCGAAATGGGCTGCCAGCAAGTGCTGGCCGTGTGCAAGGACAGCCATATTTACAGCTCCTGGCGCTACCGGAAGGAATTCCAGGCCGATTACGACAGTTTCTGGCTGGATATCGGTGCCGAGAAAATCAATACCGAATACTTCCGCATCCCCTTCCCCATTCCGCGCAAGCCAATGGAGGAAATTGCCAGCAAGAAGCGCAGTGAATACAACCGCCGCTATGCCTTGCTGGACGAGATGGCAGAAAAAATCAGCCACGCCTTGCGTTGAGCCTTGCCAAGAAAAAAGCACCAAACAGGTGCTTTTTTCATTTATATGTCAGCAGCAATCAAGGCCGCTCCAAGGAGAAATCCGCATGCACCAGGGTGTAGGCATCCCCCGCCAGTTTGCCAATGGGGTGCAGTGCCTGCACATCAATCCGGCCATCCTGATACACCGCATCCGCCACATGCACATGGCAAATTTCACCCAGTACCAGCGTACTGCCACCCGCACCATGTCCAAGGTCGATGCAGCTATGCAGCACACACTCATAGCGCACTGGCGAACGCGCCACGCCTGGTGCCTTTACCAGCCTGCTGCGCACTTTTTCCAGCCCGGCCAGATCAAACTCGTCCACTTCAGCCGGATAGGCGGCACAGGACTGATTCATTTCCTCAACCAACTCCTGATTGACAATGTTCACCACAAACTCCCCGGTGGCACGGATATTGGCCAGGCTGTCCTTGTCACTGCCATCCGGCTTTTTCAGGATGGTGACTGCCAGCATAGGCGGATTGAGCCCGGCGACGGTAAAAAAGGAAAACGGCGCCAGGTTGGCCACCCCCAGCAAGTCTTGCGTGCTGAGCCAGGCAATGGGGCGCGGCAACACGCTGCCAGTCAGCAGTTTGTACAGGCTGGTACGATCCAGCTCTCTGACATCACAATCCATTTCTGTCACCGCTTGGCTGATTCTTGATGTCACCATTCTAATGCTGCAACGCAACACAAGAAAAGGTGCAATAGTCGGGACCAAGCACATTGCCGCTAGTGCTGCGCATAAACCAGCTTGCCGGTTTAGCGGCTTTCGGGGCTGAATTATCTTGCCGCACACATGGTGCAGATGTCGCGCTGCCGGTAAAATGTCGGCATGAACGCACCCCGCTTTATCCATCTTCGCCTCCACTCGGAGTTTTCCATCACCGACGGTATTGTCCGCCTCGACGACGCAGTAAAGCGTGCGCAGAAGGACAATATGCCTGCCATGGGCATGTCGGACCTGATGAACCTGTTCGGCATGGTCAAGTTCTACAAGTCCTGCCGCAACAAGGGTATCAAGCCGATTGTGTCGGCTGACATCTGGCTGGAAAACGAGGAAGACCGCGACAAGCCCACCCGCCTGATGCTGACGGTGAAAAACCGCGAAGGATACCGCCGTCTGTGCGAGCTGCTCACCCAGGCCTTCACCCATAACCAGTACCGTGGTCGTGCCGAAATCAAGCGCGCCTGGCTGGAGGCTGGCGACAACAGCAATCTGCTGTGCCTGTCCGGCGCACATATGGGCGATGTCGGGGTGGCACTGGCCATGGGCCAGCGTGAAGAAGCGATGCGCCGTGCGCAGTACTGGGAAAGCCTGTTCCCCGGCAGCTTCTATCTGGAAATCCAGCGTGTGGAAAATGCCCAGGTGGAAAGTGTAGTGCAGGCCACACTATGGCTGGCCGGCGAAACCGGCCTGCCGGTGGTGGCCACCCACCCGATCCAGTTTCTGGACCCGGATGACTTCAAGGCCCATGAAGCCCGGGTTTGCATTGCCGAGGGCTATACGCTGGGCGACAAGCGTCGTCCGCGCAATTTCTCCGAATGCCAGTATTTCCTGTCCACCGAACAGATGCTGGAGCGCTTTGCCGACATTCCGGAAGCGCTGGAAAACACGGTGGAAATTGCCAAACGCTGCAATATTTCCGTGGTGCTGGGCAAAAACTACCTGCCACTGTTCCCCACCCCGGAAGGCATGACGCTGGATGACTTTCTGGTGTACGAGGCCAAGCGCGGGCTGGAAGTGCGGCTGGAGCAGCTGTTCCCCGACCCGGCAGAGCGCGAGGCGCGTCGCCCGGAATACGATGCCCGGCTGAAGTTCGAGTGCGACACCATCATCCAGATGGGTTTCCCCGGTTACTTCCTCATCGTGGCGGACTTTATCCAGTGGGGTAAGGGCAATGGCTGCCCGGTGGGCCCGGGCCGGGGTTCCGGTGCCGGTTCGCTGGTGGCTTACAGCCTGAGCATTACCGACCTCGACCCGCTGCGTTACGCCCTGCTGTTCGAGCGTTTCCTGAACCCGGAACGGGTATCCATGCCCGACTTCGACGTGGACTTCTGTCAGGAAAACCGCTGGCGCGTGATCGAGTACACCCGGCAGAAATACGGCGAAGAAGCCGTGAGCCAGATCGCCACCTTCGGCACCATGTCGTCCAAATCGGTAATCCGCGATGTGGGCCGGGTACTGGACCTGCCCTTCGGCCTGTGCGACCGCCTGTCCAAGCTGATTCCACTGGAAGCCAACAAGCCGCTGGGTCTGGAAAAGGCCATGGAAGTGGAGCCGCAAATCGGTGAAGTCATTGAGTCGGAAGGTGCCAATGAACTGATCGAACTAGCGATGAAGCTGGAAGACCTCACCCGCGGCATCGGCATGCACGCCGGTGGTGTGTTGATTGCCCCCGGCCGCCTGACTGACTTCTGCCCGCTGTATATTGCCAGCGCTGATGGTGCATCACCGGTATCGCAGTTCGACAAGGACGACGTGGAGCAGATCGGCCTGGTGAAGTTCGACTTCCTGGGCTTGCGCAACCTCACCATCATCGAACTGGCCCAGCGCTATATCAAGCAGGTCAGCAACGAGGACGTGGACGTTGCCCACCTGCCGCTGGACGATGCCGACGCCTACAAGATTTTTGCCAGCGCCAACACCACCGGCGTGTTCCAGTTTGAATCCTCCGGCATGAAAAAAATGCTGGTGGAAGCCAAACCCAGCAAGTTCGAAGAAATTATCGCCTTCGTGGCCTTGTACCGTCCGGGCCCGATGGACCTGATTCCCGACTTCATCCAGCGTATGCACGGCGCCAAGTTCGAATACCTGCACCCGCTGCTGGAGCCGGTACTGGCCCCCACCTACGGCATCATGGTGTATCAGGAACAGGTGATGCAGTCCGCTCAGGTGATTGGCGGCTACTCGCTGGGCGGCGCCGACTTGCTGCGCCGCGCCATGGGTAAAAAGAAGGTGGAGGAGATGGTGGCGCAGCGCGCCATGTTCGTGCAGGGCGCGGCCAAGCAGGACATCCCGGAATCCAAGGCCAACGAAATCTTCGACTACATGGAGAAGTTCGCCGGCTACGGTTTCAACAAATCCCACGCCGCCGCCTATGCGCTGGTGGCCTACCATACGGCCTGGCTCAAAGCACATCATTGCGCCGCCTACATGGCTGCCACCATGTCCACCGAACTGGACAATACCGACCAGCTCAAGGTGTTCTATGACGACGCCACCGACCCCAAGAACGGCCTGCGCTTCTTGCCACCGGACGTCAATCACAGCTTCTACCGCTTTGTGCCGGTCAGCCGTCAGGAAATCCGCTATGCACTGGGCGCAATCAAGGGCAGTGGCGAATCTGCCGTCGACCATATCGTAGCGGTGCGTGAAGCCAGCGGCCCCTACACCAGCCTGTTTGATTTCTGCCAGCGCACCGACAAGAAGCTGGTGAACAAGCGGGTGATCGAAGCACTAATCCGTGCCGGTGCCTTCGACAGCATTGAGCCCAACCGCGCCCTGCTGTTTGCCAACGTAGGCTTGGCCATGGAAGCAGCCGATCAGGCCCATGCCAATGCCAATCAGGGCGGCCTGTTCGATATGTTTGGCGACGATGTGGCGCCGGCGGTAGAGATGGTGGCCACCCGGCCATGGAGCGATGCCGTCAAACTGGCGGAAGAGAAGGTTGCCATCGGCTACTACCTGTCCGGCCACCCCTTCTCCGCTTATGCGCAGGAAGTGCGTGCCTTCATCAAGACCACGCTATCGCGCCTCTCCCCACGCAAGGAACCGCAACTGCTGGCCGGCTTTGTCACCGGCATCCGCGTCAAGATGGGCAATCGCGGCAAGATGGCCTTTGTCGAACTGGACGACGGCAGCAGCAAACGTGAAATCAGCCTGTTTGGTGACAGCTATGAAGTCAACCGCAACAAGCTGAAAGAGGACATCGTGCTGGTGGTGCAAGGCAAGGTGATGGAAGATGCCTTCTCCGGTGGTCTGCGCATCATGGCCGATCGCATTTACGACCTGGGCGAGGCACGCAGTTGCTTTGCCCGTGGCCTGTCCTTGCAGATGAACGGCAATGCCGATGTCAATCGGCTGAAAACCTTACTTACCCCCTACCGTGACGAAGACAACGGCGGCCTGGTCCGCATCAGCTACAGCAATCCACAAGCCCGGGCGGATATCGCCCTGTCGCAAGGCTGGGCGGTACGGCTGGACGACAGCCTGCTACTGGCCTTGCAGGACTGGTTGGGTGAAACTGCCGTCAAGGTGTTGTGGTAGCGCCTGACTGCCACCTGGCCGTACCGGGCTGTCCGGTACGGCATTTCATCCGGCAATACTTATTCATGAATCAGCCGCCATGTATGTTTGGCTCTACGCCATCCACACCGTAAGCTTTACATGATTCAGGCCGAACCGAGAGCGGGACTGATCCCGCCGGGTAACAATCATCAGGTCAAAGGGAAAACATGGACTGGAATCAGGAACTGGGCACCAGTATTGTCTGGGTTGCCAAAGCCTATGGCATCACCTGCCTGCTGTTTATCCTTGCCGTCTGGAGCCTGACCCGGCTCACCAGCTGGGGCCGGCAGTTCTGGCAGCTCAGCGGTGGCTACTTCAGCCTGCAACGCAGCAGCAAACCCTTGCTGGCCCTGGCGCTGATTCTGCTGCTCACCCTGGCGGGCGTGCGGCTGGATGTGGTGCTGTCCAACTGGAGCAACGGGCTATATACCTCGCTGCAGCAACTCAATGAAAGCCTGTTCTGGAGCTTTGTCCGCATTTTCTGCATTCTGGCCAGCCTGCATGTGCTGCGCAGCCTGTTCAGCTTTTACGTCAACCAGAGCTTTTCCATCCACTGGCGCGCCTGGCTGAACGAGCAATTACTGCAAAAACTGCTGCAGCACGACGCTTTCTACCGTCTGCAATACTTGCCGCAACACAGCGACAACCCCGACCAGCGTATCCAGCAGGATGTCAGTAGCTTTGTCAGCAGCTCGCTGGGACTATCCATGGGTGTGGTCAGTGCCCTGGTTTCCACCCTGGCCTACACACTGATCCTGTGGAACCTGTCCGGCCCCTTGCAGTTGCTGGGCGTGGAAATACCGCGCGCCATGGTGTTTGCCGTATTTGTGTATGTGCTGATTGCCACCGTGCTGGCAGTAAAGATAGGCCGACCGCTGGTACGGCTCAACTTCCTCAACGAGCAGTACAACGCCAACTACCGTTACCTGCTGGTGCGGCTGCTGGAATACGCGGAAAGCATTGCCTTCTATGCCGGGGAACAGGTGGAAGGCATGCTGCTGCGCAGCCGCTTTGGTCAGATCATCCACAACAACTGGCGCATCGTGTTCCGGTCGCTGAAATTCCAGGGCTTCAACCTGATTGTCAGCCAGACCGCCGTGGTGTTTCCGCTCATCGTGCAGGCCCATCGCTTTTTCTCCAAGCAGATTACCCTGGGCGATCTGATGCAAACCTCCGGTGCCTTTGGCACGCTGCATGACAATCTGTCCTTCTTTCGCAATGCCTACGACGATTTTGCCGGCTACCGTGCCGTGCTCAACCGTCTGTCTGGCTACTGCGACTCCATGCAGGAGGCTGCGGCGCTGCCACGGCCCGATATACAGCCAGATGGCAAGCGGCTGGCACTGGAAAACTTCTGCCTGCAGGCTCCGGACGGGCGCAAACTACTGGAGCAGGTTGATCTGGACATCCATAGTGGCAGCGCGCTGCTGATCCGCGGCGCATCCGGCTCGGGCAAAACCACCTTGCTGCGTAGCCTGGCCGGGCTATGGCCCTATAGCAGCGGTCGCATCATCCGTCCTGAGCACGGGCTGATGTTCCTGGCGCAAAAGCCTTACCTGCCGGGCGGCAGCTTGCGTGATGCGCTGTACTATCCAGCCACGCCCCCCGCCGGGGATAGCCAACAGGCAATAACGGTACTACAGGCCGTACAACTGGGACATCTGCAAGCACGGCTGGACGAGGAGCGCGACTGGAGCCAGACGCTGTCACTGGGCGAACAGCAGCGCCTGGCTTTTGGTCGCCTGCTGCTGAACAAACCGGATATTGCCTTTCTGGATGAAGCTAGCTCGGCGCTGGATGAAGGGCTGGAAGACACCATGTACCGGCTGCTGCGCCAGCAATTGCCCGCCACCACCATTGTCAGCGTGGGCCACCGCAGCAGCCTGCTGCAATATCATCAGCAGCAACTGCATATTCTCGGCCAGGGTCGCTGGCAGCTACTTGAGCAGTAACAATCGGCCAGAGCAAACTGAAAACGCAGCGCAATTATCGCTGCGTTTTTTATTGTCCGCCCCATTTCAACAACAGGCCGCACCGTGTCAGTACACAGCACCACCGCGTTGGTGACCCCCTGTTCAAAAAATAATTAAATCATTGATTTTTATTGACTTATTAAAAAGTAACCTTAGTAAGAATGTAAGAATTCCCTGTAATCGTCATAATTCGATGCTATACGTATACATACGTAGCGATTGCCATGCCCCAGCATGCACAGACAACGATAAAACGATTTCTTCGCAAGGATATCCCTCATGACCATCATCAGACGCCTCATCCTGACCCTGGCCATTGCCCTTTTTGCCTTGCTTCTGGTCGGTGGCTTCGGAGCCTACCAGCAGAAACAGGCCAGCAACCGCTTTGAAGACACCATCACCAACCTTGCCCCCAGCATCCGCGACCTGAACGGCATGGTTTATGCCTTCATGGATATCCGTGGCTCGGTCACCCGGCATTCGGTATCGCATACCACCGGGGAAAAGGCTGCTGCCGAAGCCATGTCCGGCGAAGCCGACAAAAAGCTGGACGACCTGATCAATGACTACGAGAAAAACCTGATCGCCGACGATCACGACCGCCAGCTGCTGCAGGATGACAAGGCCAAGCTGGCCGCCTACCGTGCTGAGCGTGGCAAGTACTTCGCCATGTCCAACAGCGGTAAGGACGACCTGGCCGATGCCATGCTGCGTGATGGCCCGCTCAACACAACCAGCAGCGAGTTCCGCAAGGCACTGAATGCCCACACCGAGTACAACCTCAAACTGGCCAATGACACACTGGAAACCAATAAGACCGCCTACAATGCAGCCCTGCTGCAAAGCGCCAGCCTGATCGGCATTGTGCTGGTGGTGGTGCTATACATGGGCAGCGTGCTGTACCGTGTAATCAGCGGCGGCTTGTCCTCCATTCAGCAAACCATGCAGAGCATTAACCAGTCGCTGGATTTCACTCAGCGTGTGCCCGTGGTTCGGCAGGATGAAATCGGCCTGACCGCCATGGCCTTCAACAACTTGCTGGAAGGCTTGCAGCACAGCCTGAAATCCATCATGGAAGGAGCCCACTCTGTCGCATCTGCCTCGCAGAACCTGTCGCAAACCGCTACTCAGGTGGCTGCAGCAGCGGATGCCCAGTCCTCCTCCTCTGCCAATATGGCCGCCACCATCGAGCAGATGACGGTCAGCGTCAACCATGTTGCCACCCGTGCCGAAGAATCACGCGACCTGGCACACAGTGCCGGCACACTTGCACATCAGGGCTCCACCACCATCAGCCAGACCATTAACGACATCCGTGACATTTCCAGCGCGGTGGACAGCGCCGCCAACAGCATTCGCGAACTGGACACCTATAGCGCCCAGGTTGATACCGTGGTAGGGGTAATCAAGGATATTGCCGATCAGACCAATCTGCTGGCGCTCAATGCTGCCATTGAGGCCGCACGCGCAGGGGAAATGGGACGCGGTTTTGCCGTGGTGGCCGATGAGGTACGCAAACTGGCCGAACGCACCAGCAGCTCCACCCAGGAAATTTCATCCACCATCAATGCCATGCGTGATCGCTCTCGGCTGGCTACCGAGCAGATGCATTCAGCTGAAGAACTGGTACGCAACGGGGTTGAGCGTGCCGACCACGCCGATGGTGCCATCAAGCAGATCGGCGATGCCACCGGCAACACCGTGCACATGGTCAGTGAAATATCTGATGCCATCAAGGAACAGGGCAAGGCCACCAACAATATTGCGGTACAAGTCGAGCAGATTGCCCAGATGACGGAAGAAGCCTCGTCCGCCGCCCAGGAAGCAGCCAGCAGCGCACAGCATCTGGACGCGTTGGCCCGCCAGCAGATCAGCACCCTTAGCCAGTACCGGCTGTAAATCTGCCTCAGCAAAGCAAACAGGCCGCCGGACATACTCTGGCGGCCTTGTCATTGGTAACGGCAAAAAAGAAACCCGTCCAGCCTGCGAACGGGTTATTCACCTTCCCCGGTGAAAGGCTGCTTACGCCAGTCGCTGCGTAAGCAGTACCGGAGTTATAGCTCCGTTTCATTATCCCCGTGCAACAAATGCAAGCCAAAACGCCTGTTACAGGACAGACTGGCTTGACCCTGCTGCTTGGCGACCATTAACATAAACAAATGTTTGCAATACGGACACTTGTTTATGACTGAGCGCGAGCAGGAAATTCTGCAGCTACTGCGTCAGGACCCGCTGATTCCCCAGCAAGAACTGGCTGATCAGCTAAGCATCAGCCGCTCCGCCGTGGCCGGTCACATCATGAAGCTGATGCAAAAAGGCCATATCCTGGGCAAGGGCTACATTCTGGCCGATACCCCTTACGTGGTGCTGCTGGGGGGAGCCAATATGGATATCCGCGGCAGTACCAGCAACAGTCTGCGCCAGGGCGATTCCAATCCGGGACGTGTCAGTTGCTCACCCGGTGGCGTGGCACGCAATATTGCCGAGAATCTGGCCAGACTGGGAGCGGACTGCCGCCTGATCAGTGCCGTGGGGGATGATCTGTATGGCCGTGCCCTGCTGGAATCCACCCAGCGCGCCGGGGTAGATGTGCGCCCGGTGCTGCTGCTGCCGGATGCAGCCACCTCCACCTACCTGTCCCTGCATGGTCCGGATGGCGATATGGCCATCGCCATCAACGACATGGAAATCCTGGCACGACTGGACGCCGCCCGCCTCGCCCCGCAGCGCGAACTGGTACGCCACGCCGGGCTGATCATGGCCGATGCCAACCTGTCGGCAGAGGCGCTGGCCTGGCTGTTTGCAGAGGCAGGCGACACCCCGGTTTTCATCGACACGGTATCGGCCTTCAAGGCCGAACGCATCCGCCCCTGGTTGGGGCAGATCCACACCCTGAAACCCAACCGGCTGGAAGCCGCCACCCTGTCAGGCCTGCCGCTGGATCAGGCCAGCCATGCCCCCGCCGTTGCCAACTGGTTCCATCAGCAGGGCGTAGTACAGGTCGCCCTCAGCCTGGCCGGGGACGGCGTGTACTACAGCAGCGCGGCGGCTCAGGGCTGGAGTCCGGCTCCAGCAGTGGAAATCATCAACACCACTGGAGCTGGCGACGCCCTGATGGCAGGCCTTGCCTGGGGCTGGCTGCAACAGCAAGCACTGGACGAGACCGTTAGGTTTGCCCAGGCCTGCGCAGCGCTGACGCTGGGCTGCACTGCCACCAACAATCCAACACTGTCGCTGGCAGCGGTCCAGCACATGTGCACTACCCTGCAATACGCGGAGCAATCATGAAGCAAAACAGCCATCTCGATATTCACCCGGAAGTCGCCGCCGCACTGGCCACTGGCCAAGCGGTCGTTGCACTTGAATCCACCATCATTTCGCATGGCATGCCCTACCCGCAGAACGTTGCTACCGCCCTGCAGGTAGAAGCGGAGGTGCGCGCCCATGGTGCCGTACCTGCCACCATCGCCATCATTGACGGTCGGCTCAAGGCCGGCCTGAGCCACGATGAAATCGAACTGCTGGGAAAACGCGGCCGCGAAGTGGTCAAGGTCAGCCGTCGCGACCTGCCTTTTATCGTGGCCGCACGCCAGACCGGTGCCACCACGGTTGCCTCCACCATGATCATCGCCGCCATGGCCGGCATCCGTGTGTTTGCCACCGGCGGCATCGGCGGCGTACACCGCGGTGCCGAAACAAGCTTCGACATCTCGGCGGATCTGCAAGAACTGGCCCAGACCGCAGTCACCGTAGTGTGTGCCGGTGCCAAGTCGATTCTGGACCTGGGTCTGACGCTGGAATATCTGGAAACCCATGGCGTACCGGTAGTAGGTTTCCAGACCAACACTCTGCCTGCCTTCTTCACCCGAGAAAGTGCATTCAAGGTGGACTACCGCCTGGACCACCCGGCTGACATCGCCGCCGCGATGCAGGCAAAGTGGGCGCTGGAACTGAAGGGAGGCATGGTGGTGGCCAACCCCATTCCCGCGGAATACGCCATGCCGGCTAACAAGATAGACAGTGCCATCAGCCAGGCACTACAGGAGGCCGACGATCAAGGCATCCGCGGCAAGGAATCCACCCCCTTCCTGCTGGCACGGGTGTGCGAGCTGACTGGTGGCAACAGTCTGGCATCCAATATCCAGCTGGTGCTAAATAACGCCCGCCTGGCAGCAGCCATCGCACGCGAGCACTGCCTGCAGTCAGCCTGAAGATGCAGACCAGCCCCTGCAGCCCACATGGTTGACGCCGGTGGGCCGCAGCGGTGTAATCCCTGCCCCACCCACAGGAATACGGCCATGAATACCCAAAGCAATGCCTTGCTGCAGCACTGGCAACAACAACTGCTTACGCTGTTGCAGCAGCAGGCTCCTGACGAAGACGGCGCTCACGACCTGACGCATTTCCACCGGGTATGGGCCGCTGCCCGCCACATCATGCTGCAGCATGTCGAAGCCGATGCGCTGGTAGTGCTGGCCGCCTGCTACCTGCACGACCTGGTCAACCTGCCCAAGAATCATCCCCAGCGCGAGCAGGCATCGCGCATGGCAGCAGCCAGGGCCAGCCAGTTGCTGACGGAAAACAGCTTTCCTGCCGAGCGGATCGCAGCCGTGGCCCATGCCATTGAAGCACACAGTTTTTCCGCCAACATCCCGCCACGCAGCATCGAAGCCAAGATCGTGCAGGATGCCGACCGCATGGATGCCTTGGGCAGCATCGGCCTGGCCCGCATGTTCTACACCTCCGGCCGCATGGGCCGGCAGCTGGCACATCCGGACAATCCCTTGGGTCTGGACCGGCAACTGGATGACCGCGAATACGCGCTCGACCATATCGAAGTCAAACTGGCAAAGCTACCGGACATGATGCAGACCGCCGCCGGCAAAGCCATGGCAGCGGAACGACTGGCACGACTACTCAGCTTCCGCCAGCAGTTTGTCGAGGAGTGGCTGGCGCGCTAGTCGCTTGTCAGCACGCATGGGCAGCGTGAATAGAGCGGCGTATGATGGGGAAAAAGCTGTCCAATAAAGAAGCTGCCCTGCCGCTGCCTGCTACCTAGCCACAACGGTATTTCCGGGTGCTTCGCCAGAGGAGATGTCCCATGGAATACCACTACGGTCGACTGTTTGACCACGTTCATCTGCTTGTGCACGATCTGGCCGCCAGCAAACAGTTTTACCGTGCTGTATTGCAGGTTCTGGGCCGAGACCTGACCGCCGAAGGCCCGGACTACTTCTGGGCCGACGAACTGTTTGTCTCTACAGCGACGAGCGGGCAGCATAGTCATGTCCATCTGGCTTTCCAGACTGGCGATCCGGATTTGCCACAGCGTCTTTTTCAGGCCGGCCTTGCCGCTGGTGGCCAACTGGCCGGTCAGGATGCCAGCGGCCCACGCCTGAAATCCACTCCCCTGCTGCGTGATCCGGACGGCAATTTCATCGAAGCGGTGTTTCACAGTGGCCAACGACCTGCCAAGGCATGCTGTGTGGATAGCCCGGCTCCGTTTACCGTGTGCGAATGACTCCTACGCACCTGCTTGCAGACAAAAAAAGACGGAGGGCATTGCCCTCCGCTCAAGTCTTGTAGCCAGGAGTGTTACAAGAAAACAGTGCACGGCCCACGCTGGCGGGCCGGCATGAAAACCTCAGCTGCTTTACTTCCAGCCTTGCGGGAATTTGTAGCCCGCGTATTTCTTTTTCGCCCAGTCGCTGAAAGCCTTGCTGTTGTAAGCGGCAATCACGTCACGCGCCCACGGCTTACCCGCATCGGCAGCACGCACCACACCCCAGTTGATGTAGGCATAGCTCTTTTCCTGGAAAATGGCTTCAGTCAGCTTGATGCCGGAACTGGTGGCATAGTTGCCATTGATCACAGCAAAATCCACGTCACTGCGCGAACGCGGCAGCTGGGCCGCTTCCAGCTGGACAATCTTCAGCTTCTTCACATTGACAGCGATGTCACGCTCGGATGCAGTCAGCGGATTCACGCCCGGCTTCAGCTTGACCCAGCCCAGATCGCTTAACATCACCAGAGCACGGGCAAAGTTGGACGGATCGTTAGGTGCCGAAATGGTGCTGCCATCCTTGACCTCCTTCAGCGACTTCAGCTTGCCCGGATAAATGCCCAAGGGGGCTGTCGGCACTTGAAACACTTCTTTCAGATTCAGCTTGTGTTCCTTGGCGAAACTGTCCAGATAGGGCTTGTGCTGGAACACGTTCACATCCAGCGCACCCTCCTGCAGTGCCAGATTGGGACGGACATAATCGGTGAACTCCACCAGCTTGACCGCATAACCCTGCTTTTCCAGGATAGGTTTGACCGACTGCTTGACCATGTCGCCAAAGTCACCCACGGTGGTGCCGATCACGATTTCCTTCTTGGCCGGATCTGCAGCCAGAACCGGGCTGGCAACCGCCAGCGACAGCAACGAGGCGGCCAGCGCCTTGATAACGTATCTACGCATGAAAACTCCTTGCAATATCAGGTAAGGGAAGACCGGCCACATGCTGCATGCATCGCAATCTGGCCGGCGATGCCGGGCTGACAGTGCCGCCCGGTCTGGGTATCGGGTTTAACGCTTGTCCAGACGTGCCGCCAGTCGGTTACCGACAAACTGGATGATCTGCACGATCACTACCAGCAGCAGTACCATGGCTACCATCACGTCGGTCTGGAAACGGTAATAACCATAACGGATGGCCAGATCACCAATGCCGCCACCGCCCACCACACCAGCCACAGCGGAATAGCTCAGAAAGCTGATGGTGAGAATGGTGAGGCTGGAAATCAGCCCGGCGCGCGCTTCATTGAGCAGCACCTTGCAGATGATCTGCCAGGGGCTGGCACCCATCGCCTCGGCGGCCTCCACCACACCACGCGGGATCTCACGCAGCGTCTGCTCCACCAGCCGGGCAAAATAGGGAATCGCGGCAATCGACAGCGGGACGGCAGCGGCGACCGGGCCGATGGTGCTGCCCACCAGCAGACGGGTAAACGGCACCAGCGACACCATCAGGATGATGAAGGGGAAGGAGCGTACCAGATTGACCGTCCAGCCCAGCACGCCGTTGATCAGGCGGTTGGCAAACAACTGCCCCGGCTGCGACAGGTAAAGCAAGATACCCAGCGGGCCACCCAGCACAATGGCTGCGGCCAGCCCCACCGCCAGCATCAGCGCGGTTTCGCGGCAGGCCTGCCAGATTTCAGGAGCCATGCCAGACAGGTCGGCCAGTGCCGTGGCAAAAGTCAGTTCTTCCATTACGCAGCCTCCAGCAGGGAACGGGCCAGATCGGAACGGGCATCCACCACACCCGCACTCACCTCCACCACCTCCACCACCTTGCCGGCATCCAGCACGGCAGCACGATGGCAGATGGAACGCACCACGTGCATTTCATGGGTAACGATGACCACGGTGACACCAAAGCGCCGGTTGATATCCTGCAGACAGTCCAGAATGGACTGGGTGGTTTTGGGGTCCAGCGCAGATGTCGGCTCATCAGCCAGGATTACCTTGGGACGCGGTGCCAGCGCCCGGGCTATACCCACGCGCTGTTTCTGTCCGCCGGATAACTGGGCCGGATAGTGCCCGGCACGGTCGGCCAGGCCGACAACGTCCAGACATTCGATCACGCGGCTGGCAATATCCGCCTTGGACCAGCCGGCGATTTCCAGTGGAAAGGCGATATTGTCGGCCACGGTACGGTTGGCCATCAGGTTGAACTGCTGGAATACCATGCCTAGTTGCTGGCGGGCACGGCGTAATGCACGTGCGTCCATGGCGGTCAGGTCCTGACCGGCCACAATGACAGCACCGCTGTCGGGACGCTCCAGCAGATTGATCAGACGCAGCAGGGTGGATTTGCCTGCACCGGAAAAACCGATCAGGCCAAACACTTCGCCCGGGGCAATAGACAGCGAGGTATCGCAGACAGCATCAAACCAGCCACCATCAGGGCGGCGAAAACGCTTGCCGATATTTTGCAGATGAATCATTCAAATACTCCAGAACGCACAAAGCCCGCCAATGGTTGCGGCGGGCTGTGTGCATGGAATCTTTGAAATGCGGTAAAGATTATATAAGCAGATACTGAATCAATCCGGGGTCTGCTTACCCACGCTTTAGCTGTTTTACGCCCGCAAGCTGTGTCAAATCGGCGATTAATTTGTGATATTGAACATCAATTTTCGTATTACGTCAAGCCAAGTGCAGCAATCCTGCCAGTAACAAGCAAAAAATGCAGAAAAACGGCAAGTTTAACCTTGAATAGTCAGGATTTCGGCATGGTTTTATCAATCGACAAATACTGATGTTTCATATCGAACAGACCCCCTCCCCCCAACCGGCTATGCCGGCAGCAGCGCTGCCGTCAGCGGCAAATGGTCGGACAGACGCGACCAAGGTCGGCCATGCAATACCTCGGCACTGACCACACGCAGACCACGCACATAGATACGGTCCAGCGGCAATACCGGCAGGCGGGCAGGGAAACTCGGCACGTGCCGGCCACGATGCTGCAGGAAGACCTCCTGCAATCCGGCCTCGCTCAGACAGTCGGAGGCCTCGCCCTGCCAGTCATTGAAATCACCGGCCAGGATGATGGGTACATCCGGCGCAATTGCCTCGCGGATGTAGTGCACCAGATTGGCATACTGCTTGCGCCGGTCGCGCGCCAGCAGATTCAGATGCGCACATAAAGCAGCTACCGGCTGGCTCCAGCCCTTGGGCAGCATCATGCAGTGCAATACCCCCCGGCTTTCAAAACGGTTGACCGAAATATCGCGGTTGCACCATTCGATGATGGGATAACGCGACAGTACCGCATTGCCATGATGGCCATGCTCATAAGCGGCATTCAGGCCATACACCACCTTGTGATCCAGCCGCCGCGCCAGATAGTGATGTTGCGGCAGAATGGGCCAGCCCTCGTGCCGCAAGGAACGCAGCAGGTTCTTGCCTTGCACCTCCTGCAGGAACAGCAGATCAGGCGCAAGGGCTTCCAGCGCATGGGCAATCTCGTTGACCCGCAAATGCCGGTTTAGCGGAGACATTCCCTTATGGATGTTGTAGGTAGTGATATTCAGCGGCTTCATGGGATATCCATAGCGCAAGCAGGGGGTATCGCGCCAGTCAATTATTCAAAAAATGTCAGATTTTGACGCGCGACAAGCAAGGATCGACTTGCACCAATCATACGCAGTCATGCACCAGCATGGAATTTTTGCACCACAAATACGCACTGCATAAAGAACATTGTATGCAATTGCTTACAAATAGCCGCATTTGCAATTATTTTCTGTTAAATGATGGCGAAATCAGGCATGCAATCTGCTAGATACGACACCGGCACATACTTGCCACTGCCTTTCAATTGCCGCAGGAGAGCTGTAATGAATCTGACCAGTCATCGCATGGCCTTGAGCCCGGAAGAAAAACGCTGGCTGCCCTGGACAGGCAGCAGCGGAAAACTGGCAATGCGGCTGGCCTGTTTTTACAACCAGGATCGCTATCAGGCACTGGAAAGCGTTTTTGACAATTTTGCCCGGCTGCGGGTACAGATCCTGCAACAGTGGGCAGAGCAGCAATGGCAGCAACTTGAAGGCATAGCGCTGCGACTGTCAGCCTGCGACAGCCCGCAATTGCAGGGCGAACTGGCGCGCCAGCTGGATGCCTTGAGCGACTTTACCGAACTGTTCATTCTGCAGCAGGACAAGCAGCTGCTGGCGGGTAGCCATGGCCTGTTTCAGGATCTGCCAGGGCCGTATGCCACCGCACTGGACCATGGATGCAAGCAGCGCTTTCTGCTTGGCCCGTATCGCGATGCCCGCACCTTGCAACTGGGGCCGCGCAGTTCGACTTTTCATGATGCAGTCACCCTGCTGTTCATGTTGCCTGTGCGTCTGCCCGGGCAGCTTGATGCCTGCCTGTGTGCACGCCTGCCCAACGATGTGCTTGGCGACCTGATCCAGCGCGAGGCCGGACATATCTTTCATGAGTCCGGTGATAACTATCTGTTCATGGTGCAGTCGCGCTTTGACTCAGCCATTGCGCCAGGCACTGCTCTGTCCCGCTCACGCTTCGAGGACCGCACCTTCAGCGGCGGCGACAACCTGAAAGATGGGATCAAGACAACCTACGGCGTGGTGCGTGTACAGCAGCATACCGAGCTGGAGCTGATCTTCAAC
This sequence comes from Aquitalea denitrificans, assembly GCF_009856625.1. Lineage (GTDB taxonomy): Bacteria > Pseudomonadota > Gammaproteobacteria > Burkholderiales > Chromobacteriaceae > Aquitalea > Aquitalea denitrificans. The sequence goes on from NZ_CP047241.1 coordinate 3,068,512, forward strand.
GACCCGGCCACCGGCAATTTGCACCCTGGTGTACGCGAAACCATCCGCCACGGTGAAAACCTGTTTGTCACCTATCCGGGCTATGCCGACTACCGCCATATCCCCGTGATCGGCAAGGGTATACGCTTCCAGTTGCCAGGCTCGCCAGACGTGTGGGGCATCATGTGCGAGGCCGACCTAGCCGAGGTTTACCGTTACCGCTCGGTCAGCCAGCAACTGATGAAGGGCTTTGTCGGCGTTCAGGCCGGGCTGCTGACCCTGGGCTATGCGGCACAAAGCCTGCTGGCACCCAGCCCGGTAGTGCAGCTGCTGATCGGCATCCTGCTATTGCTGGCTGGTGCGCTGCTGTACCGCCAGGGCTTCACCCGGCCACTGGCGCAACGCCTGCGCGGCATCAGCGGCATGGTACGCAATATTGCCGAAGGTGACGGCAACCTCACCCTGCGCGTAGAGCGCAACCAGCTGACGGCAGATGAAACCGGCGTGATGGCGCAGTGGGTTAACAGTCTGATCGACCAGTTCGACCGCACGCTGGGGCAGCTGGTACGGCTAAGCCAGTCGCTGCAGCAGCGCAACCGCGACATGGCCGAGCACAATGCCGCCACGGTAACGGCAGCCAGCCAAGTACTAAGTACCGCGGACCGTACCCGGGACGGCCTGGGTCAGCAACAGCAGGTGCTGGATCAAGCCAACCACAACGCCAGCGGCATGGAGCAGGCCATGCAGCAACAGCGCCAGTTGGCACGCCAGCAGCTGGATACGGTAAACCAGAGCACGTTGGGCATTCGCGAAACCGTGGGACGTTCTGCCCAGACCATCGCCCAGCTCAGTGATAGCACCCGCGAGATCGAACAGGTGCTGAGCTTGATTCAGGAAATTGCCAAGCAGACCAATCTGCTGGCGCTGAATGCCGCCATTGAAGCTGCCCGTGCCGGGGAGAGCGGTCGTGGCTTCGCCGTAGTAGCGGACGAAGTACGCAAGTTGGCTGAACGTACCAGCCAGTCCACGCTGGAAATCGATCGCATGATACAGCGCGTACAGCATCAGGCAGCGGAGGCGGTGGAGTCCATGCAAAGTGGCATGAGCCATCTGGAACAGGGTTTGCAGCTGGCAGAAGCATCTGCTGGAGAAAACATCGAGGTGCAACACATCGTGCGCAGCCTGCTGGACACCATCAACCAGCTAACACACAGCGGGCTGGAACACGCCAGTGCCACGGCGGAAATCGGCACGGTGGCAGCCACCATGCATGTAGCACAACAAAGCCTGTCTGACTGCGTGGATCATACCCGCCACACCATCAGCATGCTGGGTGAACTGGCGGGCCGCTTCCAGGTGAGCGGCAGCAGTGCAAAGCAGGTGGCGTAGAAGCAAATACCCCTTACTTGAGATAGGAACGCACGATACGCATTACCTGATCTACCTCCTGCTGTCGCGCCGGGTCCAGCTCTGGTGCGGCGGCACCATCCAGCAGCAGGTGTTCGCGCAGATGCCCTTCCAGCACTTCGGCCATCAGCCCGTTGACGGCACCGCGGATGGCGGCAATCTGCTGCAGCACTGCCATGCACTCCTCCCCCTCCTCCAGCGCGCGCTCAATGGCAGCGGCCTGCCCTTTGATGCGTCTTACCCGTGCCAGTAATGGCTTTTTTCCTTTGACGGTATGTCCCATGCTGCAATTTCTTTCTCAAAATATACTGGGGTGGAGTATATTGCCAGGCAATGTTCATTGTGAATCCGACATCATGCCACCTCTTTTACAACTGATACAGCAAGGTTCCAGCAACCTGTGGCTGTTCATTCCCAGCGCCATCATCCTGGGGGCCTTGCACGGGCTGGAACCCGGGCATTCCAAAACCCTGATGGCATCCTTCATCATCGCCATCCGCGGCAGCATCGCCCAGGCCGTGCTGCTGGGCCTGTGCGCGGCGCTGTCGCATTCGCTGGTGGTCTGGCTGCTGGCTGCTGCTGCCCTGCACTTTGGCAACCAGCTGCTGGTGGAGCAGGCCGAGCCATGGTTGCTGCTGCTCTCCGGCCTGATCGTGCTAGGCATTGCCGGCTGGATGCTCTGGCGCACACGGCTGGATAATCTGGCAGCCCGCGCCTGGCAACAGGCACCGCATGGCGGCAAGGTCATCAATACCGGACATGGCGTGGTGGAGTTACTGCTGGACACCAGCGCACCCGCGCACTTCCGCCTTTACTGCTACACCCCGCACATGCGGCCACAGCGGCCTGCTGCCGATGTGCGCTATGTATTGCAGCTGTGGCGCGATGATGGCAGTGAAGAAACTCATGTACTGCAACAGCAGGGCGACTATCTGCAATCAGCCAGCACAACGGCGGAACCACACCGGTTTGATGTCACGCTGGACATGCAGCATGGCGATCACAGTCACCGTTTTGCCGTCCGTATCGGTGCTCCCGCCGCACAGCGCTACCGCCAGCAGGGCAGCAGGGCTGCGGCCATGCGACCGGCAATCACGACAGGCCGCCAGTTGTCACGGCAAAGTCAACCGGAATCGGGCTATCAGGATGCCCACGAAAAAGCCCATGCTGATGAAATTGCCCGCCGCTTTGCCGGCCAGCCGGTCAGCACCGGCCAGATTGCCCTGTTTGGCCTGACCGGTGGCCTGATGCCCTGCCCGGCCTCGGTCACCATCCTGCTGCTGTGCCTGCAGCTCAAGCGGGTGGCACTGGGGATCACCATGGTGGCGTCCTTCAGCCTGGGGCTGGCAATTTCGCTGGTCAGCGTCGGGGTGATTGCTGCCTGGGGAGCCCAGAAGCTGGGACAGAAAATGGGCTGGCTGGATGGCGTGGCACGACGCCTGCCCTATCTGTCCAGCCTGCTGATGATGGTGATTGCGCTGATAATGATGGTGCAGGGCTGGCGGCAGCTGACGGCCTGAACTGACCGGCCAGCAACCATGAAAAAACGAGGCCTATGCCTCGTTTTTTCATACGGTGCAAACCGCTACTCAAGCCTTGAGCCAGCCACGTGCAATCGGCTTGGCCAGCAGGCAACGGTAGCTGTGATTGAGCACGGTAAACAGGCGCGAACCAAACAAGGGCCAAGCCTTGTGCAGCAGCCAACTATAGGGCAGCGACAACAATATGCCACCCAGAATGTCCAGCGGCCAATGTACGCCCAGATAAATACGCGACAGCCCCACCAGTACGGTCAGCCCCAGCAGCAGCTGCCCCAGCCCCGACTTGCCAGCCAGCCAGAAGGCAAAGGCGGTGGTGGCAAAAATGGTTGCGTGATCACTGGGAAAGGACGGGTCTGCCACATGATCGATAAAGCGATAACCCAGGCCGATGGCGAAGGGACGCGGGTGATCCCACAAGGCACCGATCAGCAGGTTAAACAGCAAGGCAAGGGCAACGCTGCTCAACACCTTGAGCGCGCGCTCGCGCTGGGATGCATCACCCCATACCCACATCAGCAGCAGCATGGCCGGAATCAGCAGGATCAGGTATTTGGCAAAAAAGATGGCCAGCTTGATCATCAATGCCGAAGAGGCCGGCGTTGCGTTGACGAGCAGGAAACAGGCCTGATTGATGCTTTCCAGTGCAGACATGACAGTTAGGTTACATAAAGAGAAAAACGGATTGTAACGGCACTGTCGGCTTACTGTCCTTGCCTGTTTTGTGACGAAGTTTGTCATTGCCAGTTAAAGTGCTGACAATCCAGTCAGCCTCTCTACGACCAGCCGGGATCCACATGAGCCAAGCCCCAGAACATCAGCCGCCACCCCCCGTCAGCCTGCGCCAGGCTTTTTCCTTCTGGCTGAAGCTGGGTTTCATCAGTTTTGGCGGCCCGGCCGGACAGATTGCCATCCTGCATCAGGAGCTGGTGGAAAAACGGCGCTGGATTTCCGAACGGCGCTTTCTGCATGCGCTCAACTACTGCATGCTGCTGCCGGGGCCGGAAGCACAGCAGCTGGCCACCTATATCGGCTGGCTGATGCACCGCAGTGCGGGAGGAGTCATCGCCGGCAGCCTGTTTGTGCTGCCTTCACTGCTCATCCTGATCGGCCTGTCGTGGATTTATCTGGCCTTTGGCCACCTGCCCTTGCTGGTAGGACTGTTTTATGGGCTAAAACCGGCCATTGTTGCCATCGTGCTGCAGGCAGCCTTGCGCATTGGCCAGCGGGCACTGAAAAACCGCGCACTATGGCTGCTGGCGCTGGCTGCTTTTCTGGGCCTGTCACTACTTCACCTGCCCTTTCCACTGATCATTCTGTCCGCCGCGCTGGCCGGCTGGCTGGCCAACCGCCGCTGGCCGGCGTTATTTACCATGACCAAAGACAATCATGGCAAACCGGGAGTGCATTTCGGCCCGGCGCTGATCGACGATGACACCCCAACACCGGCCCATGCCCGTTTCAGCCGCAGCGGGCTATTGCGGGTGCTACTGGCCGGCTGCCTGCTGTGGTTCGCCCCCATGCTGCTGCTTTACAGCCAGTTGGGCTGGCAGCATCCCTTCACTCAGATGAGCTGGTTTTTTACCAAGGCAGCCTTGCTGACCTTTGGCGGTGCCTATGCGGTACTGCCCTATGTGTATCAGGGTGCGGTGGCGCATTACGGCTGGCTGAGCGCCGGGCAGATGATGGATGGCCTGGCGCTGGGTGAAACCACGCCGGGTCCGCTGATCATGGTGGTGGCGTTTGTCGGTTTCGTCGGCGGCTACCAGCATGTGGGTAACCTGCCACCCGGGCTGGCCGGCAGCCTGGCTGCCACGCTGGTGACCTGGTTTACCTTCCTGCCATCCTTCCTGTTCATCCTGGCCGGAGGGCCGCTGATCGAACGCAGCCACGGCAGTCAGGCGCTCACGGCACCGCTAAGCGCCATCACGGCGGCGGTAGTCGGAGTGATTGCCAATCTGGCGCTGTTTTTTGGCTGGCAGGCGCTGTGGCCGCATGGCTGGCAGGCGGGTCCGGACTGGACGGCACTGCTGATTGCACTGGCCACTGCGGTGGCCTTGTTGCGTTACAAGCTGGGCATCATTCGGGTGATGGCAGTCGCGGCACTCTGCGGCTACCTGCTGCACCCTTGAGGCTTATACCAGGCCAAGCCGGCTGGGCAGCATGCGAATGGCGGTGGCATTGGAAGGGGAAAACACCAGCTCGGCCGCCTGCTGCCACGGCAGCCATTGCTGGGCGGTGTGCTCGCCCGGAGCCAGTTGCACGCTTTGCGGCTGCGCCAGTTGCAGACCAAACACGTACTCGTCGTTATGCGTGACCCCGGCAGGATAGCGATGACGCCAGTGCGGGTAGATTTCGTAGCGGTTATGCAGCTGCCAGTCGCTCAGCACGTGCTGGTGGGCATCCAGCGCAGTTTCTTCCAACAGTTCGCGCCGGGCGGTATCCAGCAGGCTTTCGCTGCCTTCACGGCTGCCGGTGACTGATTGCCAGTAGCCTGGCTTGTCCGCCCGTTCGATCAGCAAGACCTGGCCATCCATGGTGTGGATCACCACCAGCACCGACACCGGTTGCTTAGTGCCCATCGTTGCGGCCCCCGCCATTATCAGCTTGACTGGCGGCCAGCAGGCCTGCCAGCTCCACCGCTGATTTGACGCCCATTTTCTCGAATACGCGCGAGCGGTGGACTTCCACCGTTTTCATGCTGATGGAGAGATCTTCTGCAATCTGCTTGTTGAGCTTGCCCAGCAAAATCAGTTGCATCACTTCCTTCTCGCGCTCGGTGAGCTGTGCCAGCAGTCCACCCACGCGCTGGCGGCGGGCATGGCTGGCACGGTTGGCTTCGTCCTGCCGCAGCATTTTCTCCACACGCGCCAGCAGCACTTCGTCATCGAAGGGCTTTTCCATGAAATCCAGCGCGCCCAGCTTGATGGCGGCCACTGCATGCGGCACATCGCCATGTGCCGTAAGCATGATGGCCGGCGGGCAATAGGCCAGATCAGCCAGTCGCTCCAGCAGCATGATGCCGGACATGCCGGACATGCGCAGGTCGACAATCAAGCCGTTGAAGCTGATGTCCGGGCCGGTGGCCAGAAACTCCTCGGCGCTCTCGAAACCGCTCACCTGATAACCCTGGCCATCCAGCAGCCAGATCAGCGCCTGCCTGACGGCAGCATCATCATCCACGATGGCCAGTTTTTTGCCGCTCATGCCTGTTCTCCCTTGCCGGGCAGCGCCACGGCCACATCGCTGACAATCCGCACATCCCGCTGCGGATAAGGAATTTCGATTCCCAGTTCCTTGAAACGACGCCAGATGGCCAGGTAGATTTCCGAACGCAAGCCCATGAAACCGTTTTCCGGGTCCTTGACCCAGATGCCCAGTTCCAGATTAATGCCGCTATCGGCAAAGGCAGTGACAAAGGCGGCTGGTGCCGGGTCGGCCTGTACCCGCGGGTTTACGGCAGACTCACGCAATACCGCCAGCGCCTGGTCAAGATCGGTACCGTAATCCACCTGGATAGGTAGACTGATCCACATTGCCTTGTCCGAGTAGGACTGGTTGATCACGGTATTGGAAATCAGCGCGTCATTCGGCACCAGTGCTTCCGAGCCATCGGCGCTCTTGAGCACCACGTAGCGCGAGGTAATGCGCGTGACGTAGCCAACGCGGTTGTCCACCATCAGGCGGTCGCCAATGCGGATGGAGCGGTCCAGCAAGATGATGAAGCCGGACACATAGTTGCTGGCAATCTTCTGCAGACCGAAACCCAGCCCCACACCCAGCGCGCCACCAAATACTGACAGCACGGTGAGGTCTATCCCCACCACTGGCAGGGCGATGAGCACCGCCACCACAATCAACAAGGTACGCGCCATCTTGGCAAACACGATGCGCAAGGACAGGTCCATGTGCTTGAGACCCATCACACGGGCTTCCAGCACACGGCTGACCCACAAAGCCACCACCACGATGATGGACACCCACAGCATGGCGTTGAGGATGGTGAGCAAGTCCAGATGGGTTTTACCCACACTGAAGGATACCGACTGCAGCCAGTCCAGCATCACATCATCAAAGCCGATGGCCCAGCTGACAAAGCCCAGCCACAGCACACTGGCAATGAAGTGTTCCGAATTGCGTTCGAATTTGCCTTGCGGCAGCGCCTGGCGCATCACCGCGGTAAACAGGCGGATCACCCCCAGCCAGAACAGCATGGCGGTAAACAGTGGCAGCAGGTGCGGACGGCTGTGAGTCAGCCAGTTCCAGCCCAGAATACTCAACAGCATGCAGCCCAGCGCCACACCAGGCAACACCAACCGGAAGGCCGCGTAAGGGACGAAGCGTTCATAGCGCTCGGGATGATGCCGGAAATAGCCCTGGAAGGTGCTACGGGCAGCAAAAACCCCCAGCAGCAAGCTGAAAACGCCAAGCAGCAATTGCATCAACCCGGGACCGGTCTGCAGCGCCTGCAGTACCAGATCAAAATCCATTTCTTCACGCACAAACAGCATTGTTTTCTCCGTATCGCACCCTGACGGCTCAAGCGCTCAGCACTGCGTCCTGCAAACGGCCTTCAACCAATCGCAAGGTACGCTGCGCACGGGCGGCCAGCTCCAGATCATGGGTCACGATCACCAGGCTGGTGCCCAGACCCTCGTTCAGCTCCAACATCAGGTCAAACACCTGATGGGCGGTCTGGTAATCCAGATTACCGGTGGGCTCGTCCGCTAGCAGGCAGGCCGGCTGGGTCACCAGCGCCCGCGCAATGGCAGCACGCTGGCGTTCACCACCAGACAGCTCGCCCGGCTTGTGTTGCAGACGCTGGGCCAGGCCAACCCGCGTCAGCATGCTGGCCGCTCGCTCTTCGGCTTCCTGGCGCGGCAGGCGACGAATCAGCAAGGGCATCATCACGTTTTCCAGCGCGGAGAACTCCGGCAACAGATGGTGAAACTGGTAAACAAAGCCCAGCGACTGGTTGCGCAAAACGCCACGCTCGGCCTCGGACAGGCCGGCCAGATCGCGCCCCAGCACCTCCACGCTGCCCTGGCTGGGGGTATCCAGCCCACCCAGCAGGTGCAACAGCGTGCTCTTGCCCGAACCGGAAGCGCCGACAATGGCCAGCCGCTCGCCCTTGTCCACGCTCAGCGACACATCGGACAGCACGGTCAGATTCAGCCGCCCTTCGCTATAGGTTTTGCCCAGATTGCGGCAGTTCAGCACATTACTCATAGCGTAGCGCCTCCGCCGGCTGGGTGCGGGCCGCACGCCAGCTGGGATAAATGGTGGCCAGCAAGGCCAGCAGCAGGGCAATCACGGTGATGGTGCTGACATCGCCCAGCTGCACATCGGAAGGCAGGTAATCAATCATGTACACCTCGCTGGACAACAGCTTGGTGCCCAGTATTTTCTCGATGAACGGGACAATCACGTCCAGATTCAGTGCCACGACAACACCGCCGACCACCCCGGCCAGCGTACCGCTGACACCGGCCACCGAGCCCTGGATCATGAAAATCTTCATGATGCTGGACGGTGCCGCGCCCAGAGTGCGCAGGATGGCGATGTCGGCCTGCTTGTCAGTCACCACCATCACCAGGGTGGACACCAGATTGAAGGCCGCCACCGCCACGATCAGGGTGAGGATGATGGTCATCATGCGTTTTTCAATCTGCACCGCGCGGAAGTAATTGGCATTGGTATCGGTCCAGTCGCTCACCTGCGCCTGCTGACCCAGCGCCTGCTGCAGATTGGCCTTGACCAGCGGGGCCAGCATCGGGTCATCCAGCTTCAGCCGCACGCCACTGACGGTATCCCCCATGCGCGACAGCACCTGCGCGTCCTGCAGATGAATCATCGCCAGCGAGGCGTCGTACTCGAACATGTCCACCTTGAAAATGCCAATCACGGTGAACTGCTTGTAGCGCGGAATCATCCCGGCAGGCGTGACCGTGCCTTCCGGGGTAAACAGGGTCACCTTGTCACCCAGCCCCACATTCAGCTGCCGCGCCAACTCCACCCCCAGCACGATGCCGAAGCTGCCGGGCTTGAGCGCCTCCAGCTTGCCACGCAGCATGTGCTGACCCACATCCACCACCTTGTCTTCCAGTACCGGCTCAATGCCGCGCACCATACCGCCACGCACATTGCCATAGGCAGAAAACAGGCCCTGGCCGTTGACGAAGGGTGCTGCTGCCAGCACATGCGCATCGCGTTCCGCCACCTTGGCCATGCTCTGCCACTGCGCCAGCCGGCCATCGAAAGCAGAGATTTCCACATGCGAGGCCACACTGAGGATACGGCCACGGATTTCCTTCTGGAAACCGTTCATCACCGATAGCACGATGATCAGGGCCGCCACACCCAGTGCGATGCCGACGATGGAAATGAGGGAAATGAAGGAGATGAAACCATTACGCCGCTTGGCGCGCAGATAACGCAGTCCGATCAGGACTTCAAATGGCCATTGCATGCCGACTTGCCTTTCAGGACTGGTAGGGGTTGTGCAGGCTTTGCATCAGGCGTACCAGAAAGTCCTTCACCTGGCCTTCATCGCAGCCCATCAGGATGGCATCTTCCAGCGCGTCCTGCGCCATCTGCTGCAACTCCTCCAGGTTTTCGTTCATTACCTTGATTTTTTCCACACAGGCAACAATGCCGCCCTGCGGGTCTTTCCAAACCGGGATTTCAATATTCATGGCCATGCCTGGCTATTCCTGAAAACGCAATGCCCGCACAGGCGGGCATCGTGATGATGACAGACCGCCAACCTTTCAGTTGGCCGGCTTTTTCTTTTTACCGTGACCGGACTTGCCCGCCTTGGCGGGCTTGCTGCTCTTGTCCGCCTTGCCGGCCTGCTTGCCACCCTTTTTCTTGCTGGCGGACGCTTCGGCAACGGGCTTGCATTTCTTGCCCTTGCGGCACTTCATTTTTGGCGCTGCCGCACCACCACTTGGCGAGGCCACGGCATCATTACCGGCATCGGCCTGGTCAGCAGCGGCAACTGTATTGACATTGCTGCGGTTGATACGACGTGCACCATTCCAGCGGCTTTGCCAATAGCTCTGGTTCATGTTCACCACTTCGATATTGCGACCGGTACGCGGCGCATGGATGAACTTGCCATTGCCCATATACATGCCGACATGGGAATAAGCGAAACCACGGGTATTGAAGAAGACCAGATCACCAGCAACCAGTTCACTTTTATCAACGGCCTTGCCAATGTGCGCCATCTCGGCCGAGGTGCGCGGCAAATTGACCTTGAGGGATTTCTGGAATACGTAACGGACAAAACCGCTGCAATCCAGACCGCTGACCGGCGAATTGCCACCAAAACGATAGGCAACGCCCAGCAGACTCATGGCCTGCAGCAGCAAATCTCCTACAGCATCCTCGCCAGGCGAGGCATACTTGGCAATGGGGTCTTCCGAGGCCTCGACCTTGGGCCGTGCGTCCTGCGCAGTTTTTTCAGGTGCGGCCTGGGCAAAAACCATGACGCCAGCAAGCATCACGGCGAGTAATCGGAGTTGCAATTTCATAGGCCGCACTCTATCGGACAGGGACGGGAGTGTAAAGCCAACTTGGACACCAGATAGCCCATGCTCAGAGAAACTCTTGTTGCAATGCGCGATCTTCCGCGCCTGAAGGAAATCAGCGGCATTCTCATCCGCCACGGTCTGGGCGAGTTTGCCCAGCGCCTGCGCCTGCCGCGCGCCATGGAAAAAGCTGGCGAATGGCTGAACCTGCACCTGCCGGATGCCGATGCCGGCTTGCCCACCCCGGTGCGGGTGCGGCTGGCCTTCGAGGAGTTGGGCCCCACCTTCATCAAGCTGGGGCAGATCCTATCCACCCGGGTGGATGTTTTCTCTGCCGAGTGGATTGCCGAATTCGAAAAGCTGCAGTCCACCGTGCCGCCGGTGGACCCGGCTTCGGTACGCCTGCTGGTAATCAAGGCACTGGGCAAACCGCCGGAAGAGCTGTTTGCCAGCTTCGATGACAAGCCCATCGGTTCGGCCTCCATCGCCCAGGTTCACTTTGCCACCCTGCATGATGGCAGCCATGTGGCGGTCAAGCTGCGTCGGCCCGGCATTGTCGACAAGGTGGATGCCGACCTGCGCATCCTGGCGCATCTGGCCACGCTGATCGAAATGGAATTTCCCGATGCCCGCCGCTTTCAACCGGTGGAAATCGTCAGCCAGTTTTCCCGCTCGCTCAAACGCGAGATGGACCTGGCCGTCGAAGCGCGCAATATGGAGCGCTTTGCCCGCGATTTTGCCGACGATGCCCAGGTAGTCGTGCCCAAGGTGTACTGGGAATACACCAACCCGGCAGTCAATGTGCAGGAGCATATCGACGGCCTGTCGGCCAGCCGGCTCGACCAATTGGCCGACAGTGGGCTGGACCCGGTGGCACTGGCCAGCCATGGTGCCGATGCCGTGCTGAAGATGATTCTGCTCAACGGCTTTTTCCACGCCGACCCGCATCCCGGCAATGTGTTCTTCCTGCCGGAACACCGTATCGCCTTTATCGATTTCGGCATGGTGGGGCGCATCAGCCATGGCCGGCGCGATGAAATCGTCGACCTGCTGGCCGCACTGGGCGAGCGCAACGAACATGCAATGATGGATGTGCTGATCGAGTGGACCGGCAACACGCCAGTGGACGAGCAGAAATTTGCCTACGACATCAGCGAATTCATGTTCCAGTACGAACACGTACCGCTGAAAAACCTCAATATCAGTCAGCTGATCAACGACATCATGGCCCTGATTCGCGACCACGGCATCCTGCTGCCGCCGGACATGGCCATGCTGTTCAAGGCGCTGATCACGCTGGAAGGGCTGGGCCGCCAGCTGGACCCGGACTTCCAGCTGGTGGAACACATCACACCCTTCGTGCGCGAACTGATTGTCGCGCGCTATCACCCCAAAACCCTGCTCAAGCGCGGCAAGCTGACGCTGCAGGAAACGCTGGGCATGCTCACCGGCCTGCCGCGCGACATCCTGCGTCTGTCCAAGGACATCCGCCAGGGCAAGTTCCGCATCAACCTGGACCTGCAGCGGCTGGACAGCTTTGGCAAACAGCTGGATCGCAGTACCAACCGCCTGACCATGGCCATTGTCACCGGCTGCCTGATCATCGGTTCCTCCATCGTGATGACGGTAAACGCCGGCCCCAAGCTGTTCGGCCTGCCCTTCTTTGGCTTCATCGGCTTCATGATTGCGCTGTTCAACAGCGTGTGGCTGATCTGGTCGATCTGGCGTTCCGGAAAGGATTTCTAATGCGCACCCTGCTTCTACTCTCGCTGCTGCTGGCCAGCGCGCCGGTTTTGGCCTTGCAGCTTGTCGATCTGAGCTGGCGCGATGCCGCCGAGCTACAGGCCGCACTGCAGCCACAGCTGCGCGCCGATGAGCGGCTGAGCGTGCTGGACAACAAGCTGATCATCGACGCCAGCCCGGCACGGGAACAGCAGCTGGCAGCGCTGGCCAGGCAGTTGGATGTACGCCCGGTCAGCTTGCGGCTGGAGGTGAGCCAATCCGGCAGCAGTGTGCAAAGCCAGTCTGGCATGCAGGTACAGGGCAGCATCAGCATAGGCCGCATCATGCCTGGCCAGACGAGTAGCAATCTGGCCCTGTCCGCCCAGCAAGACAGCCGCGCACAATCCAGTCAAGTCCTGCAAAACCTCACCCTGCTGGACGGGCGTAGCGGCTTTATCCAGCTGGTGCAAAGCCGTCCCCTGCCCTGGCTGATGCTGACGCCGCAGGGCAGCCTGGTGCGTGGCAGCAGCATGCAGGATGCCATCAGCGGCTTTTATGCCCGCCCGCGCCTGAATGGAAAGCGGGTCAGCATCGAACTGGCCGTCAGCCAGCAAGCGTTCAGCGGTGCGCAACGCACGGGCAGCCAGCTGTCCACCACGGTGGAAGGCAGGCTGGGCGAGTGGCTGGAGGTTGCCCGCACCACGCAGGACAGCCATGGTCGGGAAAGCCTGCTGATCGGCGGTAGCCAGCAACAGGGGCAGCAAAGCCACAGCGTGCGGATTCGCGTACAGGCCCTGCCCTGAGCGTCAGCTTCGCCTGCCGGCGAACACAATCAGCCACACAGTAATGACAATGGACTGTCACGGAGCTTGCATTTGCAAATAGTAATGATTATCATTTGCAAAACTTATCCGAACAGGAGCCACTCATGAACGCAATGCTGGTAGGTGCAGACACCCTGGGCAATATCCCCAACGTGCTACAGGACCATGGCATCAATATTCATCGCCACCTAAGCGGCCGTAACAGCTCGCACCAGCGCAAGGTGGACCGCCTGCCAGCCGGAACGGATCTGCTCATCCTGTTTACCGATTTCCTCGGCCACAACGTGATGCGTCACTTCCGCTCGCTGGCTGCGGAACAAGACATCCGCTTCATCGCCTGCCGCCGCTCGGTGTGCGCGCTCAAACAATCGCTGACCGGTGCCGGGCTGTGCGAACAGGCTTGCGCCAGCTGTCCGCAGCGTCAGACACAGAGCAAGCAGGCACACCAGGCAGCATGAGCAATGAAAAAGCCGACCTGAGGGTCGGCTTTTTCATGCCCGCGGACAGCGCAGGCCAAGGGTTGCATACAGCCTATTCGCCGCGCCCGGCCTGGCGGGCCGACTGGCGCAGCACTTGCAGCTGATGCGAGAACTGGCGGCAATTGCCACACATCCACAAATGCACGCGCAGACGCACGTGATCCCACTGGTTCAGCGGTTGATCCAGCCCTTGCGATATCAAACGGCTGGCCTGACGGCAGTTGATCTTCATGCCCTGGCCTCCCCGGTCCAGCGGATTTCGAAACACTCGCGCAAACTCATGCGGGCGCGATACAGCAGTACTGAACAGTTGGTCGCAGTAATGTCCAGATTGTTACAGATTTCGGCAATTTCCAGCCCCATCACCTCGCGCATGACAAAAGCCATGGCGGTACGGCGCGGCATCACCTCGGAACAGCGCTCGAATACTTCCCAGAACTGACGGGCAATCAAGGACTCTTCCGGGCCGCTCCAGGCCTTGATCTTGTCCTGCCAGTGGCCATCCTTGCTGAACAGCCCGTCAAAATCGCTATCGTCGGTTTCTTCTTCCAGCGAGGCAAACAACACCTCCTTGCCCTTGCGCCGCAGCCGGTCTATCAGCTTGAACCGCAGGATGGAAGTCAGCCAGGTACGCAGGCTGGATTTGCCGCTGAAGCTGTCACCGGACTCCAGCGCCGCCAGCACGGTTTCCTGCACCACTTCATTGGCGGCATCACGATCACGCAACTGGGCCAGCGCATAGCGCTGCAGATAGCCCAGTTCGGCTTCCAGATCAGCATGGGCAATCATGCTCAGTCTCCGCGACAAAAATCGACGGCATGCTCCAGCCGGTCCACAGTAATGATCTGCAGACCCTCAATCGGCTGGCGCGGCTTGTTGGCAGTAGGAATCAGCGCCCGGGTAAAGCCCAGCTTGGCCGCTTCTTTCAGCCGCTCCTGCCCACGGGATACCGGACGCACCTCGCCGGCCAGCCCCACTTCACCAAACACCACCAGTTTTTCCGGCAGCGGCTTGTTGCGCAGGGATGACACCATGGCCAGGATGACGGCCAGGTCGGCAGCCGGTTCGCTGATCTTGACCCCGCCCACGGCGTTCAGGAATACATCCTGATCAAAGCAGGCCACACCGCCATGGCGATGCAGCACCGCCAGCAGCATGGCCAGCCGGTTCTGCTCCAGACCCACGGTCAGGCGCTTGGGCTGCATGCCGTGACAGTCATCCACCAGCGCCTGCACCTCCACCAGCAAGGGGCGCGTGCCTTCCTGCGTCACCAGTACGCAAGAACCGGGCACATCGTCCCGGTAAGACGACAGGAAAATGGCCGAGGGATTGGACACCCCCTTGAGCCCGGTTTCGGTCATCACGAACACGCCCAGCTCGTTGACCGCGCCAAAGCGGTTCTTGATGGCACGGATCATGCGGTGGCTGGAGTGGCTATCTCCCTCGAAATACAGCACGGTGTCCACCATGTGTTCCAGCACGCGCGGGCCGGCCAGCGAGCCTTCCTTGGTGACATGGCCTACCAGCAAGATGGTGGTGCCGGTCTGCTTGGCCATGCGGGTGAGCTGGGCCGCACATTCGCGCACCTGGGACACCGACCCTGGTGCCGAGGTCACCTGCTCGGTGTACAGGGTCTGGATGGAGTCGATCACCGCTACATCCGGTTGTTCCTGTTTCAGGACTTCCTGAATGGCCTCCAGACGGATTTCCGCCAACAGATTGACCTGGCTGGGGTCTACTGCCAGCCGCGAGGCACGCAGGGCAATCTGCTGCGGCGATTCTTCGCCCGACACATACAGCACCTTGCGCCGCTTGCCGATCACCGCCAGCGCCTGCAACAGCAAGGTGGATTTGCCAATGCCAGGGTCGCCGCCAATCAGGATGACAGCACCACGCACGATGCCGCCGCCCAGCACGCGGTCCAGTTCGTCGATGCCGGAAGGGTCACGCGGGACTTCTTCGGTCTTGACCTCGGACAGCACTTGCACGCGGGCATTGGTGGTGGACCAGGATTGGAAACGCGGATTGCTGGCGGTTGGCGTGGATACTGCCTCGACCAGGGTGTTCCAGGCGGAACAATGCGGACACTGGCCCTGCCATTTCGGCACTTGGCCGCCGCACTCGGTGCAGCTGAAAACAGTTTTTATTTTTGCCATCAGGAAATGCGCAGGAAGGGGGTTCAACCGGGATTGGCGTTGTTGGCGTTGTCTGCCGGGGCCTCGCCACCTGCGGCCGGCTTGTTACCATTGAGTTGCTGGATGATATTGAGCAGGCGTTTCTGATCAGGTTCGCCACTGCTGCTGGCCTTGGATTTCGGCTTGTCGCCACCGCCATTCTTGCGAATGGCGGCCAGCACGGCGGCCACCTGGGGATCGCTCTTGGCGGCCTTGTCCGCTTCCTCGCTGGTGAGAGGGGGGGCCATATTGGCTGCCGGCGCGGGTGCTGTACTGGAGGACTTGCCATCCGCTGGTACACTGGCAGCAGCCTTGGGTACCGAGCTTTCCGCATGGCCTGCCGCACTGTCTGTTGGCGGCTCCATGGTTTCCAGCTTGTTCTTGGCCATGTATTCGTTCATCTCGCGCCAGCCGGAATAAATGGCAGCGGTATCGGCATCCGGATTGCGCCGGAAACACTCCTCCAGCGAGCGGCCGGTTTGGCGGCATGCAGCCCCCAGCGCCTTGTGCGCCTCCTTGGACAGGCCGGATACATTATTGACCCAGTTGCAGCCTGCCAGCACCGCCAGCAAAGGCAGAATCCACAGACTCTTCATGCTTTACCCCCATGATGCCATTCGCCGCAGCCGCACAGGCCACGGCGCGGATACGGCTTATTCGCCCTTTTTGCTGCGCAGGTCCAACTCGATGATCTCCCCGCTGCGGCCCTTGCTGTCACCCGACAGCCAGTACAGCAGATAAGGCATCAGCGTGGCCAGATCGGCGCGTTCGCTCTTGGCTTCGCCCGGGTGGGTGCGATTGCGCTGCGGCGAATTCACCGGTCCCGGAATCAGTTGGTTGACCCGCAGGTTCGGGTAGACATCCCATTCATCCGCGGCCACCTTGGTCAGATAGTTGAGCCCGGCCTTGGATGCACCAAAACCGCCCCAATAAGCCGCCGGGTACAGCGAATGGGTTTCCCCCATGAACAATACCGAGGCATCCTCCGATTCCTTCAACAAGGGCAGACAGGCGCGAGTAAGCGCAAACGGAGCCACAGTGTTGATGCGGTACTGGTTCATCCACTCGTCAATGCCCTGATTGGATAGCGGCGACAGGGCATAAAAATGCGAGGCACAATGCACGATGCCATCCAGGCGACCCAGCGTCTGCTTGATCTGGAAGGCCGCATTGCTCAACTGCTCGTCGCTGGCGGTCAGCAGATCCAGCGGAATGGCTGCCGGTTCCTTGCCACCGGCTGCCACAATTTCATCGTAGACCTTCTCCAGCCCCTTTACGCTGCGCGCCAGCAAGACTACGTCTGCACCCTGTGCGGCAAACGTCAGCGCGGCTTCCCGACCTACCCCTTGCGTAGCCCCCGTCACCAGAATGACGCGGCCAGCCAGACAATCCTTGGCAAATGTTTGGTTCATTTTGTTTTTTCAGCTGAGGACCACCCGCCGGCGGTCCGTGATGATGGCAAATCCTGCATTAACTGGCGGGCCGCAGTCAGACCGCTGCGCACCGCACCTTCCAGCGTGGCAGGGTAATCAGGACATAGCCAGTCCCCCGCCAGATAAACCGATTGTACCCTGCTACGGCAGTGTGGTCTTGTCAGTCCCACCACCGAGCCGAAGGTGGCACGCTTCTCCACGATCAAGTGGCTGGCCAGCGGCTGCAAGCCGTTGAGTGCAGGCAGCATGTACTCCACATCCGCCCTGACCTTCTGCAACAGCGCCTCCCGCTCCATTGACTGCACAAGCTGCGGCGGCGCGCTGATCACGGCGGCCAGCAGACCACGCTCGCCCGACAGGGCCTGACGGTCGAACAGCCAGTCCAGTGTGCCGCCCTGCAAACCCATCATTGGCAGCGGCATGCTGATATCGGCGTCATAGCGCAGATATGCGGTATATATCGGCCAGTAACGGAAAGCCTTGACCTGGGTCTGCAAAACCGGCTCTTGCAGCAGCCCGGCCGCATGATACGGCGCAACCGCGACGATGGCGGCATCAAACAGCTGGCCATCCACCAGCACGCCGTCCGCTGCGGGCAGAATGCCGGACACCCGGCTACCAGGCTGCCAAGCGGCACCGCGCGCGCGCAGCCAGCGCAGGGCTGCCTCCGGGAACAGTTCGGACAAATCAAGCCGTGGCAACAACAGGTCGCTGTCGGCGCTACTTCCGCCCAGACTGTCACGCAAGGTAGTGGCAAGAACCTGCATCGAAGCCAGCTCCAGCGGGGTATTGAGTGCGGAGAGCACCATGGGCCGCCAGAATTGCTCGACCAGCCAATCCGATTGACGTTGCGCCTGCAGCCAGCGGGCAACCGACATGTCCTCGGCCAGCCGCCAGCGCCGCCATTTCAGACGCTGCAAGGCCAGCGCCAGCTGCCACTTGTCACGCCAGCCCAGCCCTTTGGCTGCCAGCAAACCGGCCAGTACATGCAGCGGTGCCGGCCAGCGCGGGCATTGCATGCTGATGCCGTCCTGCCGCTGCCAGCTAAGTGGCAGTCGCAGCATCGCACGATCAACGTCAACACCCACCTTGTGCATCAGTCGCAGGCAGTCACGGTAAGCACCAATCAGAATGTGCTGACCGTTGTCCAACTGACTGTCGCTGCCATAGATACGCCGAGCCCGTCCACCGGGCTCGCGACCGGCTTCAAACAAGGTCAGCTCGGCCTGATCCGCCAGTTCGACAGCGGCGGCAAGCCCGGCCCAGCCGGCACCGATAATGGCAACTTTCGGTCTGGCACTCATGGCATCATCAGGCCTTGTAACCTAGCGTCCAGGTGCGCCAGGCCAGCCACAGCTTGCGTACCGGCGTCAGTGACAGGCGCTGGTTCAGCACCTTGGCCGGGCCATCCAGCTGGATTTCCTCCAAGGTGGCACGGTAAATGGCAGCCATCAGCAAGCCGGGACGCTGGCTCTTGCGATCCACGGTAGGCAGCAGCTCCCAGGCACGGCGGTAGTACTCACGCGCGCGCTCGATCTGGAAGGACATCAAGGCGGCGAATTCCGGGCTTTCCTTGTAGTGCATAAGGTCACTGGCCGGCACATTGAAACGCTGCAGCTCTTCTACCGGCAGGTAGATGCGGCCCCGGCGAGCATCTTCGCCCACATCGCGGATGATGTTGGTGAGCTGGAAGGCAATACCCAGTTCGTGGGCGTATTTGAGGGTCTGGCGGTCCTGGTAGCCGAAAATCTGCGCCGCCAGCTGGCCCACCACGCCGGCCACACGGTGGCAGTACAGCAGCAGGTCCTGAAAGCGCTCGTAGCGGGCGAAGTCGAGATCCATCTGCATGCCGTCGACAATTTCTTCCAGCAGGTTCTGTGGCAGGTCCAGCGTCGTGACATGCGGCTTGAGCGCCAGCATCACCGGATGTTCCGGCTGGCCGTGGTACAGCTTTCCCACTTCGCCACGCCACCAGGCCAGCTTGGCGCGGGCAACGTTTTCGTCGTGGCATTCGTCCACCACGTCATCCACTTCGCGACAAAAGGCATACAGCGCGGTAATGGCATCGCGGCGGTCTTCCGGCAAGAAGCGGAAGCTGTAGTAAAAGCTGGAGCCGCTGCTAGCGGCCTTGTCCTGACAATACTGCTGCGGCGTCACACGCCTCTCCTTTGTTGCCGGCAGGTCAGCCCTAAGCTTCCCGCCTGAGTGTGTATGGTTGCTGCTTATTTGGCGCGCAGCGCACGCCACAGCATGTAGACCCAGTCGCGCCAGGTCAGCACCGGGCGCTGACGGAACACATCGCCACCGCTGTCGTGCAGCTTTTTCAGGATGCGCTCCC
Source organism: Aquitalea denitrificans (assembly GCF_009856625.1). Classification (GTDB taxonomy): domain Bacteria; phylum Pseudomonadota; class Gammaproteobacteria; order Burkholderiales; family Chromobacteriaceae; genus Aquitalea; species Aquitalea denitrificans. The sequence continues at coordinate 3,087,941 of NZ_CP047241.1, forward strand.
CGCCCATGATGATCAGGCGCAATTCCAGACCCAGCCTGCCTTTGAGCACCTTGCCCAGCGGAGCGCCGGCTTGCAGCATCTTGCGCGTGCGCTCTATCTGCGCCAGCATCATCGGCCGCCACAGGCCGGTGGCATCGCGCCCGGCGATCTGCGCTTCGCGGATACGGAATTTCTCCAGATCATCCAGTGGAATGTAGATACGGCCCTTGTTCCAGTCCACGCCCACGTCCTGCAGGAAGTTGATCAGCTGCAGAGCAGTGCAGATACCATCGGACATGGCCAGGCTGCGCGGGTCGTTTTCACCATACAGGGCCAGCATCAGCCGCCCTACCGGGTTGGCCGAACGCCGACAGTAGTCCACCACGTCGGCAAAGTTCTGGTAGCGGGTTTTCACCACATCCTGGCTAAAGGCCGACAGCAAGTCATAAAACGGCTGCAGCGGCAATTGGTGCTGGCTGATGACGGTCGCCAGATTGCGCATCAGCGGCATGGCCGGGATGCCACCATCGCGGATGACATCCAGTTCCTCACCCAGATGCGCCAGTTCGCGCAGGCGTTCCTCGGGCTGCTTGTCGCCTTCATCTGCCACATCGTCCGCATAGCGGGCAAAATGGTAGATGACATGCACCGCACGACGCATGCGTCGTGGCAGCAAGATCGACCCGACCGGGAAGTTTTCGTAGTGACCAACCGACATCGGCAATCCAACCCTGTCATTGCAGAACCGGTGATTATAGCGCAGGGGAAGCGCTAATTTTTTTTTCGCAGATCCCTTTACAGCCGCGGACAGCCTGTCTATACTGCGCCCCACTGTGAACGACAGACACGGGGCTATAGCTCAGCTGGGAGAGCGCTTGCATGGCATGCAAGAGGTCAGCGGTTCGATCCCGCTTAGCTCCACCAAATCGTTCCAGTCGGATAAAGTTCTTAGGGTCCCCATCGTCTAGTGGCCTAGGACATCGCCCTTTCACGGCGGTAACCGGGGTTCGACTCCCCGTGGGGACGCCAGAGTACCAGACGTAGTACCCGTGGGGGTATAGCTCAGCTGGGAGAGCGCTTGCATGGCATGCAAGAGGTCAGCGGTTCGATCCCGCTTATCTCCACCACAATTCAGATACTGATGATATCGCCTGACGGGTTTCATCAGTCCAGCATTACGGGGGTATAGCTCAGCTGGGAGAGCGCTTGCATGGCATGCAAGAGGTCAGCGGTTCGATCCCGCTTATCTCCACCAACACACAGTCAGCTGGCCGATGGCTCCAGACCACGGGCAGAAAAAAGTACTACGGGGGTATAGCTCAGCTGGGAGAGCGCTTGCATGGCATGCAAGAGGTCAGCGGTTCGATCCCGCTTATCTCCACCAACACCAAAGCCGGAATCTCGCGATTCCGGCTTTTTCTTTGACATGCGGCACCGGCTCAGCCAGTTGCCGCCACTTCTGCACCAATCAGCGGCTCTACTTGCGCCAGCTGCAGACTCAGCTGCAATAGCAAAGGGTGCTGCGTCAGGCCAAACCCCTCTCCCACCAGCGTCAGAACAAAACGGATGGCATGCAATACCAGCCAGGCGGCCTGCTGCTCCTGCGGCAGCAAAATATTGCCACCGACACGTGGCTGCCTGCGACGCTCAATCGTCAGCGGTACAGGCAACAGCGGTATCACTGCCGCCTGCCTGCTGTACAAGCGATAGGGCAGCGGCCAATCATCCACTACGGCAGGCTGACGCCCGGTCAGCTCCTGCACCACCTGTACCCACTCCTCAACCAGCCGCGACAATTGCTCCAGGCCGGCCTTGGCCTGGCCTCTGCCGCCTTGCATCAGTTGTTCGCGCAATTGCTGCACCCGTCGCAGCAGAAAGCGCAACTTGGCCAGCGCCAACTGACGGGCTTCTTCATCCTGCCCGTTGCTTGCGCGGCGCGCCAGGTCGTCCAGCCAGGCCACCCAGTCCAGATATTCGCCCAGTTCGGCACTACCCAGTACATCATCCCTTACGGTCACGGCAGGCAACAGCTTGCCGCGCCGAATCTGCGGCGCAGTCCAGGCCGTGGTGTTCAGCCAGACATTCTGCTTTGCGGTAATTTTCATCATGACGCCTCATCCAGCGGGCTGCCCACGACACTTTCAAAACATTATTGATTTATTTTAAATTTATCGACCAGTACGATGGGAACTTGAGCCGGGTCATGAGTAGATGGCGTACATGAAAAATGCCAGCACACTGGCTGGCATCGGGAGAGGTCATCAAGCCGAACTGCGAGTCAGGAAAACAGCATGTGGCCCAGCTTGGCGGCCTTGGTATCCAGATAGCGGTCATTGTGCGGATTGCGCCCTACCATCAGCGGTACCCGCTCCACGACTTCGATGCCGGCAGTCTTGAGGGTTTCCAGCTTGCGCGGGTTATTGGTCATCACACGCACACTTTTGATGCCCAGCGCATCAAGCATATGGCGTGCCACGCGGAAATCGCGCATGTCGGCTGGGAAGCCCAGTTGCTCGTTGGCTTCTACCGTGTCCGCGCCGCCATCTTGCAGCTTGTAGGCGCGAATCTTGTTGATCAGACCGATACCACGGCCTTCCTGACGCAGATAGAGCAAAGCACCCCGGCCTTCCTTGGCAATGGCCTCAAGTGCGGCTTCCAGCTGGAAGCCGCAGTCGCAGCGCAAGGAAAACAGCGCATCCCCGGTAAGACATTCCGAATGCAGGCGTGCAAGCACCGGCTGGCCATCTGCCACATCCCCCATGGTCAGCACCACATGCTCGCGCCGGCTATCTTTTTCCTCAAAGCCATGCATGGTGAACACACCCCAAGGCGTGGGCAGCTTGCAACTGGCCACGTAATCAACATCGGGTTCTACCTGCGGGTTGGGGTATTGCACAGCCATGCTTGCTCCGGAATCTGTTCAGAAGGCTTGACGCTTGCCACGCAAAGCCGTTGATAAAATCAGTACAGACTAAATTGAGGGCAAATTATGCCTTTTCAAGCGGTGCCATGGCAGCAAACGGGCCGGCCAGGACGATGGCCAACGCGGCCAGCCACACCAACCGGCTCTCGTCAAAATGCGCCAGCTGGCCCGATTCTGCATCGAGAATGCCCAGCACGCGGTCATGTTCATCCACGATGGGCAGGCAGACCTCGCTCTTCACCTTGGGATCGCACTCGTAATAGCCGCCACCTTCAGCACGCCATGCGGCCACGTCGTCAATCAACACGCCCCAGCCGGTCAGCCCCACCCGGCTGTTGTTGCTACCTTCGGCAAACGCTTCGGTCAGCGGGAATTCGGCGCGGCTAGGCAGGCCAAGGTAAGCCAGTTTGACAAGATGGGCATCCTTGCCTTCACCGGCGCGTCGATAGATCCCCAGCCAATCGGCACCGATCTTGTGGTTGACCGAATCGACCAGCGCATTGAAATTGGTCAACAAGATACGGGCTTCTTCGGTTTCACCGCCAAACCATACCGACAGGTCATATGGCTCATCAGCCAGCTCTTCCACCAGCGAGCAAGCACCATCATCACTCAGCTTGGGTACCGGATAACGGAACAGATCACGCTGCACCGGCGGCTTTTCCACCTCCAGCACTGCCTGCAGGGTCATGACGGCAATTTGCAATTCAGTACGATCTAGCTTCAGTCCCTGTTCGCGCACGTAGTCGTTAAGCTGGCGGGTAGGTATCATCAACACTCCTGGCATTACCATGAACACACGCACGCTGCCTGCCGGCAGGCCTGCGGGTAAAACACGCAAGCATACCAATACCACAGGCAAAAGTCGCCTTCCCCGATCGCAAAACACATCAGCATGCCCGCCATTCACCTCAAGTATCCGCCACTGCGCATTCGTGCCGGCAGTCACGCCAGAATGCTGTTGCAACAACAAGGCCTGCAGCCTGCCATGGTGGCTTGCCTGCCCGGTGCCGCCGGCGGCCCCAAGGCCATCGGCCTGTGCGGCCTGGATCAGGCGGTATTCGGCTGGCTGGCAGAGAACCCGCGCCCGCGCGAACTGGTGGGCGCATCCATAGGCAGCTGGCGCTTTGCCTGCGCCATGCAGGCCAATCCGCAGCAGGCACTGGCCCGATTGGCCGAGCGCTATACCGCCGAGTGCTATGCCGACAATGTCAGCATAGCCGGGATTACCGCACAAACCCGGCTGATGCTGCAGGACATCCTTGGCTCGGATGGCCTGCAAGCTATCCTGCGGCATCCACATTACCGTTTGTCGCTGTTGCTGGTGGCTTCGCACGGTTTGCTGCGTCATGAAACACCGGGCCGCCTGTTGTCCGGTCTGGCCATCAGCGCCACACTCAACCTTGCCAGCCGCAATTTGCTGCAGTATTGCTTCAGCCGCATGATCTGCCACGATGCGCGCAGCAGCCTGCATTTTATGCCGGACGATGGCCTGCCCACGCACACGTTGCCACTGGATGCACACAACCTCACCGCCGCCCTGATGGGCAGCGTGGCCATTCCCGGCGTGCTACACGGGGTGGCCCTGCCCGGCGTAGCCGACGGGCCGTACCGCGATGGCGGCTTGCTGGATTACCACCTGGACCTGCCCTTTGCCCGACAGAATGACATCACGCTCTACCCCCACTTTGGTCCGCGCATCGTCCCCGGCTGGTTTGACAAATTCATGCCCTGGCGTCAGCACAGTGCACGCAATCACCGCAATACCATTCTGCTCTGCCCTGCTGCGGACTATCTGGCCCGACTGCCCGGCGGCAAGCTGCCGGACCGCAGCGATTTCAAGCGCCATCGCGGCAATGATCGCCTGCGTCAACAGCAATGGCGAACAGCCCGTAGCGAAAGCCAGCGCCTGGGAGATGCCTGGCTGGAATGGCTGGCACGCGGCTGCCCGCTGGATATGGTGGAGCCCCTGTAAGCCCCGCACCGGCACTGCACAAACAAAAAGCCCCGCATTGCGGGGCTTTACTTTGCTACCAGGAAATCAGGCTCAGCTGGCACGGCCCAGCTTGAAGTTTTGCCACAGGCGGGAGTAAATGCGCAGGGTTTTCGGATCGACCGACTTCATGATGAAACCCTTCTTCACATCATCCGCCGTCGGGAAGATGCTGCGATCCGCCAGGTATTTCTTGTCGATGAACGGACGTGCAGCCAGGCTACCCGGTGCATAAGTCACCTTGTTGGCATTGGCAGCAGCTACATGCGGGTCCAGCGTGTAGTTGATGAAGGCCAGCGCATTGGCGGTGTTGGCGGCATCTTTCGGGATGGTCATGCTGTCCACCCAGAAGGCAACGCCGGTCGAGGGCATCAGCACCTTGATGTTGATACCGCGCTTGGCTTCTTCAGCACGGCGCTTGGCAATGTTCAGGTCGCCACCATAGCCCATGGCCAGGCAGACGTCGCCGTTGGCGATGTCATTGATGTAGCCGGAGGAGGAAAACTGGGTGATGCTGCTGCGGATGGCGGCCAGTTGCGGTGCCACGGCCTTGTAATCAGCCTCGTTATTGCTGCCCGGTTGCTTGCCGTAGTAATGCAGCACCTTGGGCAGCACGTCGGAGGCGGAGTCCAGAATGCTCACACCGCAGGACTTCAGCTTGGACGCATATTCCGGCTTGAACAGCAGGTCCCATTCATTGGCCGGCAGCTTGCCCCCCAGAGCTTTCTTTACCTTGTCTTCGTTGATGCCCAGGGTGATCACGCCCCAGAAGTACGGCACGGCAAACTTGTTGCCCGGATCGGATGCTTCCATCAGCTTGAGCAGGGCCGGGTCCAGATTTTTGTAATTGGGGATCTTGCTCTTGTCCAGCGGCTGGAACAGGCCACCCTTGATGCCTACTTCCAGAACATTATTGGACGGTACGGTAATGTCGTAGCCGGAGTGGCCGGTCACCAGCTTGGCGTTCAGCGTTTCCATGCTGTCATAGACATCGTAACGTACCTTGATGCCGGTCTTCTTGCTGAAGTCCGGTACGGTGGTCGGTGCAATATAGTCAGACCAGTTGTAGATGTTGACAACCGGTGCGCCAGCCTGAGCAGCCAGTGCAGATGCAGCCAGCAGGCCGCCTACGATGATTTTTTTCATTGTTTCCCAACTCCTTCGGTACAGGTTTTGTTGCTGCTTGCCGTTTAGGATATCAGTACATTTGTGATCAAATCTACCATTTCCTTAAACAGCAGCCATTCATCATACCGGATGGTGCACTGCAAAAATGCTGAAAGCCGCACAATATGGCGGCTTTCATGTCATTCGGGAAGCTGATTAGGCAATATCAAGACAGACTAATGACGCGCCTCGCGCACGGCGGCTACCAGGTCGTAATCAAACAGCTCGTTAGCGTCGTCTTCATCAAACACATAGTGCTGGTTGCAGTAATCGCAGACGATTTCCACACTGCCCTGCTCCAGCAGTACTTCGCCAACCTCCTGGCCACCCAGCATCTTCAGCATATTGCCCACACGCTCGCGGCTGCAGTTGCAGGAGAAGCTGACGGCTTCCGGCTCGAATACCCTTACGGTTTCTTCATGGAACAGCCGGTGCAGGATGTCGGTTGCCGGCAACGTCAGCAGCTCCTCAGCCTGCAAGGTGCCACCCAGCATGCGGATACGCTCCCAGCCTTCTGGCTCGCCGTGGCCCTCGGGCAGACGCTGCAGCAGCATGCCGGCGGCAGTACTGTCATCGCAAGCCAGTACCAGGCAGGTATCCAGCTGTTCGGAACGCAGCATGTAGTTTTCCAGCATCTGGCCGATGCTGTCGCCTTCCAGCGCAACAATGCCTTGCCAGGTCTGCGCTTTGTCCAGTTTGGGTTCCAGCGTGATGACAAACTGGCCGGCACCGCCCAGCAGATCCAGAATGGGTGCATCCGGCAGCTCGCCATCCCACTTGGCAGTAGCACGCACGGTACGGTCGTGATTGCACTCCACCACGGCCAGACGCAGGGGGCCGCTGCCATGCAGTTGCAGGACCATGGCACCATCAAACTTCAGATTGGCCGACATCAGCTGCGCTGCAGCCATCATCTGCCCCAGGATAGTCTTGAGCGGAGCAGGATAGCTGCGGCGTGCCAGCACTTGCTGCCAGGCAGCATCCAGGCGTACCAGTGCCCCGCGCACCGGTGCACCATCAAACAAAAAGCGTTGCAGGGTATCGTGTTGACTCATGCTGTTTCTTTCCTGGCGGTATCGTCAGCCACTTCTACGGTATAGACAGTCATCGGCAGGCTGGAATTGACATCAAACTCGCAGCCTGCCTTGACGCCGATTTCAGCGATTTCGCGCGCGCTCAGGTTCTGCTCGTAGGCAACATGCATCGCGCCCATGGCAAACTTGCGCCCTGAGCCTATCGCCCAGAAGCGTGAGAACTGGTAGATCTCGCGCATGGGATAAACGCCGAAAATACCGTGGGCATTGGCAATCACCACCATCATCTGACTGGATTCATATGGGTCTTCCTCATCCTCTTCCGGACGCAGGTAAAACCCGTCTTTCAATTTGGGATGCAGCTTGCGGAAGGTATCGAAAATACCTTTGCGGCTGGAAAAATCCTTTTTCTTCAGTTCCTTCAACGCACCTTGCAATACCAGGTCGTGGGCGGCAGAGCCGGAAATGGCAAGATAACTGTCGCCATGACGGAAGATCTTGTCATGAAAACAATCGTAGCCCGCGAGGAGTTTCTGATCATCACCAAAGGTGGTCTGACTGTCGGCGGCAATCGCAATCTGATTGCCTTTGCGTACTGCCACAATGGTTGTCATTGCCGGATGTGCCTGCTTGCAAGGGAAGGGGCTAATATAGGGCCGCGTGGCAAAAAAACAAGTCTGCAGCGCCACAATGCAACAAGCCGACTTGCGTCGGCCTGTCCATCCATCTGCCCCAAGCGCGCTTACAGCACCACGGCGGGCTTGCGTACCGGCTTAAGCTTGCCACCGGCGGAGTTGTAAGACTGCGACGCCGGCGGGACGTTCTGCGGTTCAGCCTGCTGTTCCACCGGCGAACCGTCTTTGGGTGGCAGCGATAGCCAGCGCACGGCAGCCAGCTCTGCCGGCGAAGCGACGCTGCCCTTGCAGGTCAGGCATACCGGCTTGCCACTACGTTCCTTCAGAGCCTGATCCACACGCCGCCCCACCACGGCATGGCCGTGATTGCGCTGCCATTCCAGCAAGCTGTCCGCCAGATGCGGAAAGGATGGATCATCCTGCTTGTAGTGATTCTTGTAGGCGGTCAGCCACAATTCGCCCGCGGCATCTTCGTTCAGCAATACCGTTTGATAGGCCACGGTGACTGACGCCCCCTTTTGTACGGCATCGGCCAGGCTCAGGGCATCAGGATTTTTCAGGCGGATACAGCCATGGCTGCGAAAACCCGGCACCGATGCCGGTGCGTTGGTGCCATGAAAGCCCAGTCCCAGCCTGGCTTCGCCAAAGCGGATGAACACCGGCCCCAGCGGATTGTCCGGCCCGGGCGGCACCACGGTAAGCACCGGCTTGCCCTGGTTTTTCTGTTCCTCCTGGATGGATTTGGGCACATGCCAGCTAGGATCGCGATAAACGCCGGTGATGGCATAGCTGCCAATCGGAGTCTGGGTCAGCATTTTGCCAACGGCAACCGGGTAGATTTTCTGCAATCGGCCATCCTGATAAAAAAACAGGCGTGCCTGCGGCAGATTCACCACCAGATGCTGCCCATTCTGATTGAGCAGGATATCCGGTTCCGGCATGACAGCAGCCCATCCGGCCATTGCCGTCATCAGCAAAACCGCACCAGGAACAAGAGTAAAAGCCGACACCTTCATTGCGCACCAGACCAGTCGTTTTCGATTGATGACATCATAACAGAAACACCTTATCCCCCGCCTTGGCAAAAACCCCTGCGCGGCACGGAATATTTTGAGAAAATCACGCTTTTCCGCCTGATTTCCCACACCAATACAATGACTCAGCAACAGACCATTGCTCTGGTCGAATCCCTTGACCACGAAGGCCGCGGGGTCGCCCACGTCGACGGCAAGACCATCTTCATCGACGGCGCATTACCTTATGAAAAGGTAATATACAGCGCATACCGTAAAAAACCCACGTACGAAAATGCCGACACCACCAGCGTGCTGAAGGAAAGCTTCATGCGCGCCACGCCGCATTGCCCGCATTTTGGCACTTGTGGTGGTTGTTCCATGCAGCATGTGGAATTCACCGCGCAAGTTGCCATCAAACAGCGCGTACTGGAAGACAACCTCAAGTTCATCGGCAAGGTAAAGGCCGAGCGCATTCTCACGCCGATTGCCGGCCCCGCTTGGCATTACCGTCACCGCGCCCGCCTGTCCGCCCGCATGGTGCCGAAAAAAGGCGGCGTACTGGTGGGTTTTCACGAAAAGCATTCCAGCTACATCGCCGAGATGCGTGAATGCCATATCCTGCCTAAACACATTTCCGCCATGATCATGCCGCTGCGCGCCATGATCGCCAAACTGTCGATCAACAGCCGCATGCCGCAAGTGGAAGTGGCCGTGGGCGACAAGGTGGACATCCTGGTATTCCGCAATATGGATGCCATCAATGCCGCCGATGAAAAGCTGCTGCAACAGTTTGCCGACACCCACCGCCAGCCGGATCGCCCGGTACAGATCTGGCTGCAACCTGGCGGCCCGGACACCTGCTATCCCATCTACCCGCTGGATGCACCGCGCCTGACCTACAGCCTGCCGCAATACAGCGTGGAAATGCCGTACTACCCCACCGAATTCACCCAGGTGAACCCGCAAATCAACGCGGTGATGGTGTCGCGCGCGCTGGGCTTTCTCGACCCGCAGCCGGGCGAACGCATTGCCGACATGTTCTGCGGCATCGGCAACTTCACCCTGCCCATTGCCCGCTCCGGTGCCCAGGTGCACGGCATGGAAGGCAGCCAGGCACTGGTGAAGCGTGCGGTGGAAAACGCCACCCACAACGGCCTGCAGGACAAGGTGAGCTACGAAATGGCCAACCTGTTTGAAGTCACGCCGGAAAGCTTTGCTGCACTGGGCAAATTCGACAAGATGCTGGTAGACCCGCCGCGCGACGGCGCCATCCAGCTGCTCAAGGCCATGACCGACGACACCGCCCCGCAGCGCATTGTCTACGTGTCCTGTAACCCGGCCACGCTGGCACGCGATGCCAATGTGCTGGTCAACACCAAGGGCTACACCCTCAAGGCCGCGGGCATCATTAACATGTTCCCGCACACCGCACACGTGGAGTCCGTTGCCTGGTTCGAAAAAACCGGCCCGGCCAAGAGCCTGAAGGAAGTGGCAGACATGGAAGCGGCGGAAGAAGCCATCCGCGAAGCCAAGCGTCAGGCCCGCAAGGCGCAGGAAGCCGAGGCAGAAGCCAAGAAGCAGGCGGAACTCGCCGAAAAAGCCGCTGCCAAGGAAGCGCGCCGTCAGCACTATCTGGATAACAAGGAGTATTACGACGCCAGAAGTGCCGCCCAGCAGCAGGCACGCGATGCTGCTGCCGGTGCAGAGGACGGCACAGCCAAGGAATAAGCTGTTTTTGGTGTTTGCCTGTAGCGTTCGACCCCGGTTGTCACCCCGGAGCGAACGATGCAGGCGCATCTGACCGACAGCTATATATCCAGAATCAAGACCCCGGATGCATGTGTGGCAGTCAAAAACACGTGGATACCGGGGTTTATCGTTATGGAGTTTGCTGTCCGCTCGCAGGACTGAGGGACGGTAGAAACTCAGCTATCAGGGTGGAAAAGGTGGTCAAAAGCCTTGCTTTCGGCATGGCTTTACAGCATTGATAAGCAACTGCCTGTGAATATGTCGCACAGCTACTACAGAAACGAAATTAACAATTGTAAACAATGAAAATTCGCCTCTAGAATTAGACCATTACAGGCAAAACCGGTGAAAGCCGGTGACGCAAAACTAAAGGGACTACCGGTGGCATTTGCCCCCATGTCAGCCAGTTGCCAGCGACGATGTTTGTGGCTGCACGCGCTCCTTTGGCTTTGCCGGATACCACTGAAGGAAAGCAATGAGCGCCTCCAATACCCTCTCCCGCCAGCAAGATGGTCAGCTTGACAGCAGCTCCGGCTTGAAGGCCGTCGATGAATTGCTGGGCAGCATCGGCCTTGGCGCATTGCACGACGCTTCCGCACTTCCTCAAGCCACCATGCTGCACTCGGCCCTGCCGTTCGCGAGCCTGAGCAGCACCACCGTGAGCACCAGCACGGCAGCTGCGAGCGCCGCCCTGGCCAGCACCGGCAGCACAGCCAGCAGCAGCACGGTAAAAACCGGCAGCACCACTGCCCCCAGCTGGATCAGCACCCTGAGCGATGCCGCTCTCAAGGCTGACATGGCCGCCATGGCGGGCACCGTGACCGAGGCTGGTCTGGCCAAGATGGTGACCGATCTGGCCGCCGAGCTGACCAGCAGCAAGAGCACGCTGTCCACCAGCCAGTTCAACGACCTGAAAGCCATCGTCACCAATCTGAACGTGGGTGAAACAGCATCTTCCTATTCGCAGTACACCCTGAATGCACTGGTCAACGGCAATGCCGCCAACAGCAGCTGGACTGGCGGCGCGGCCAGCAGCAGTGCGCTGGGGAATCTGGCCGTAGGCACCAGTGTTGCCCAGTTGAACAATCTCAATGGCAAATGGCTGCAAGGCACTGATTTGCCGACTTCAACGGTCACCGTAAGCGGCACCACCTCCAAGATTACCTACACCAGCAGTACCGCCGCCCTGTTTGGCAGCAGCGGCCCGCTGGCCAGCGATATCAACCAGGGCAAGCTGGGGGATTGCTACTTCCTGTCGTCGATTGCCGAGGTGGCGATGCAGGACTCCGCCATCATCAAGAACATGATCACGGTGAATGGCAATGGCTCGTATGGCGTGGCCTTCCACGTCAAGGGTGCTACCGAGTACGTGACCGTCAACAACGTACTGCAAACCGGCTGCAACTCCGGCCCCAATATGTGGGCTACCCTGCTGGAAAAGGCTTATGCCCAGCTGCAGGCCATCAATGTCACCACTGGCAACAGCTATACCGGCAACAGCTTTACCGCCATCGGCAATGGCGGCCTGCCGGAGTACGCGCTGGAGTCCATCACCGGTGCATCGCAGATTACCGACTACAGCGCCAGCGGCACCAGCTGGCTGAGCCGCACCTACAATTCCTCGCTGTCCGGCACCGGCTCGCAAAGCGGCCTGAGCAGCGCCACGGTACTGAGCTCGCTGAAAGCACATCTGTCCGCTGGCGACGACGTGGTGCTGTCCTCCTACACCTGGAGCTACGATGCCGCCGGCAAGGTGCAGCTGGTTGCAGGCCATGCCATGTCGGTCTATGGCATTGATGCCGCCAACGGCTACCTGCAGATTCGTAACCCGTGGGGCAGCCAGACCGGCCAGTACTGGAACACCACCTTTGAAGCCAGCCTGGCTACCCTGCTGGCAGCTGGCGACACCATCACCGTGGACAATGCCGGTGGTTCGGTGCCGGTCACACCATCTGCCCCCATCCTGAGCAACCAGACGGCCAACCAGTCCCTTGCTGCCAACCACGCTTTCTCGCTGTCGCTGGCCAATGTTTTTGTCGATCCGCAAAACCAGGCGCTCAGCTACCAGGTTAGCCAGGCCAACGGTCAGGCCCTGCCATCCTGGCTGACTTACAACGCCAGCACCAATACCCTGTCCGGCACCACGCCGCTTACCAGCAGCAGCACCCAGCTACTGGTGAAGGTAACCGACACCAGCGGCCTGACTGCATCGGAAACCTTTACCATCAGCGATACGGTTTCGGCACCAACGCTGAGCAAGGCCACCGCCACCCAGGTGGTGACACCGGGCCATGCCTTCAGCTTTGCCCTGCCTGCCGGTACCTTTACCGATCCGCAAGGCGAAACCCTCAGCTACACGGCCAAGCTGGCCAGCGGCGCAGCACTGCCATCCTGGCTCAGCTTCAATGCCCAGACGCAAACTTTCAGCGGTAGCGCACCAGCAGCCAACACTTCGCTGTCGCTGCTGGTAAGCGCAAGCAACCAGGCTGGCCTGTCTGCCTCGGAAACCTTCACCCTGAACGATGCCTACGCGGCCCCCACGCTGAACCAGCAAACCGCCAGCCAAACCATCAATGCCGGCAAGGCCTTCAGTTTCAGCCTGCCGGCCACCACCTTTGTCGATCCGCAAGGGCTGGCGCTCACTTACAAAGCCGCACTGGCCAATGGCCAGGCGCTGCCGGCCTGGCTGAGTTTCAATGCCCAGACCGAAACCTTCTCCGGTACCGCACCCACCACGGCAGGCAGTTTCTCGGTAAAGCTCACCGCTACCGACAGCATCGGACTGTCCAGCTCGGAAACCTTCACCATCAACGATGTGGCCACCGCACTGAAGGCCCCGGTGGTGAACCCGCTGCCGTTGACCATTGGCTTCAACGCCAATGGCACGCTGAGCATCAATGTGCCGCAAGGGACGTTTACCGATCCGCAAGGACAAACGCTCACCTACGGTGCCAGCCAGTCCAATGGCCAGGCCCTGCCCAGCTGGATTACTTTCAACGCGCAGAACGACAGCTTTACCGCCACGCTGGGCCACCAGACCGAGTCCGCCATCATCACCGTCAAGGCCACCGATACTGCCGGCCTGTCGGCCAGCGAAACCTTCTCGCTCACGCTGGGCGCGGTGGCTGCAACTCCGGGCAGCCTGGTTGGTAACAGCAGCCCGGCCATTTCGCTGGTGGGTGTGTCGCATACCACCACGGACAGTGCGCTGCATATTGCCTGATTGGCGACAAACAAAACGGCGTACTGCTTGCTGCAGTACGCCGTTTTTTCATGCCTTATATGCAGGCGGCCAGGCCACCGTGTTTCAGTGCCCGCTGGAAACCACGGAAAAGTGGCGGTCCAGCAAGATCAGGTCCTGCTGCCCCAGCACACCGCAGTCGGCACGCAGCGCAATCCAGCTGACCAGCTGGTTGTATTGCGCCAACAGCAAGTCACGCCGTGCCTGATACAACTGCTCCTCGCTATTGAGGATGTCAGTCAGCGTCTTCACCCCGGCCACCAGACCAAGCTTGCTGGCCTTTACCGTCTCGGCACTGGAGAACACTGCTTTTTGTAGCGAGGCCACCTTGCGCGCGCCGGTGCTCACGCCGTAATACTGCCGGCTGACTTCCAGCTCTACCTGGGCGCGGGCATTGTCCAGTTCCGCCTGCGCCTGTCGATACTGTGCCGCGCTCTGCGCCAGCTGGGCGCTATTGTAGCCACCGTTGAACAGCGGCACGCTCAGCTCTACGCCGATCACATTCTGGGTGATGCGCTGATTGATGGTGGACACCGAACTGGCACTGGAGCGGTCCTTGCTGGCCACCAGTTCCAGCGTGGGATAATTGCCGGCCCGCGCGCGTTTTACCTCCTGCTCGGCAATGCGTACATTCTGCTGCGCGGCGCGGATATCCGGGCTGAGCGCCAGTGCCTTGTCGCGCCACTCTGCCAGCTGCCCCACGGTGCCCAGATAGCGGCCGATGTCCGCCTCCGGCTCGGCCAGCGCCGTGGCGGGCTGGCCGGTAGTGGTCTGCAGCGTGCGTTCGGCAATCAGCTGCATATTACGTGCTTCGATCAGCTCTGCATCCGCCATCGCCATGCGCGCTTCCGCGTCGTGGATGTCAGTCACCGTGCCATCCCCCTGCTCGAACAGCTTTTGCGCCTGGGTACGCGCGGCACTCAGTGCATGCAGCTTGGCCTCGCTCAGGGCCAGGTTCTGCTGCGACAACAACACCCCCAGATAAGCCGACAGGTAACGCAACACCAGCTCGTTGTCCTTGCGGGCAAACAGTGCCTGGCTGTAGTCCACCCGCGCCTGTCCCTGCTGGTAGAGCGCCCAGCGCTGCAGATTAAACAGCGGCTGGCGCAGCTGGATGGCGGCATCCTGGCTCATGTAATTGAGCGGCGAGGTAGAAATGGCACCGGTGTAGTCCGGTGCGGTATCGCTGCCGGTCACCTTGCTGCGGTTGAAGCTGGCATTGAGCGTGGGCAGCAACTGCGCCCGCCCCAGCGGGCCGTTGGCTTCACCTGCCTCGCGCTCGGCCATGGCGGCCTGGTACTGGGCATCGTTGGCACGGGCCAGTTGCAAACCTTCCAGCAAGCCATGGCCGGCAGACAGCATGGGCATCACCAGCAGGCAGGCCGCAGCCAGCAGCGTCGGACGAAATAGCGCTCGCTTGCTCATCAACTTTCCTTGAAGGCCAGGTTCATGCGATCGAGCACCGGCTTGAGCAGATAACGCAACATGGTCCGCTCGCCGCTCTTGATGACGATGCTGGCCGGCATGCCAGGCTTGACCTGCTGATCACCCAGCAGCTGCATGCCTGCCGGTGTCACCTTCACCTGGGCCAGGTAGTAGGGCATGCCGGTTTTGGCATCCAGCAGACGGTCGGCGGAGAAGGTGGCCACCACGCCCGGAATCACCGGCGTGGTTTGCTGATTGAGCGCGGGGAAGCTGACATCCACCGCCAGGCCCGGATGCACCTTGGCGCTCATCGCCGGGTCCACCATGGCCTCGATCAGCAAGGGCTGATTCTCCGGCACCACTTCCAGCAAGGCTTGCCCGGCTTGTACCACGCCGCCCACAGTGTGCATTTTCAGCCCCAGCACCCGCCCGGCCAGCGGCGCACGGATAATGCTGTTGGCCAGCACATAGCGCTGCGCGGATAGCCGGTCGCGCAGGCTGGCGGTTTCCTTCTGAATGTCGGTCAGCTGCGATTCCACTTCTTTCTGGTAGTCCTGCTTGCGGGCCAGTTGGCGCAGCCGGGTTTCCGCAATGGCATCCTGCACCCGGCCGATGCTGGCAATGGTATCGGCCAACTGGCCACGGATTTCCGCAGCACCGCGCTCCAGTTGGTACAGCCGGTTCTTGGGCACATAGCCCCCCGCCGCCAGCTCGCGGATGCCGTCCAGCTCCTTGTCCTGCCATTTGCTTTGTTCGGCACGGGCGGCCTTCATGCCTTGCAGACCGCGCAATTGTTCTTGCAGGCCCTTGATGTTTTCATCCTGCGCCTGCAGTTCGCTGTGCAGTCCTTCGCGCCGGGTGTGAAACAACTGGGTCTGTAGCTGCTTTGCCTGCTGCACACGCACGGCATTGCCCGGCTGCTCCTGCCCCAGCGCATCCAGTTCTGCTGAAAACTGCAGGCTGTTGCTGCCCTCACGCTCGGCCAGCAGCCGGTCCTCGATGGCACGGGCGGTAATGAACTGCGCCAGCGTACTGCCAAATTGCGCACGTGCTTCGGTATCGTTCAGCGTCAGCAGGGCCTGGCCTTGGCGCACCATATCGCCCTCGTTCACCAGCAGCTTTTCCACGCTGCCACCGGTCAGGTGCTGCACGGTCTGGCGGTTGCTGGCAACGATGACGCTGCCGTTGGCGGTCACGCCCTCGTCCAGCGGTGCCAGTGCCGCCCATAGCACAAAACCGCCAAAACCAAACAGCAGGACCTTCACTCCCCAGCGCCCGATGCGCTTGTCGTCGGTATCCACCCGACCAAAGGGTTCAATCGCCGACGGGGTGGCAGGCGCCGCTGCTGCCCGGCGTAATGCAGTCAATTTGCGGAACAGATTCATGCCAGGGTTTCATCCGGATTCTTGCCGGCCTGCTGCTGCATGGCGGCTTGTTGTTGCAAGGCTTGCTGGCTGGCCTGATTGAGGGCGTACAGCACCTGGTCGCGCGGGCCAAACAGGTGCAATTGACCGTCGCGCATCACCAGCAGCTTGTCCACCGCATTGAGAATGCTGGTGCGGTGGGTGATCAGCAGCACGGTGCTGCCACGGGCCTTGAGGTCCATCACGGTATGGATGAGCGCTTGTTCGCCCACATCGTCCAGATTGGAGTTGGGCTCGTCCAGCACCACCACGGCCGGACTGGCATAGATGGCACGCGCCAGGGCAATACGCTGTTTCTGCCCGCCGGACAGCATATTGCCGCCATCACCCAGACGGGTGTCGTAGCCCTGTGGCAGCCGCAGGATCATTTCATGCACCCCGGCGCGGGTGGCGGCCTCAATCACCAAGGCCGAGTCCACCTTGCCAAAGCGGGCAATGTTTTCGGCGATGCTGCCTTCAAACAACTCGATATCCTGCGGCAGATAACCGATGTGCGGTCCCAATTCGTCCTTGTTCCACTGGAACACATCCGCCCCGTCCAGCCGCACCTTGCCCGACTGTGCCGGCCAGACGCCCACCAGCAGGCGCGCCAGGGTGGACTTGCCCGCCGCGCTGGGGCCGACAATGCCCACCACATCGGCATGTTGCACGGCAAAGCTGATGTTTTTCAGAATGGGCAGGCTGCTGCCCGGCGCTGCCGCCACCACGCCCTCAAGCTGCAGATTGCCTTGTGGCCGCGGCAGGCTCATGCCGCTGATGCGTGCCGGATACTCCACCAGCAGTTCATCCAGGCGCTGATAGGCGGCGCGGGCAGAGATCAGTTGCTTCCAGGTGGCGATGGCCATTTCCACCGGCTGCAAGGCGCGGCCCATCAGGATGGAACCGGCAATCATCATGCCGGGGGAAATTTCATTCTGGATGGCCAGTACCGCCCCCACTGCCAGCACCAGCGATTGCAAGGCCAGCCGTACCAGCTTGGAGAGCGCGCCAATGCGTGCGGCGCGGTCGGAAGCCTCGGTCTGTTTTTCCAGTACCCGGCTTTGCAGCAGGAACCAGCGCTCGCGCAGTGCCGGCAGCATGCCCATGGCCTCAATCACTTCGGCATTGCGCAGATTGTTGTTGGCGTAATTGCTGGCGGCAATGGCCGCCTGATTGGCCTCACCCAGCGGTTTACGGGTGGATAGTTCGGTCAGCCAGGCCAGCGCGCACAGGATCAGCATGCCGGCCAGCACGAACAGGCCCAGCATCCAGTGGAACATGAAGGTGACCACCAGGTAGATGGGGGCCCACGGCGCATCGAAAAAGGCAAACAGGCCATTGCCGGTGAGGAACTGGCGCAGCGTGGTGAGGTCGTGCAGTGCCTGGCTGGCATTGCCGTTGTTGCGACGCAGATTGCGCTCGAAGGCGGCGGTGAACACGCGAAAGTTCAGCTGCATGTCCAGCCGGTTGCCCACGCGGATCAGCACCGCCGAGCGCACCAACTCCAGCACCGCCATCAGGCCGTACAGCCCCACCACCATCAGGGTCAGCATCAGCAGCGTGGTTTCATTGCGGCTGTGCAATACCCGGTCGTAGATCTGCAGCATGTAGATGGAGGGCAGCAGCATCAGCAGGTTGATCACCGCGCTGAACCCCGCCAGCCGGTAAAACACATGCCGGAAGGTAAACATGATCTGTGCCAGTTCGGACCGGGACTGCAAAAGACGTTTCATGAGCTGGAGTCTCGAGATGGCATGCAAGGGGAAGAGAAGGCATTCGCCTTCAGTCCAGGTAAAAAAATGCAAGCAATCTTACCATTGGCATGCTGCGCGCCCTATCCCCATTTTAGTAAGCGGGTTTAGGCTTCGCCGCTGCAAAATCACCACCGTATCCGGCTGGTCAGCACTGACGGCACGGAGTAAGGTTGCCAGCTTGCTTGCATTGCACGGACACAGGATTGCCATGTTTATCGAAGACAGCAGCAGCATCGTCTATTACCAGCTCACCACCGCCAGCGGCGCGGTGTTTTCCGTGCCGGAATTCATCCTGCGGGTGGATGCGGCGGACTTCTGCGGCTGGCAGCTGCGCTACGGCGAATGGACCGGTTTTGCCGACCGCCCCGGCCCGGACGGCGCGGCCCAGGCACTACAACTGGCGGTGGAGGAAATGCTGGAGCGGGTGGAATACCGTGGCAAATGAAACAGCCCGGCCGTTTAACAGGAAACATACCGGGCTGGCAACCAAGGCGGCTGAGCAGGTTTAAAGCGGTGCTCAGTGCTTTAGCATGATGTGGCGCACACAGCTGTAATCTTCCAGCGCGTACATCGACATGTCCTTGCCATAGCCGGAGCGCTTCATGCCGCCATGTGGCATTTCACTCACCAGCATGAAGTGGGTGTTGACCCAGGTGCAGCCGTATTGCAGCTGGGCGCTCACCTGCATCGCCCGGCCCACGTCTGCCGTCCACACCGAGCTGGCCAGGCCGTAGTCGGAATCATTGGCCCACTGGATTACCTGCTCGGCATCGTCAAACGGGGTGATGGACACCACCGGGCCAAACACTTCACGCTGCACGATTTCATCCTGCTGGCGCGCGCCGGCAATCACCGTAGGCTGGTAGAAAAAGCCCGGCCCCTCACCCAGCTTGCCGCCGGTCAGCACCTCGACATGCGGCTGTTGCTGGGCGCGCTCGACAAAGCTGGCCACCCGGTTGCGCTGGCGCTCGGAAATCAGCGGTCCCATTTCCACGCCTTCCAGATGCTGGTGGCCCACCTTGATGCTGCCCACCGCGCTGGCCAGATCGGCGGCAAAGCGTTCGTAAACACCTTTTTGCACATACAGGCGGCAGGCGGCGGTGCAGTCCTGGCCGGCATTGTAGTAACCGAAGGCGCGGATGCCCTCCACGGCAGCGGTGAGGTCGGCATCATCAAAGATGATGACCGGCGCCTTGCCGCCCAGCTCCAGATGGGTACGCTTGACCGAACGCGCGGCGGTTTCCAGCACGCGCTGGCCGGTGGACACATCGCCGGTGATGGAAATCATCCGTACTTGCGGTTGGGAGATCAGCGGGCTGCCCACGCTTTCGCCCCGGCCCAGCACCAGGTTGAACACCCCGGCCGGAAACAGGCCGGCCACCAGCTCGGCCAGCTTCAGCGTGGATAGCGGCGTCTGCTCGGACGGCTTGAGTACCACGGTATTACCTGCTGCCAGCGCCGGTGCCATTTTCCAGGCCGCCATCATCAGCGGATAGTTCCACGGCGCAATCGAGGCCACCACGCCCAGCGGGTCGCGGCGGATCATGCTGGTATGGCCAGGCAGGTATTCACCTGCCAGCATGCCGGTCTGGGCGCGCACCGCGCCGGCAAAGAAGCGGAACACATCCACCACGGCGGGAATTTCATCATTCAGTGCCAGATGATAGGGCTTGCCGCAGTTGAGCGATTCCAGCCGGGCAAATTCCGGCCCGCGCGCCTCGATGGCATCGGCCAGTTGCAGCAGCCTTTCGGCACGCTCGCGCGGGGTAGTGGTGGCCCAGGCCGGGAATGCCGCCTGGGCGGCAGCCACGGCTGCCTGTACCTGTTCCAGCGATGCTTCGTTGATCTTGACGATCAGCTCACCGCTGGCCGGGTTGAGAATGGCTTCCGCATCGCCCTCCCCGGCCACGAATTCGCCATTGATCAGCATTTTGCATTGCAGAGTCTTGTCCATGCTCAGTCCTCGTCTATTTGCCGCTGCCGGCAATGTCTTCCGTGCCACGGGTCAGGGTATAAGCAGCCAGAATGGGCAGTGCTGTCATCAGCATCACGCACAGGGCCACCACATTGGTAATGGGTACATCGCGCGGCCGGGTAAGCTGGTTCAGCATCCAGATGGGCAGCGTCACTTCATTGCCGGCGGTAAAGGTGGTGACGATGATCTCGTCAAAACTCAAGGCAAAGGCCAGCATGCCGCCCGCCAGCAGCGCAGTGGCTATCTGCGGCAGGATGACATAGCGAAAGCTCTGCCACATGTCCGCCCCCAGGTCTTGCGAGGCCTCCAGCAAACTGGTGCTGATACGGCGAAAGCGGGCAATCACGTTGTTGTACACCACCACCACGCAGAAGGTGGCGTGGCCGATGGCGATGGTCCAGAAACCCGGCGTGATGTCCGCCAGCCGGAAGGCCGACAGCAAGGCAATGCCGGTGATGATGCCGGGCAGTGCAATCGGCAGGATCAACATCATGGTGATGGCGTCCTTGCCCAGAAAGTCTCGCCGGTACAGCGCCGCGGCGGCCAGTGTGCCCAGCAGCAGCGCCAGCACCGTGGCCAGTGCCGCCAACCGCAAGGACAGGCCGATGGCAGCCAGCACATCATCGCGGGCAAAGGCAGCAGCAAACCAGCCCAGGGTGAAGCCCTGTGGCGGAAAGCTGTAACCCGAACTTTCCGCATTGAAGGCATACAGCACGATCACCGCAATGGGCAAAAACAGGAAACCGATGCCGCCAAAGGCCAGCAGGCGCAGCCACCACGGGGCGCGGTCGGATTGATCAGAGTGCATCGAACGCTCCCAGCTTGCGGGCACCCAGCAGGTACAGGCCGATGATGCACACCGGCACCACGGTAAAGGCGGCCGCCAGCGGCATATTGCCGATGGAACCCTGCATGGTGTACACCATCGAGCCGATAAACAGGCCGGAAGGGCCAATCAATTGCGGGATGATGTAGTCGCCCAAGGTCAATGAAAACGTGAAGATGGAACCGGCCACCACGCCAGGGAAAGCCAGCGGCAGAATCACATGGCGGAAGGTTTGTGCACCGCTGGCACCCAGATCGCTACTGGCCTGCAGCAGATTGGCCGGTACCCGCTCCAGTGCCGCCTGGATGGGCAGGATCATGAAAGGCAGCCAGATATAGGTAAACACGGTAAAGCGCCCCAGATTGGAGGTGGTCAGCGAATTGCCCCCCAACAGCGGCAGTGTCATCAACCAGTCGACAATGCCCTGCAAGCCCAGCGACTGATAGGCCCAGTACACGATGCCACCCTTGGCCAGCAACACCGTCCAGGCATACACCTTGACGATATAGCTGGCCCACATCGGCAGCATCACCGCTACATAAAAGAAGCCCTTCTGCCAGCCACGGGCATAACGCACCATGTAATAGGCCAGCGGAAAAGCCAGCACTGCCGAAGCCAGCGACACCAGCGTGGCCATGCTGAGGGTGCGCAACACCACGTCCAGATTGGCCGGCGACAGCAGTTGGCGGTAGTTATCCAGCGTCAGTTCCCGGCTGACCGACATGGTGAAGTCGTCAAAAGTGAACACACTTTGAGCCAGCAAGGTACACAGCGAACCGAGATACACCAGCACGAACCACAGCAGTGGTAGCGCCAGCAGCAACAGCAGTTGCAAACCGGGGTGACGGTAGAGGGTGATGCCCAGGCGTATCAGCAATCCCTGCCGGGCTGGCGCAATCTGCCCCTGGGGCAGCGAAGCAGTCATCATCTTGTCCTCCTCAACCGGCCAAGGCATGCATGGCCTGTGCCGGCAGCCATACCGTGATCGGCTGGCCCGGTGTCAGCGCCAGCGTGGCAGCAGCATCGTCATTGGGCAGCACCATGCTGATGATGCGCTCCGGGCCGGCTTCCAGCTCGTAGCGGCTGACCGCGCCCAGATACTGCACATCCAGCAGACGGGTAGGCAGGCGGATGCCATCACCATCCTGGACGTCTTGTGCCGGACGTATGCGCTCTGGCCGCACGGCAAAAGCCTGCTGCTGGCCGGTCAGGCTGGCGGCCCAAGCGGCATCGAACACATTGGAAGTACCGACAAAGTCGGCCACAAAGGCGGTGGCCGGACGGGTGTAGAGTTCTTGCGGGGCGGCAATCTGTTCGATACGGCCCTTGTTGAACACCGCCACCCGGTCCGACATCGACAGTGCCTCGCCCTGATCATGGGTGACATAGATGAAGGTAATACCCAGCTTGCGCTGCAGAGCTTTCAGCTCGGTCTGCATCTGTTCGCGCAGTTTCAGGTCCAGCGCGCCCAGCGGTTCATCCAGCAGCAGGACACGCGGCTGCAGGATCAGCGCCCGCGCCAGTGCCACGCGCTGGCGCTGGCCACCGGACAGGGCCGACGGGCGGCGGCTGCCGTACTGCCCCAGCTTGACCATTTCCAGCATGGCTTCGGCACGGCGATGACGCTCGGCACGGGCCACGCCCTTGATCATCAGCCCGTAGGCCACATTGTCCAGCACACTCATGTGCGGAAACAGCGCGTAGTCCTGGAACACGGTGTTGACGTCACGCAGATTGGGCGGCAGGCCAGCGGCTTCACGGCCGAAAATCTGGATGGAGCCACTGCTGGGCTGCTCGAACCCGGCAATCAGCCGCAGGCTGGTGGTTTTGCCGGAACCGGACGGCCCCAGCATGGAAAAGAATTCGCCCTCGGCAATGGCAAGGTCGATCTGGTCTACCGCGCGCACGGCATCGTAATGGCGGCTGACCTGTTGGAAACGCACAGCAAGGCTCATGAACAAGACTCCCGGCTGCCCACCGGTACCACACCGGCAGGCAGCATGTTCTGCATACGGTCAGCGACCGCCCATGATGGCAATGTAATCGGCAGTCCAGCGGCTGTAGGGTACACAGCTACCCTGGCTGCACTTGGCCACCGGCGTACGCCAGAAGCGGATCTGGCCGAAGCGGTCAAAACCGTTGCTCTGGCAGAAATTGCTGCCACCAGGAGCCTTGGTCTTGCAGGCGTCCGCCACCACCGGATTGGAACCAAACCATTCGGCCAGTGCGGATTGCAGATTCTTGTTGAGCGACCATTCCATCCACTTGTATGCACAAACCGGGTGCTGGGCCTGGGCATGCAGCATGGTGGTATCGGCCCAGCCGGTGGCCCCTTCTTGCGGAATGGTGCCGGCCACCGGGAATTTCTCTGCTTGCAGGGTGTTGATGGTGTAACCCCAGGCACTGGAAACCGCCACGCCTTCTTTCTTGAAGTCGTTCATCTGTACCGTGACATCGTGCCAGTAACGATGAGTCAGGCCCTTTTGCTGACGCAGCAATTGCAGCACGGCAGCGTACTGGGCCTCGTTCAGTTCATACGGATCCTTGATTCCCAGCTTGGGACTCTTGTGCATCAGGTAAAGCGCAGCGTCGGCAATATAGATGGCACCGTCGTAAGCTTGCACCCGGCCCTTGTTGGGCTTGCCGTCCGGCAGATTGCCCGGCTCAAACACCACCGACCAGCTGCTAGGCGCTTTGGGGAAGATCTTGCTGTTGTACATCAGGAAGTTGGCCCCCCACTGGTAGGGCACACCATAGGGCTTGCCGGCCACGGTGAACCAGTTGCCGTTCTTCACGCGCGGGTCCAGCGTCTTCCAGCTGGGAATCAGGGCCGGATTGATTTCCTGCACCTTCTTGCCATAGATCAGCCGCAGCGAGGCATCGCCGGATGCCGTCACCAGGTCGTAATTGGGCGAATTCATCAGCGACACCATTTCATCCGAGGTGGCGGCGGTCTTGACGTTCACCTGGCAACCGGTGGCTTTTTCAAAGCCGGTCACCCAATCGTAATTCTTGTCGCTCTGGCCACGTTCGATATAGCCGGGCCAGGCAATGATATTGAGCTTGCCTTCCGGCTTGCCCAGGCTGGTCAGCGGTGCGGCCAGCACGGCAGGGGCAATCAGGCTGGAACTGACCAGGGCGGCGGTCAGGCGAATCAGGCTGCTTTGCATCACGTTTCTCCTTCTCCAAGGACTGCGCATTGTGCGTCTGGGAATGTGTGAGCCGATTCTAGGCAGTGTTCGCCACCGCCCCTAGCCAGTGTGGCCAATGACAGCACTTGGAAAAACAGATAGCTCATGCCAGAGGCAGGCAAATGGGAATAACGCAGACCGTAGAAACTACACCAGACCTCCGTGCAGACCAGGTGTACCACATGACATTGGGTAATTTATCGAAAATTCCGATCAGTAATACGCGATTATCTTTTAAATAGATATCAGGAGAAGGTCTGTTTGTGGCTGCGACTGTACTCTCTGGCCAGGGTAAGGAAGTTATGGGTGTTGTCAGAAACCTGCATGCCACGCCGCCATACCACCCCGACTTCCAGCGTCGGCGTTGCCTCCTGCAAGGGCAGCACCTCCAGCCTATCCCCCTCCAGCGACCAGGGGCGATACAGCACATCCGGCATGATGGCCAGCCCGGCACCAGTCGCCACCAGGCTACGCATGGCCTCCACCGACGCAGTACGCACCGCCAGCTGCGGCTTGCGGCCAATCTGCCGCCATAGCGCGGTAGCCACGTCTTCCAGTTCGTCCAGCTTCAGCGCCACCAAGGGCTGGTCGGCCAGATCTGACAGCGTCACCACACCACCATCCAGCAGGCGATGACCGGAAGGCAGCCACAGGCGATAGCTGGATTGTTGCAACACCTCGGTATGCAAGGCCTGACGGTTCTGCACATTGGAAACAATGAGTACCGCAGCATCCAGTTCGCCATTGACCAGCAGGTGCTCGATGTAGTCGCGCTGATCCTCCACCACCCTCACATCCACTTGCGGGAAAGTGCTGCGAAACCGCTCCAGCAGATAGGGCAGAAAGTAACCGCATACCAGGCTGGTGACGCCGATATTGAGCTGGCCGGTGACGGCATCCGGTCGGGTAGACAGGGCTTCGCGGGCATGGCGCACCGAGGCCAGAATCTGGTGGGCGTGGCGCAGAAACTGATAACCGGCATGGGTCAGGCTCATGCCACGGGCGTGACGGGTAAACAACAGCACCCCCAGATCATCCTCCAGTGCGCGAATGGCCTCAGTCACCACCGATTGCGAAACATTCAGGTCCTGTACGGCACGAGAAATGGATTCCATCTCGGCCACGGCAACAAAATAGCGCACGTTTTTCAGCGTGATCGACACCCCAACCCCTTTCAACTACCAGTCCTTGTTATCTGGCAGATTGTGCCCGAGCGCAGCCAGGACGGACAGCACAATGCAAAAAGCCCAGTCATTGCTGACTGGGCTTCAAATGCTTGGCTCCCCGAGCAGGGCTCGAACCTGCGACCTGCGGATTAACAGTCCGTCGCTCTACCAACTGAGCTATCAGGGAATCGCCTAAAGAGAAAGCTATTCTATAAATAGCTGAGCAAATCGTCAAGCCCCTGCAAGTGTTTTTTGCAGGGGCAATTCAAGCATCAGTTGTTGCGGGTTTCCACTTGCTTCAGCTCAACGGCCACATGCTGCTCTTCCGTCTGACGTACCACGTCGCGACGGCGCGGGCCAGCCTGCACTTCCACTTGCGGAACTTCCACTTCGGAGACAGCCTTGGTTGCCACCATGACCAGACCACCCAGATCTGCCGGCAATGCGGCTTCCACCTTGGGCTGGGCCA
Source organism: Aquitalea denitrificans (assembly GCF_009856625.1). Classification (GTDB taxonomy): domain Bacteria; phylum Pseudomonadota; class Gammaproteobacteria; order Burkholderiales; family Chromobacteriaceae; genus Aquitalea; species Aquitalea denitrificans. Next base: position 3,113,887 of record NZ_CP047241.1, read on the forward strand.
CTACCGCAGCTTCCACCACCACAGGTGCCGCTGCCACAGGCTCGATCTCGGCAACGTGTTCAAGCTGCACAGCAGCAGGCTGTTCGGCAGGTGCCGGTTCGGCGGCGACGGCCACCTCAGGCTGCTCCACCTTGGTTTCGACCACGGTGCTGATCTGTTCCAGCGGCGCAGCCACTTCGGCTACTTCAGCGGTCTCGACAGCAACAGGTGCTTCGGCAACGACAAGCACTGCAGGCGCAGCAACCTCGGCCACCACCACTTGCTCTGCCTGCGCAGTCTGTTCGGATGCAGCTTCAGCCGGTGCGGCAACAACAGCTGCCGTCTCGACCGGAGCAGCCGCCGGGGCAACAACTTCTTGTGCAAGCTCGGCAGGAGCCACGGCAACTTCAGCTTCTGCAGCCGGTTGGGCAACCACTTCGGCAGCTACCGCAACCGCAGCGGCGGCAGCCACGCCAGCAACAGCCACTTCGGCAGTCACATCACCAGCGGTAGTTTCTGCCACCTGAGCGGTGCTATCGCCTTCGACATTGTCACGGCGACGGTCACGACGACCACGGCGGCGGCGACCACGCTCACCTCGCTCCTGCTGTTCGGCAGACTCGGCGGCAGCCTCCACGCCTTCGGCGCTGTTCAGGTTCAGTTCTTCCTGAGCAGCAGCCAGCGGCTTGTCAGCTTCGTTGCGCTCGGGCTGTTGACGACGGCGGGACGGCTTTTCAGCAGCTTGCGGTGCAGCCTGTTCGCCACGCTCTTCAGTTTGCGGGCGGGCATTCTGTTCACGCGTTTCGCGGTTTTCACGCGGCTCGCGTTCGCGGCGCTGACGCGGTTCGCGTTGCGGCTGTTCGCTGCGCTCGGCACGTTCCGGACGCTCCGGGCGCTCGGCACGTTCCTGGCGCTCTACACGCTCCGGACGTTCCTGCCGGTCACCACGCTCACCACGTTGTGACTGACGACGGCCATCCTGGCGCTCACCATCGGCACGTGCTTCGGTCGGACGCTTGCCGGCCTCTTCACCCTGACGGCGATCGTGATGATCACGGCGTGCCTGACTGCCCGGACGACGTTCGTTGTTACGCTGGCGATTGCCATTGCGCTGACCTTCGCGCTGGCCGGCGGCTGCCGGTTTTTTCTTTTCGGTTTCCTGCGGTGCAGCTTCCGGCTCGGCAAACAGGCTCTTGACCCAGCCAAAGAAACGGCTGACCACGCCCTGTTCGGCCACCACCGGTGCTGCTGCAGCTACAGGCTGAGTGGATACCGGAGCCGGCTGTTGCGGGGTAATGCCCTTGACCGCGGCTTCCAGACGTTCGGCCTTGGGTTTTTCCTGGCCAAAGTTGGTGATGATGTCTTCTTCCTGCACTTCCACGCGCAGATAGCTCGGGCCATCGCCCAGTTCGGCCAGATCGTCGTGACGAATGCGGGCGATCTTGTAATGTGGGGTTTCCAGATGGATGTTCGGAATCAGCACCACATCCACGTCCAGACGCTCTTCGATGGAGTGGATTTCGGCACGCTTCTCGTTCAACAGGAAGGTGGCGACATCAACCGGCACCTGTGCGTGTACCGCACCGGTGTTTTCCTTCATCGCCTCTTCCTGGATGATGCGCAGGATGTGCAGGGCGGAGGATTCGGTACCACGGATGAAGCCGATGCCATGGCAACGCGGGCAAGGCTCATGGCTGGTTTCACCCAGCGACGGCTGCAGACGCTGACGCGACAGTTCCAGCAGGCCAAAGCGGGACAGCTTGCCCATTTGCACGCGAGCACGGTCGTGCTTCAGTACATCACGCAGCTTGTTTTCCACTTCGCGCTGGTTTTTCGGGTTTTCCATGTCGATGAAGTCGATCACGATCAGACCGCCCAGGTCGCGCAGACGCAGCTGGCGGGCGATTTCTTCGGCGGCTTCAACGTTGGTGCGCAGTGCGGTTTCCTCGATGTCGGCACCCTTGGTGGAGCGGGCGGAGTTGACGTCGATGGACACCAGCGCTTCGGTGTGGTCGATCACGATGGCACCACCGGACGGCAGCTGTACGCTACGCGAGAAGGCGGTTTCGATCTGGTGTTCGATCTGGAAGCGGGAGAACAGCGGTACGTGATCCTTGTACAGCTTCACGCGATGCACCATGTTCGGCATCACGTGGCTCATGAACTGGCGGGCCTGTTCGTAGATTTCGTCGGTGTCGATCAGGATTTCGCCGATATCCGGATGGTAGTAGTCACGGATGGCGCGAATCACCAGGCTGCCTTCCTGCAGAATCAGGAAAGGCGCGCTTTGCGAACCGGCCGCACCTTCAATGGCGCGCCACAGCTGCATCAGGTAACCCATGTCCCATTGCAGTTCTTCCAGATTGCGACCGATACCGGCAGTACGGGCAATCAGGCTCATGCCATTGGGCACTTCCAGCTGGGAGAGCAGGTCTTTCAGTTCCTGACGCTCTTCACCCTCGATGCGGCGGGATACGCCACCACCACGCGGGTTGTTGGGCATCAGTACCAGATAGCGGCCAGCCAGGCTGATATAGGTGGTGAGAGCAGCGCCCTTGTTGCCACGCTCGTCCTTTTCCACCTGGACAACCACTTCCATGCCTTCACGCAGCACGTCCTGAATGCGCGGACGGCCACCGTCATAGCCCTGGAAATAGGAACGGGAGACTTCCTTGAACGGCAGGAAGCCATGGCGTTCGGTACCGTAATCAACAAAGCAGGCTTCAAGGGAAGGCTCGATACGGGTGATGATACCCTTGTAGATATTCCCCTTGCGCTGTTCCTTGCCAACGGTTTCGATATCGAGGTCGACCAGCTTTTGCCCGTCGACGATGGCAACGCGCAGCTCTTCAGCTTGCGTTGCATTAAACAACATGCGTTTCATAAACGTTCCCTGCGCGGCACTCACGCAAGGGATGCAGCCAGTATTTGACGGCCCAGAGGCTATTGATGGGCGCTTTCCGAAAGAAGTGTTGGTATAAAGATCATTACAACCGAGATATCAAGCCTACTTCCTGACTAAATTCACACGTGCCCGGGGGTTTGAGCGCATTAGCGCATCGGAAATTTTCTCCCAGCCCGCCATCGCGGGCGAGCTGGACAAACTGGAGGGCTGCGTGCCGGGTCAAACTTTGCTGCAAGATCTCCTGACTGGCTCTGCATCAGGAAATGGAATACTCGTGAGTGCGTTATGCGACTAAATGCATTACCATCGCTGCTTTTTGGTGAGCGAGTTAACCTTGGCTGCGGCCGGTTGACGCGGCATCAGGTCAGGGTCAACACCCTGCCGGCCGGTTCACTTTCCCGCAGCAGCATCACGCGGCAATACTGCCTGTGACCATGGCTTTCCGGAACGCTGTCATCGCACTGAAATGTGCGGTCGAGCGCACGAAGTATAAGCAATATGACTGACATTCGCAAAGACTCCGTCACGTTTCTTGACGTAGACGAGGGAGATTCCGGCCAACGGCTGGACAACTTTCTGGTGCGCATTCTGAAAGGCGTACCAAAAAGCCATATTTATCGCATTCTGCGCTCGGGCGAAGTGCGGGTGAACAAGGGCCGCAGCGACGCGTCTTACCGCATCCAGGCGGGCGATACGATCCGCATTCCACCCATACGCGTGGCCGAGCGCCCGGTCAACGATGTGCCGCCCGGCAGCTTTCCGGTGGCATACGAAGACAATGCCCTGCTGGTAATCGACAAACCGGCCGGCGTGGCCGTGCATGGCGGCAGCGGCGTGTCCTTCGGCGTGATCGAACAACTGCGCAAGGCGCACCCGGACTGGAAATATCTGGAACTGGTACACCGACTGGACCGGGAAACCTCCGGCCTGCTGATGCTGGCCAAGAAGCGCTCGGCGCTGGTGAAACTGCACGACATGATGCGTGCCAATGTACCGGACAAGCGCTATCTGGCGCTGGGTCTGGGCTCGTGGGACCCGAGCAACAAGAGCGTCAAGCTGCCCTTGTTCAAATTCCACACCGCCGATGGCGAGCGCCGTGTCAAGGTGGCCGAGGGCGACGATGGCCAGTTTGCCCACACCAATTTCAGCGTGGTGGAGCGCTTTGCCGACTTCACCCTGGTGGAAGCCCATTTGCGCACTGGCCGTACCCACCAGATCCGCGTGCATATGCAAGCCAGTGGCTGCCCGATTGCCGGCGACGAAAAATACGGTGATTTTGCCTTTAATAAAGAATTGGCCAAACGCGGCCTGAAACGCATGTTCCTGCACGCGCGCAGCCTGACCCTGCCCCACCCGCTGACTGGCGAGATACTGAAACTGGAAGCACCGCTACCAGCCGAACTGGAAGGCTTTCTGAAGAAACTGAGAAGCTGATGGCACGCGTTTACGACCTGCTGGTTTTTGACTGGGATGGCACGCTGATGGACTCTACCGCGCACATCACCCACTCTATCCAGAATGCCTGTCGCGAACTGGGCCTGCCGGTCCCTGACCGCCAGGCGGCCAGCCATGTCATCGGCCTGCGACTGGACCAGGCGCTACACATGGCCTGCCCCGGCCTGGACGATGCCCAGCACAAGGCGCTGACCGAATGCTTTATCCGCCATTACCGTAGCAGCGACGAAGACGTGACGCTGTTCGATGGCGTGCGCGAAGGACTGCATACGCTGCGCGAACGTGGCGTCTTCATGGCGGTAGCCACCGGCAACAGCCGGGTGGGCCTCAATCGCCTGCTGGCCGAAACCGGCCTGGGGCCGCTATTTGACGCCACCCGCACCGTGGACGAATGCCATTCCAAACCGCACCCAGCCATGCTGCAGGAAATCAGCGACGAACTGGGCGTGGAACTGGCCCGCACGGTGATGATTGGCGACACCAGCCACGACCTGAACATGGCACTGAATGCCCGCGCCCATGGCGTGGGCGTGAGCTATGGCGCACACGACGTGGGGCTGCTGCAAGACTGCCAGCCACAAACCATCGTCCACAGTTTTGCGGAGTTGCAGCAATGGCTGCTGGCACGGCTAGATTGATCTGCGACAGCGCCGCCCTGGTGGACAGCGGCCGCGCAGTGCGCTTTGAAATCACAAGCAGGGATGGCAAGCCGCAATCTGCCATCGCCCTGCGCTATCAGGGCCGGGTTTACGGCTATGTCAATGCCTGCCGGCACATCCCGATTGAGCTAGACCTGGAAGACGGCAATATATTTGACCTGTCCGGCCAGTATCTGGTGTGCAGCATGCACGGCGCGCTCTACCTGCCCAACAATGGACGCTGCGTTGGCGGCCCCTGTCGCGGTCAACATCTGCAGGCCCTGCCATTGGTCGAAGCTGATGGCAAGGTATGGCTGAATGTCATGCCAGACTGAATTTTGTTAGACTGCCGACATCCGCAATCAGGGCAACTGCAATGAACGATACTCCAAACTGGGAACGTCAACTGGTGGAAAAACTGGCCATGGCTGCCGTGGTGGAACAACGCCGCGCCCGCCGCTGGAAAATCTTCTTCCGTCTGGTGTGGCTGGGCATCATCGCGGTACTGCTGACCACCATCTTCCTGCGCAATGAGGACAAATCGGCGGATGCACTCACCGGCAGCGGCCATACCGCCGTGATCAGCCTGGATGGCGTGATCGACAGCGAAAACAATACCGCCGAAAAACTGAGCGCCGCCCTGGAAGACGCCTACAACGACCGCGGCACGCGCGGCATCATCATCGAGGCCAACAGCCCCGGCGGCAGCCCGGTACTGTCCGGCATGGCCTATGACGAAATCCGCCGCCAGAAAAAGCTGCATCCGGCAATCCCGGTATACGTGACCGTGCAGGAAGTCTGCGCCTCCGGCTGCTATTACATTGCCGCTGCGGCTGACAAAATCTTCGTCGACAAGGCCAGCATCATCGGCTCCATTGGCGTGTTGTCCGACGGCTTCGGCTTTACCGGCCTGATGGACAAGCTGGGCGTGGAGCGTCGCCTGAAAACCGCTGGCGAGAACAAGGCCATGGGCGACCCCTTCTCCCCGGTTAATCCGAAACAGGACGCTATCCGCCAGCAATTGCTGGATGACATCCACCAGCAATTTATCAAGGCCGTCAGGGATGGCCGTGGCAGCCGGCTTAAAAACGACCCGCAGTTGTTCTCTGGCATGGTGTGGATTGGTGAAAAAGGCATTCCGCTTGGGCTGGCTGATGGCCTGGGCAACACCCGCTCGGTAGCCCGCGATGTGATCAAGGCAGAAAAGACGGTGGACTACACCCAGCAGGACGACCTGTCCAGCCGCGTGGCGCGCAAGATCGGCGTGGAGTTTGCCGGCGGCGTACGCAGCCTATTCAATACCCGCCTGTTCTGACCACCCCACACCGCCACGGAGCATAAAATGGCACGCAGAAGACGTCGGCAGGAAGAAGAGCACGAAAACCACGAACGCTGGCTGGTTTCCTACGCCGACTTCATCACCCTGCTGTTTGCCTTTTTCGTGGTGATGTACGCCATCTCCTCGGTCAACGAAGGTAAATACCGGGTGCTGTCCTCAGCCATTGTCGACGCATTCCGCAGTGGTTCAACAATCAATATCCAGACCACTCCGCCTACCGGCGGTGCCAATACCATGATCGAGATTCCCGATACCAAGCCGATTGCCAAGGCGGTAAAGGGGGATCATCACATTGAACCCACGACCAAGCTGGGCTCGCTGGCAGCCGACATGGCCAAGGTGATGGATCCGCTGGTCAAGGGTGGTCAAGTCAACATTACCCAAAGTCCCAAGGGCATTACCGTGGACATTCGCGACACCGCCCTCTTCCCGGTAGGCCAGGCAGCGCCCAACGACCAATCGCGCCAGATCATGTCCAGCATGGCAGCCCTGCTGTCCAAGGTGAACAACCAGATCCGAGTGGAAGGCTTTACCGACAATGTACCGATCAAGACCTCCATCTATCCCTCCAACTGGGAACTGTCCGCGGCTCGTGCCGGCAGCGTAGTTCGGTTATTCCAGGAAAACGGTATCAATCCGGCACGGCTGGTGGCCGTAGGCCGTGGCGAGAACCTGCCGGTGGCAGACAATGCCACACCGGATGGTCGCGCCACCAACCGCCGTGTATCAATCACGGTGCTGGCCGAAGACCAGAACGAGGCAGAAGTGCTGCCATCCCAACCCTCCACCACACCAACCCCTGCTCCCGCCCAGGCAGCGGCGGTGCCTGCCGGCAAATAGCCCGCAACAAACAATACAGGACATCCTCATGAATACCCCGTTACCGGCAGCAGCACTGGCTCAACTGTTTCACAACGCCCGCACCCACAGCCACTGGCAGCAGCGTGACATCAGCGATGAAACCCTGCACCAGCTGTTTGATCTGCTCAAGCTTTGCCCCACCAGTGCCAATGCCTCCCCTGCACGCTTTGTATTCCTCAAGAGCAACGAGGCCAAGGCGCAGCTGCGCCCCTTCCTGATGGAAGGCAACGTGGAAAAAACCCTCAGCGCACCAGTATGCGTGATCGTGGCACAGGACATGCAGTTCTACGAACACCTGCCACAGCTGTACCCGCACGCTGATGCCAGGAGCTGGTTCGAAGGCAACGCCGCTGCCATCGAAACCACGGCATCACGCAATAGCAGCTTGCAAGGTGCCTACCTCATCATGGCCGCCCGCGCACTGGGGCTGGACTGCGGTCCGATGTCCGGTTTTGACAATGCCGGCGTGGATGCATCCTTCTTTCCCGATGGCCGCTTCCGCTCCAACTTCCTGATCAATCTGGGTTATGGCGACGTGGAAAAACTGCACCCGCGCTCGCCGCGTTTCGACTTTGCCGACGCCTGCCAGATACGCTGAGCAGCCTGTCGCCGGTCGGTGCCCCTCTCCGAACCGACCGGCAAAACTTCGGTTAGGGCGCGTGCACGGTTATACTAGCAGGCATATTCACTCCGGAGATACCGATGCTCTACCCCCTTCTGCGCCCTCTGCTGTTCAGATTTGACGCAGAAACCGCCCACGAACACACCCTGCATCTGCTGGACAAGGCACATCAGTTGCGCCTGCTGTCCCTGGCAGCCCCCGCAGCCACGCGTGCGCCGGTCAAGGCCATGGGCCTGACCTTTCCCAATGCGGTGGGCCTGGCGGCAGGGCTGGATAAAAACGGCGATCATATCGATGCGCTGGCGGCATTGGGCTTTGGTTTTCTGGAAATCGGCACCATCACGCCACGCCCACAGGACGGCAACCCCAAGCCACGCCTGTTCCGTATACCGGAACATCAGGGCATCATCAACCGCATGGGTTTCAACAACCGTGGCGTTGATGTGCTGCTGGACAATGTGCGCAACTGCCACTTCAACGGCGTACTGGGCATCAATATCGGCAAGAATGCCGTTACCCCGATAGAAAATGCGGTAGACGACTACCTGATCTGCCTGGACAAGGTGTATGCCTATGCCAGCTATATCACGGTCAACATTTCCTCACCCAACACCAAAAACCTGCGCCAGCTGCAACAGGGTGACGAACTGTCCCGCCTGCTGTCCGCCCTGAAAAACCGACAGCAGCAACTGGCCGATCAGCATGGCCGCTATGTCCCGCTGGCAGTGAAGATTGCCCCGGATCTCGACGATGAACAGATTGCCGACATTGCCCGCCTGCTGACCATCAACAAGATTGATGGCGTGATCGCCACCAATACCACGCTGTCCCGTGTTGAAATTGCCGGCCATCCCCTGCAGGATGAAACTGGCGGCCTGTCAGGTGCTCCGGTACGGGAGCGCTCAACGGCGCTGATCCGCAAGCTGGCCCGCGAGCTGGATGGCAGCCTGCCCATCATCGGCGTAGGCGGCATTTTCAGCGGAGAAGATGCGGTAGAAAAACTCCAAGCAGGTGCCACACTGGTACAGCTGTACAGCGGCCTGATCTATCAAGGCCCGCCGCTGATTGCCCAGTGCAGCCAGGCCATTGCGCAGTACTTGCAGCAACAAACCCGAAACTGATTTCAAGGAGCCCATCATGTTCTACAAGATGACTCGCCTGGCCTTGCTGGGCAGCTTGTCACTCGGCCTTCTGGCCGGCTGTGCCACTTCCGACTCGGCTGCGGTCTACTCTCAAGGCCAGATGCGCAGGGCGCAAACAGTTGAACTCGGAACTGTGGTTTCTGTAAACAATGTCAAGATGGAAGGCAAAAACAACGAACTGCTGACCTTGGGCGGTGCCGCATTAGGTGGCCTGGCAGGTAGCGAACTGGGCGGCGGCCGCGGCTCCATTGCCGGTGGCATCGTTGGCGCATTGGCTGGCGGTTTTGGTACGCAGGCAGCCCAACGCAGCATGGGTACCAAGAATGCGCTGGAAGTCACCGTGAAGCTTGATGGCAGCGGACGCATGATTTCCATCGTACAGGATGCAGATATCCCGCTGGCTGCAGGTCAGCGGGTGCGAGTACTGACCGGCAGCGGTGACGATCGCGTCGTACCCTTCTGATTGCCGGTTACAGGCACTGCAAACCAAACAGGCTGACCATGGTCAGCCTGTTTGGCAGTTATCCCCTTCAGGGCATTACAGCCATCGTCACCCAACGCCCGTCACGTAAACACTCCAGCGGTCGATACTGCGACTTGTAGGCCATCTTGCGGCAATCAGCAATCCAGTAACCCAGATACAGATAAGGCAGTTCCCACACTCGCGCCAGCTCAATCTGCCACATTACGTTGAATACGCCGTAGCCAGCTTGGGCATCATCCGAGTCGTAGAAGGTGTATACCGCAGACAGCCCATCGGACAAGCGGTCGATCAGGCTGATCATTTTCAGCTCGCCCGCCAGACGGAACTCCGCCAGCACGCTCTCTACACCGCTCTTCAGGATGAACTCCGAATACTGCTGCACATTGTCCTCGGCCATACCGCCACCAGCATGGCGCGATTGTTGATAGCGGTGATAGAGCTGGTAATGGTCTTCGCAGAACTCCAGTGGCAGCAGCCTGACTTCCATTTGCTGTAGACGTTTCCAGCTGCGACGCTGGCTCCGATTAGGCTGAAAATCGGCTACCGGCAGCCTGACGGGCACGCAAGCCTGGCAACTGTCACAGTAAGGACGATAGGTATACAGACCGCTGCGGCGAAAACCCAGCTTGACCAACTGGCTATACACCGCCGCGTCGATGGCCTCAGCCGGAATGGCTACCTGCGACCGCGCCTGGCGATCGTCCAGATAGCTACATGGGTAGGGTGCAGTCGCGTAAAAATGAATAGCAACCGCCGATGGGGCATCACGATGGCTCATTGTCGAAGTGATAGATCCACATACTGTCCGCCTGGGGTTCAAGCGTACTCTGCTTCAGCTTAGCAAGAAATAAGGTTCTTGGAATCAGTGTCGCGCCCAGGCTTTCCAGATGTGGGGTATGCATCTGGCAGTCGATCATCCGCACACCTTGCCCGGCCAGGTGGCGAGCCATGTGGACAAAGGCAATCTTGGAGGCATCCGTGCGGTGCGAAAACATTGATTCTCCATAGAACATCCTCCCCAAACCAACGCCGTACAAGCCACCGGCAAGCTCGCCATCCATCCATACTTCAAACGAATGGGCGATGCCCAGCGCATGCAACCTGCAATAGGCCTCAACCATGGGGGGAATGATCCAGGTCCCGGCCGCGCCATCGCGCGGGGCGGCACAGGCTTCAATCACCTGCCGGAAAGCGGTATCGACGGTGACACGGAAGGGGCGGTTGCGCAGCACCTTGTCCAGCGAGCGCCGGACGTGCAGCTGTTCGGGAAACAGCACCATGCGCCGGGAAGGCGACCACCACAGGATGGGCTCGCCCTCGGAAAACCAGGGGAAGATGCCCTGGGTGTAAGCCTGCAGCAGGCGGGCAGGCGACAGGTCGCCGCCCGCGGCCAGCAGGCCATCCGGCTCGGCCAGTGCGGTACGAACCGGAGGAAAAACCAGTTCTTGGCCAAGCCAGGGAATCATTATTTACTGCCGGACTTGCCCTGGCATTCGACACATTCGCCATACAGGTACAGCGCGTGTTCGGCAATGCGGAAACCATGCTGCTCAGCGATACGATCCTGCAGTGCTTCGATTTCCGGGTCGAAGAACTCCATTACGCTGCCACACTTCACACATACCATGTGGTCGTGATGGCCGCCCTGGTTCAGTTCGTATACCGCCTTACCGGACTCGAAATGGTGGCGCACCAGAATGCCCGCCTGTTCGAACTGGGTGAGCACACGGTAAATGGTGGCCAGACCGATATCGATATTTTCGGCCAGCAGTTTGCGGTAGACATCTTCGGCAGACATGTGGCGGTCTTCTGTCATCTCGAACAGGTCAAGAATTTTCAGACGTGGACCGGTAGCCTTCAGGCCGATATCTTTAAGGTGACTGGCTTTGCTCATCGTGATATAAATTGGGTCGATTTTTGAAGCATGATAAAGCCTTTTTGCGGCTTTGCCTAACATCGCCAGTTAATTATTACTCAGCTCATCGGAGTCTCATGCGCGCCCTGATCATCGCTGCCGTCATTGCCCTCTCCGGCTGCACCTCCATGAATCCCGTCCACTGGATTTCTCCCTATAAAATGGAAATCCAGCAGGGCAACTATGTCACGGCAGATGCTGTGGCCAAACTCAAACCCGGCATGACCCGCTCGCAGGTCCGCTTCCTGCTGGGCACGCCGCTGCTGACAGATGCCTTCCACAGCAACCGCTGGGACTATCCTTATCAGGATACCAAGCAGGGCAAGCTGGTGGACAAGACGCTGCTGACCGTGTTCTTTGAAGGCGACACCATGGTACGGGTAGAAGGCACGGCACAACCGGCCGAGCGCGCCGTCCTGCCGGTTGATGCCTCGGCTCCGGCCCAGCAGGCACAGCCTGCCTCGCAGGAAGGTCAGAAACAATGAGCGAATTGAAAGTCATCATTGTTGGTGCTGCCGGTCGCATGGGCCGCACGCTGATTGAATCCGTACTGGCTATTCCGGGCGTGCGCCTCCACGCCGCAGTGGATCGTGCCGGCTCGGACTTCATTGGCCAGGATGCAGGCCTGTTCATCGGCCAGCAGACCGGCGTCAAGATTTCCAGCGACTTCGCGGCTGCCCTGCCCGGAGCAGATGTAGTCATCGACTTTACCCGTCCGGAAGCAACACTGGCCTATCTGGAAGAGTGCCAACAGCATGCGGTGCAGATGATCATCGGCACTACCGGTTTCGATGATGCCGGCAAGGCGACCATCAAGGCCGCTGCCGAAAAAATCGGCATCGTGTTTGCCTCCAACTTCAGTGTCGGGGTCAACCTCACCTTCAAGCTGCTGGACATGGCAGCCCGCGTACTGAACGAAGGCTACGACATCGAAATCACCGAGGCCCACCACCGCTTCAAGGTGGACGCTCCCTCCGGTACCGCCCTGCGCATGGGTGAAGTGATTGCCGACGCACTGGGCCGTGATCTGAAGCAATGTGCCGTTTATGGCCGTGAAGGCGTAACCGGCGAACGTGACCCCAACACCATCGGCTTTGCCACCGTGCGTGCAGGCGATGTAGTGGGCGATCATACCGTGCTGTTTGCCGCCCTGGGCGAGCGTGTGGAAATCACGCACAAGGCCTCCAGCCGCGCCACTTTTGCCAACGGTGCCGTACGTGCTGCCAAATGGCTGGCTGAAAAGCCTGCCGGCCTGTTTGACATGCAGGATGTTCTGGGTCTGCGCTAAGGCCTGTCGGGGCCTGTCTTGCAGGCAGGCCCTTTTCCTCCCGATCACATACTACAGCCGTTGTAGTTCCAGGCTGGATTTCACTTCAAAACGCTGGGTGATGCTGCCATCGTTGTCCGCGCTCTCCAGCCGCACATCAAAGCCCCACAATCGTCCCACATGCTTGAGCACCTCCTGTGCACTGCCCTCGTCCAGCGGGCGACGGTTATGCATGGTGTGACGCAGGGTCAGGCTGCGATCGCCACGCACATTTACCGACCACACCTGGATATTCGGCTCACGCGAACCAAGGTTGTACTGCTCGGCCAGCTTGCTGCGGATATCGCGATAGCCGTTTTCATCATGAATGGCCGACACCTCCAGCTTGTCCTCGTGATCATCATCGCGAATGGAGAACATGCGGAATTCGCGGATGAGCTTGGGTGACAAGTACTGCGAGATAAAGCTTTCGTCCTTGAAGTTCTTCATGGCGAACTCCAGCGATGCGCGCCAGTCGCTGCCGGCCAGATCGGGGAACCAGGCTTTATCTTCCTCGGTGGGGTTCTCGCAGATGCGCTTGATGTCCTGGTACATGGAAAAGCCCAGCGCATACGGGTTGATGCCGTTATACCAGCGCGCCGTCACCGGCGGCTGGTACACCACATTGGTGTGGCTCTGTAAAAACTCCATCATGAAGCCATCGGTCACCAGCCCCTTGTCGTACAAGCGGTTGAGGATGGTGTAGTGCCAGAACGTGGCCCAGCCTTCGTTCATTACCTGGGTCTGGCGCTGCGGGTAAAAATACTGCGCCACCTTGCGCACGATACGTACCAGCTCGCGCTGCCACGGCTCCAACAAGGGGGCAGATTTTTCGATGAAGTACAGCAGGTTTTCCTGTGGCTCGGCTGGAAAACGCGGTGGCTCACGGTTGGCATCATCCTTGTCACGGCGCGGAATGGTGCGCCACAGGTCATTCACCTGCATCTGCAAATACTGCTCGCGCTCTTCCTGCCGAGCCTGCTCCTCGGCCAGTGACAGCTTCTGTGGCCGTTTGTAACGGTCAACGCCGTAGTTCATCAGCGCATGGCATGAATCCAGCAACTCCTCTACGGTATCGATGCCATAACGCTCTTCGCATTTGCTGATATAGGACTTGGCAAACACCAGATAGTCGATAATGGCCGAGGCATCGGTCCAGGCACGGAACAGGTAATTGCCCTTGAAGAAGCTGTTGTGGCCATACGCCGCATGAGCAATCACCAGTGCTTGCATGGTCATGGAATTTTCTTCCATCAAATAGGCAATGCACGGGCTGGAGTTGATGACGATCTCGTAAGCCAGGCCCATCTGGCCGCGCTTGTAGCTTTTTTCGGTGGAGACGAAATGCTTGCCGAAGCTCCAGTGGTGATAATTCACCGGCATGCCTACCGAGGAGTAGGCATCCATCATCTGCTCGGCAGTAATCACTTCCAGCTGGTTGGGATACACGTCCAGCTTGAATTCATCCACCGCAATCTTGCGGATTTCGCGGTCGTATTCGTCGATCAGGTCGAAGGTCCATTCGGACCCGGTGGAAATGGGTGTCATGCTGTTTTCCCCTTGGCTGGCCACCCCGGCGCTCAGGCGCGCGTGGCTGGCTGGCGTTTGAACAGCTCCCGGAATACCGGATAAATATCGGAGGCCGAGCGGATTTTCTGCATGGCAAAGTGGCGCTGGCGCTCCTTGACCTTGAGGTACTCGTACCAGAGATTCTGTGGCTCGCCTTCGGTAATTTCGATGTAGGCGAAGTACTGGCAATAAGGCAGCAGCTGCTCTTCCATGATGCGGCCGCAGTTGGCCGAATCGCTGTCCCAGTTGTCGCCGTCGGAAGCCTGGGCGGCATAGATGTTCCACTCGCTGCTGTTGTAGCGCTTCTTCACGATATCAGCCATCAGGTTGAGCGCCGAGGACACCACGGTGCCGCCGCTTTCGCGCGAGTGGAAGAAGTCTTCTTCATTCACTTCCACCGCACTGGTGTGGTGACGGATGAACACTACCTCGATCTTGTCGTAGTTTCGCTGCAAAAACAGATAGAGCAGGATGAAAAAGCGCTTGGCCATATCCTTCTTCTGCTCGTCCATCGAGCCGGATACATCCATGATGCAGAACATCACCGCCTGGCTGGTGGGCTTGGGCTGCTGGATACGGTTGTTGTAGCGCAGATCGAAGGGGTCGATGAAGGGAATGCTGCCCAGCTTCTCGCGCAGCAGATGGATGCGCTTGCGTTGCTCGCGCACTTCCTGCGTGCTTTCATCGTCGGATTCCAGCAGTTCGTCCAGACCTTCTTCGGCCTCTCCCAGCCGGGCCAGCGTAGGTGCCGCCATGGCCACGCGCCGGGCCAGCGCGCCGCGTAGCGAGCGCACGATGCTGATATTGGCCGGCGTGCCGTCATTGGTGTAGCCAGCCCGCACCTGCTTGAGCTCTTCCACACCCATCAGCTGGGTCTTGATCAGATTGGGCAGGGCCAGGTCGTCGAAGAAGACGTTGAGGAACTCCTCGCGTGACAGCTCGAAGACAAAGTCATCCTCACCTTCACCATCCTGGCTGGCCTTGCCACCACCTCCACCACCTCCCCCGCCTTGCGGGCGCGGGATGCGGTCGCCACGAATGAACTCCTCATTCCCCGGATGAACCTGTTCGCGTATCCCCCCCTGGCCGTGATGGAATACCGGCTCGGAAATATCCTTGACCGGAATGGAGACTTTCTCGCCACTCTCGATGTCGGTGATACTGCGCCCCTTCACCGCACGAGAGACGGCTTCCTTGATCTGCGCCTTGAAGCGGCGCAAGAAGCGTTCGCGGTTGACCGCGGACTTGTTCTTGCCGTTCAGGCGTCTGTCTATGATGTGGGACATGGCAACCTCGCTGTTGTCTCCTGCGGCCCGGTTTGCACAAGCACGGCAAGTCTGGCCTGGCCGGTCTGTCTAATGTCAGACAGACCGGGCAGAAATCGGTGCCGGTCAGCCCGGAATATTCCCGGGCTGCCGTTGCATGGTCAGGAGGACTTGCGTACCCGCAGATACCATTCGCACAGCAGGCGTACCTGCTTGGCGGTGTAGCCCTTTTCCACCATGCGGTTGACGAAGTCTTCATGCTTCTTGGCGTCTTCGACGCTGGCCTTGGCATTGAAGGAAATCACCGGCAACAGCTCTTCGGTATTGGAGAACATCTTCTTCTCGATCACCGTGCGCAGCTTTTCGTAGCTGGTCCAGGTCGGGTTCTTGCCGCCATTGTTGGCCCGGGCCCGCAGCACGAAGTTGACGATTTCGTTGCGGAAGTCCTTGGGATTGGAAATTCCGGCCGGTTTTTCGATTTTCTCCAGTTCGCCATTGAGCGAGGTACGGTCGAAGATTTCGCCGGTATCCTGATCGCGGTATTCCTGGTCCTGAATCCAGTAGTCGGCGAAGGTGACATAGCGGTCAAAAATGTTCTGGCCGTATTCCGAGTAGCTTTCCAGATAAGCGGTCTGGATTTCCTTGCCGATGAACTCGACATACTTCGGTGCCAGATACTCCTTGAGGAAGGTCAGGTATTTCTGTTCCTGCTCGGCCGGGAACTGTTCGCGCTCCACCTGCTGTTCCAGCACATACAACAGATGCACCGGGTTGGCAGCCACTTCCTGATTATCAAAGTTGAACACCTTGGACAGAATCTTGTAGGCAAAGCGGGTGGAAAGACCGTTCATGCCCTCGTCCACCCCGGCGTAGTCGCGGTATTCCTGCAGCGACTTGGCCTTGGGGTCGGTATCTTTAAGGTTGTCGCCGTCGTACACCTGCATCTTGCTGAACAGGCTGGAGTTTTCCGTCTCTTTCAGCCGCGACAGAATGGCAAACTGCGCCATCATCTTCAGCGTTCCGGGGGCGCACGGCGCATGGCCCAGAGACGAGTTGCGGATCAGCTTGTCGTAGATCTTGATCTCTTCGGTCACGCGCAGGCAGTACGGTACCTTGACGATATAGATACGGTCGAGGAAGGCCTCGTTGTTCTTGTTGTTGCGGAACTGTTTCCACTCCGATTCATTGGAGTGCGCCAGTACGATGCCATCGAAAGGAATCGCACCAAAGCCTTCGGTACCCTTGAAGTTGCTTTCCTGAGTGGCAGTCAGCAGCGGGTGCAGCACCTTGATTGGGGCCTTGAACATTTCCACGAATTCCAGCAGACCCTGATTGGCCAAGCAGAGGCCACCGGAGTAGCTGTAGGCATCCGGGTCGTCCTGGGCGTATTTTTCCAGCTTGCGGATATCCACCTTGCCCACCAGCGAACTGATGTCCTGGTTGTTTTCATCGCCCGGTTCGGTCTTGGCGACGGCGATCTGCCGTAGCACCGACGGGTAGCGCTTCACTACTTTGAACTGACCGATGTCGCCATTGAATTCATGCAGGCGTTTCACCGCCCACGGGCTGGGGATGGTTTTCAGATAGCGGCGCGGAATGCCGAATTCTTCTTCCAGAATGGCACCGTCCTCTTCCACATTGAACAGGCCCAGCGGCGACTCGTTAAGCGGGCTGCCCTTGAGGCAATAGAACGGTACTTGCTCCATCAGCTCTTTCAGCTTTTCGGCAATGGAAGACTTGCCGCCACCCACCGGTCCCAGCAAGTAGAGAATCTGCTTCTTCTCTTCCAGTCCCTGGGCGGCATGGCGGAAATAGGCCACCACTTGTTCGATCACCTCTTCGGTGCCATAGAACTCGCGGAAGGCCGGGTAAACCTTGATGACCTTGTTGGAAAAAATACGCGACAGGCGCTGGTCGTGACGGGTATCCACCAGCTCAGGCTCGCCGATGGCCATCAGCATGCGCTCGGAGGCTGTGGCATAGGCAGAATGCTCACGCTTGCAGATCTCCAGATACTCCTGGATGGTGTATTCCTCTTCACGCGTCTTGTCGTAACGTGAGGCGTAGTGGCTCAAGATATCCGGGTGCATGGCTCTCTCCTGGCTGGTTGCAGGGGTGCGCACGGCGTGCATGGTGCACCCGCTATCCCCTTGCAGAATTTGCGTACTGACTGGCTTTCAGATTCTCTTTTTCTGGGTATAGCACATGCGGGGAAGAGCAAGAACAAAAGCAACGAAACAATTGAAAATGCCAAAAAAATTAACTAAGTAACTGAATTTAGTGAGGAATTTTCTTAATATGACCAAAGAAAATTTACTGATATCTATTTTCCATATTGCATTTTTAAAAATTTATCTTTTCAAATCAATAACATAAAAAAACCCCCGACTAAAAGTACTGGGGGTGTTTTTATGTATCAATTTGCAAGCAGCTGTTTCAGCTTTTGCGCTTGATGATACGGGTACCAATTTCATAGACCTGACCACGTTTGACCTCGTTGCAGCGCCGCACTTCCACCTCGGCCTCCAGCGGCTTCCCTGGCAAGCCGCCGACGGCAGGTGCCAGCACGATGACAGACAGGCGTTCGCCATGCTGTGGCACAAACGAGCTGCGAAAGGCCATGCCGTCTACCGACAGGTCAACGCACTCGCCATAGTGGGTTTCACCGGTGTGCAGCGACTTGATGCGTGCCTTGCAGCCCATCTGCAGACGGCGCGCACCGCGTCGTTCGTGATAAGGATCAAACGGTGGCACCGGGTAGTCTCCCGTCAAGATGCGCAGCCAGCCAGTGCAGGCCAACGATGGACTTGCTATCGCAGATATCCCCGCTCAGCGCCATCTGCATTACCTGCTCCAGCGGCAGGGTCAGCACCTCCAGGAATTCTCCCTCATCCAGCTGGCGCTCACCTGCCACCAAATCCTCGGCCAGGTAATAGCTGATCTGCTCGTTCGAATAGCCAATACAGGGATAGGCCGTGCCCAGGTGGCGCCAGCTGGCAGCCTGATAGCCAGTTTCTTCCAGCAGCTCGCGCCGGGCGGTCAGCGCCGGGGCTTCATCCGGGTCGATCTTGCCTGCCGGAATTTCCAGGAATACGCGACCGGCGGGATAGCGGTACTGGCGCTCCATCACCAGCTTGCGGTCTGCAGTCAGGGCCAGGATGGCAACTGCACCAGGATGCAGAATGTACTCGCGGCTGGCCTCTGCACCATCCGGCAGCAATACCTTGTCCTTGTGCACCTGGAGAAACCCACCCTCGTACACCAGTGCCGACTGCAATTGCTTTTCAACAAGATCCACGTGCTGCCTTTCTGTTTTTCCAGTGACGGACCACGGCACAACGCCAGCCCAGCATGACTGCCAGATACCCCAGTGTGGACAAGGTCAGGCCAAACACCAGCAAGCCCAGCAACAGCGGCCATCCCAATGCCAGCAGCCAGTCCAGCACTTGTTGGCCCCACTGCCACAAGTCTTGCTCCGCCCATGCCGGAGGCTGGCTCATTGTACCTGCAGCAGGGTCACCCAGTAACAGCAGTCCACAGGAATACGCCAGAAAATAAATTGGCAGGATGGTTAGCGGATTACTGTACAGCGTCGCCAACAAGGCAGCCGGCAGATTCACCTTCAAGCACAAGGCCAGCATCAGCGTGGACAGCCGCTTGGGCGGACCAGGCAGTAAACCGGCAAACAGGCCTAACGCCACTCCCCGCGCCACCTTGCGGCGATTCAGGGTCCAGTAGGCCGGCTGATCCAGCCAGCGGCCCAACCATCCCAGTCCGGGGCGATACAGCAACTGATGGCGATAATTACTGGCACGACGCAAGAAAGTTTGCATGGCAGGAGTTGGTTCCCGTTGTCGTAAAGCCACACCGGCAGGAGCCAGCTGACAAAAGAGTTGTCAAACGGCGCAGAATAATTTAAACAAGCGTTTGAATTAAGCGAATCAATAAAAACGCTCCGCCACCCATGGCTATTCGACCCGGAAAACCCGGGCAGCGCAACCAACAAGGAGAGACCTCATGCCCGCATATAAAGCCCCGCTGCGTGACTTTGACTTTGTGCTCAACGAACTGATCAAAGTACAGGACATCATCCCCGGGCTGCCCGGCTATGAAGAAGCCACCCAGGACATTTTTACTTCCTATCTGGAAGCTGCAGCCCAATTCTGTGAAAGCGAGCTGGCACCACTGAACCGCCAGGCCGATGAAGAAGGCTGCCAGTTCGACCCCACCACCAAGGCTGTCACCACACCGCCAGGCTTCAAGGAAGCCTACAAGCAGTATTGCGAACTAGGCTTCCCGGCACTGGACTGCGACCCGGCCTACGGCGGCCAGGGCATGCCCAAGTCGCTGGCTTTCCCGGTGATGGAAATGCAGTGCTCTTCCAACGTAGCCTGGTCGATGTACCCCGGCCTGTCACACGGTGCATACTCTGCCATCCACGCCCACGGCACCGACGAGCAAAAAGCTACCTACCTGCCCAAACTGGTAGATGGCAGCTGGACCGGCACCATGTGTCTGACCGAACCGCACTGCGGCACCGACCTTGGTCTGCTGAAAACCCGCGCCGAACCGAATGGCGATGGCAGCTACCGCATTACCGGTACCAAGATTTTCATTTCGGCGGGCGAGCACGACATGTCCGACAACATCATCCATCTGGTGCTGGCACGTCTGCCGGATGCGCCGAAGGATGTGAAGGGCATCTCGCTGTTCATCGTGCCCAAATTCCTGGCTGATGGCAGCCGCAACACCGTGGCCTGCGGCAGCCTGGAACACAAGATGGGCATCAAGGCCAATGCCACGGCGGTGATCAATCTGGATGAGGCACAGGGCTGGCTGATTGGCGAGGCCAACAAGGGCCTGGCCTGCATGTTCACCATGATGAACGCCGCCCGCCTGGGTTGCGGCATGCAGGGCCTGGGCATTGGCGAAGCCTCCTTCCAGGGCGCACTGGCTTATGCACGCGAACGCCTGCAAATGCGCGCACTCACCGGCAACAAATACCCGGACAAACCGGCCGACCCCATCATCGTGCATCCGGACGTGCGCCGCATGCTGTTGACCCAGAAAGCCTATACCGAGGCTGGCCGTGCGTTGACCGCCCTGCTGGCGCTGCAACTGGATATCGAAGATAAGCATCCGGATGCCGCACAGCGGCAGGATGCGGCGGACCTGGTGGCCCTGCTCACCCCGGTGGCCAAGGCCTTCATGACCGATAACGGTTTTGAGGCGGCCAATATGGGCATGCAGGTATTTGGTGGCCACGGCTTCATCCGCGAATGGGGCATGGAGCAACTGGTGCGCGACTGCCGCATCTCGCAAATCTACGAAGGCACCAACGGCATCCAGGCCATCGACCTGCTGGGCCGCAAGGTATTGCTGGATCAGGGCCAGAAACTGCGCAAGTTCACCAAGCAGATTCACCAGTTCTGCCAGGCCAATGAAGGCAATGACAAGCTGGCGGAATATATTGCCCCGCTGTCCAGGCTGATGAAAGACGTGGGCGAAGTCACCATGGGCATTGGCATGGCCAGCCTGCAGAACAAGGACGAAGCCGGTGCAGCCGCCACCGACTACCTGCGCCTGATCGGCCACCTGACTTATGCCTGGCTGTGGGCGCGCATGGCTGAGGTGGCGCATGCCAGCCTGGGCAAGGGCGATGATGCCTTCTACCAGGCCAAGATTGCCACCGGTCGCTTCTACATGGCCAAACTCTTCCCCGAAGTGCATACCCTGCTGGCGCGCATCAAGGGCGGTGCTGCACCACTGATGGCACTGGACGAAGAACACTTTATTTTCTGATTGCTGGCTCTACCCTGTTGAGCGGCCCTGCGGGGCCGTTTTTTTATGGCTTACCGCTACCGGATATCCTGCTGGCAGACAAAAAAAAGCCCGGAAAACCCGGGCTTATGAATAAAGGAATGAAAAAAGAGAGCTCGTACTCTCGGTTTCATTCTAATCAAAACCGTCACGCACTGTCATGCTTTTTGCATGACAGCACGGGCAAGCAAGTACTCATGCCCAGCAGGAACCAATGCAACTCAAGCCTGCAAATACACCACATGACTATGCGTGTATTCGTACAGGCCATGCTTGCCGTCAGCCCCACCGATGCCGGATTTGCGCACTCCGGCATGGAAACCTTGCATCGCTTCGAAGTTTTCCCGGTTGATATAGGTTTCGCCGAAGTCCAGCTCTCGCATTGCCTGCATCGCCTTGGCCAGATCGCGGGTATAGAGGGATGAAGTGAGGCCGTAGGCAGAATCATTGGCCAGGGCAATCGCCTCCTCCAGACTGTCCACCACCTGTATGGGCAATACCGGGCCGAATATCTCTTGCAGCATGACATCCATCTGCCCATGGCAGCCGGCCAGCACCGTGGGCTGGAAATGGAATCCAGACCCCAGATCCGCCACCTGACCGCCGGTGATCAACTGCGCCCCTGCCTGCACCGCCTGCGCCACTTTTGCCTGCACCCTTTCCAGTGCCTGGTGGTTGATCAGCGGCCCCATGTCGATATCCGCCACCTCCAGCGGATCGCCATAGCGGGTTGCCGCCATGGCGCTGGCCACCTTGTCGATGAAGGCATCTGCTACCTTGCGCTCGACATAAACCCGTTCGGCACAGTTGCAAACCTGACCGGTATTGATGATGCGCGAAGCGTGAATGGCCCTGGCAGCCAGATCGAGGTCGGCATCGGCCAGTACGATGGCTGGTGCCTTGCCACCCAGCTCCAGATTCAGTTTGGTGATATGCGGGGCTGCCGCTGCCGCAATGCGCGCACCGGTCGCCACACTGCCGGTAAAGCTGATCATGTCGACATCCGCGCTGCCAGCCATGTCAGCCCCGGTCTGTCCCCGGCCATACAGCACATTGAACACCCCGGCCGGCAAGCCTGACTGCGCCACCAACTGGCTGAACAGATGGCAGTTGATCGGCGTTTCCTCGCTGGGCTTGATCACGATGGTATTGCCGGTCAGCAGGGCAGGAGCCATCTTGCGGGCAATCAGAAAGAAAGGAAAATTCCAGGGCAGGATGCCGGCCACCACGCCCAGCGGTTTGCGCAGCAGGAATATCTGCTCGCCGGCCCGGTCGCTGCTGATGACTTCTCCTTCAATGCGCCTGGCCCATTCGGCCATATAGTCCAGATAGTCGGCAGTAAAGCGCACTTCAACCCTGGCCAGCGCCAGGGTTTTGCCTTGTTCTGCGCTAATGGTATGGGCCAGCACATCCACTTGCTGACGAACAAGGGCGGCAATACTGCGCAGAAAGCCGCCACGTTCGATGGCCGGACGCGCAGCCCAGTCATGCTGGGCGGCACGGGCTGCGCTGATGGCCTGTGCCACCTGCTGCGCGGAAGCCTGCGGAGAATGGGCCAGCATCTGGCCATTGGCCGGATTACTCACCCCATGGTGATCGGCACCTTCGATAAAACGGCCATTGATGTAATGACGCAATTGCTGAATTTCAGACATCGGAATGCTCCTGAAAAATCATGTTGCCATGCTGGGCGCACATCACCCGAGAGGGCCCTTGCCGGGGGAGATCTAATAAGCTTGCCTGCCGCTGGCAGGTAAAGGGGAGGCACGGAAACGTGCCAGGCTGGCCAGTGCCGCCTGACGCAGCAGCGGGATATCGATGCTGATGGCAATAAAGCTGCAACCCCACTCGGCATAGCGGCGGGCATCCTGTTCATTGGGTGCCAGAATGCCGCAGGCCTTGCCCTGTGCCAGACAGCAGTCAATGGTGTGGCGGATGCTGTGCTGGACCTCGGCATGGCTGGCATTACCCGCGTGGCCCATGCTGGTGGACAAGTCGGCCGGGCCGATAAAGATGGCATCCACGCCTTCCACTGCTGCTATCTGCGCCGCGTTTTCCACCCCGAGTGAAGATTCGATCTGCACCACCAGACAAAGCGCCTGATCGGCCTGCGGTATGTAATCCACCACCGCATCCCAACGGGTGGCACGAATCAGCCCGCCGCCGACACCACGTATCCCCGCTGGCGGATAACGCATGGCCCGCACCAGGGCTGCGGCCTGCGCTGCGCTCTCCACCATCGGCACCATCAGGCTTTGTGCGCCGATATCCAGCACCTGCTTGATCAATGCCGGGTCGCCATGCGGAATGCGCACCACCGGATTGACGGGATAAGCCGCCAGCGCCTGTAGCTGTCCCAACAGCGTGGGCACGGTATTGGGCGCATGCTCGCCATCGAGCAAAATCCAGTCATGGCCGGTGGTCGCCAGGATTTCCGCACTATAGGCGGAAGCCATGCCGGCCCAGATGCCGTACAAGGGGGAAGATGAAGGCATCTGCCTTAAGGCAGATTTGAATTGATTGCTTGGCAGTTGCATGGGCAACTCCTATTGCAGATTGACATACATGCCGCCATCCACCAGCAGGCTGGCACCGGTGACATAACGCGCCAGGTCTGAAGCCAGGAATACCGCCGGGCCGACCAGATCCTCCGGCTGCCCCAGCCGCCCCAGCGGGATGCGGTTTTGCATGTAGCTGCGCTTGTGCGGATCTGCCAGATCCTCCCGGTTGATGTCGGTTTCTATGGTGCCCGGCAGCAAGGCATTGCAGCGGATGCCAAGCGGCCCCAAGGCAATGGCGCAGGACTGCATCAGCGACAGCAAACCGGCCTTGGTGGGGGTGTAGTGGGTTTGCATGCCACCGCCCACCAGGGCACTGATGGAGCTGACGGCAATGATGGCGCCGCCTTCGCCCTGCTGCTGCATCTGGCGTGCGGCTGCCTGTACCGCAAAATAAGCACCGTTGAGATTGGTATTCACCGTGCGGTAATACGTCTCGTGCGGCATGTCCAGAAAGGCGTGGAAAGGACAGATGCCGGCATTGCTGATGAAGACATCCACTCCGCCCAAGTGCTCCACGGCCATGGCAATCAGCGCGGCACCGGTGTCGGGGTCGCCGATATCACCCGCCTGATCGGCCACCTTGCGCCCCAGGACCTCAATCTGGTGACGCAGGGTCAGGATGTCATCCGCACTGCTGCGGCCACTGTGGCCCAGCATCACATCCGCCCCATGGCGGGCACAGCCCAGTGCAATGGCCCGCCCTATGCCACGGGACGCCCCGGTAATCACCACTCGCTTACCTGCTAACAACATCGCTTTACCTCCTCAGAAATACTGGCGATACCAGCCCGATGTGCTACAGCCATCCCTTGATCCCGCACTCGCCACCACCACAGGCCAGGACCAAGGACAAATCCCGTCTTTGCCAGCCGTGCTTAGAGCTGCTAACAAAACCTCGTAGAGAACCCGGGCCAAGGCGCGCCGCCGCAGACAGTACATGGCGTACGGCAAGGCGGCGCAACGCTGGAGCGGGGGTTTTGTTAGCGAGTCTTAGTGGACTGCACTACCAAAACCCACCATGCCGATGGCGGCAATGATGACCACAATGCCCAGCAACAGGATGCGGCGTGTTTGCGGCGCAGTGCCGCGCCATTCGCCCAGGCAGACACCCCAGACATTGGAAATCAGGATGATGAAAGACATGTGCAACACCCAGGAGCTGGTGGGGTTATGCAAACGGCTTTCACCCATGCCATAGAAAAAGAACTGCAGATACCACAGCAAGCCACCCAGCGCGCACAGCAAGTAATTGCGCAGCAAGGGGGTGTTGCGATTGACGAACTCGCCCAGACTGCGACGGCGTAAGGACAGGTGCAGACACCACAGCGCATTGGTGGTGAGGCCGCCAAGCATGATGACGGCAAAGGTCAGATTGTTCATGAACAGGGAATTGGCACCGTGCGCCACCGCGGCCAGCGCCAGTGGTTTGCCCGCATTGATGCCGTAGCTGAAGCAGGCACTCAGGCAACCGGACACCAGCGCAACCGCGATGCCCTTTTTCATATTGAATTCCTGGACCGCACTTTGCTTGGTCGCCAGATCGACTTCGCGCTCCTTGCGCATGCCGGCCACCCCGCACAACACGATGCCGATCAGCGAGCCCAGCACGCCCAGCAGCACCATCTGCCCACCGCTGCTGAGCAGCATCTGGCTCAGGCGCAAACCATCCTCGCGGCCAAACAGGTCATTGAACAGCGGCGGCATCAGGGCACCCAGGGCAGATGTCAGGCCCATGATGATGGACATGCCCAGCGACAGGCCGATATAGCGCATGGCCAGGCCAAAGGTGAGGCCACCGATGCCCCATAACACGCCGAAGAAGTAAGTCCAGCCCAGTGTGCCGCCGTCTGCCGCCTCAATGATGGAAGCAAAAGCCGGAATGGTCAGGGCAATGGCTAGCCACGGGGCAATCAGCCAGGAAAACAAGCCGCCCAGCAGCCAGAAGTTTTCCCAGGACCACAGCCGCACGCTGCGATACGGCAGATAAAAACTGGCGGATGAAAACGAGCCGATGAAATGAAACAACAGGCCCAGCAGAATGATGGCCATCTGGCTAGTCTCCCAATTGGTAAAAACGCCAGGCGTTGTCGGCAAACATGGCACGACGCTCATGTGCCGCTGCCTGCGCCAGCAAATTGTCATAGGCCTGCCACAGCCTGCGGTAGGAGGTGTACAGGCTGCACACCGGGAAATTGGAAGCAAACATGCAGCGTGCGCTGCCGAAGGCGTCGATGGCCTCGTACACCAGCGGCCGCAGACTGTCCTCGGTCCAGTGGTGGTCGAGCATGCCGAAACCGCTCAGCTTTACCTGCACATTCGGGCAGGCTGCCAGGGCCCGCATGCCATCCCGCCACGCGTGCCAGCCGGCAGGGGCATGGCGATCCACATACATGCCGGCATGATTCAGCGCAAAGCGCACCGCCGGATAACGCCTGGCCAGCGCAGCGGCTTCCTGCATTTGTGAGGGGTAGATTTGCAATTCGAAGATCAGGCCATGGCGCTCCAGCAAGGCCATCCCGCACTGCCATTGCGCCTCGCGCATGTAGTGGCGGCCCACATAGTCGAACTGTGGGTTGGCATGCACGTTGAGAATCTGCCGCACACCACGTACGCGGGTGGAAGCTGCCAGTTGCCGGGCAAGCTGATCCGCCGCCTGCGGGTTGGCCAGATCGAGAAAAGGCAGCAAAGCAACTGGCAAGGTATCGCCAGACAAGTCGAGCATGTGTTCCAGTTGGCGGGTTTCCTCCAGCGCATCCGTCGCATTGGCTTCGATATGCACCACGCCTGCCAGCTCGATATCGGCCTGCTCGGCCAATTGCCGCAAGTCCGACCACCGGAAGTCACGCGCCAGCGCGGCGTAATCACCCAGCAGATTGGGCTTGCGCCGGGTCAGCCAGGGATACTGATTTCCTTCCAGCCACCAGAAATGGCAATGGGCGTCTACGATGCGCATGGCGGCCCCTCCCCCGTGCTCAGCACAAACATGCTGTGCAAGGGATGCTGTAGCGGCGCGAGGTCCGGCATGGTGGCCATGATGTCGGCCATATAGGCCCACCATTGCTGCATCACCGGCAGGCTGGGCAGTTCAGCCAGCCTGTCGGGCTGGCTGCAGTACAGCACGGCAAACAAGGCGTCATCCTTGTCATCATGAAAAATGCGGTACTCGACAATGCCGGCATCCAGCAGCGCGCTGCGCAGCTCCGGCCAGATGGCGGCATGACGCCGTTGATATTCCTCTGCTTGCCCCGGAAACAACTGCATGCGGAAAGCCAGGGTGCAAAGTGCTTGTCCATGCGTCATTTCAGCCTCCCGGAGTGTGCAGGTAGGGGCGATGCAAGGCGCAGGCGGGATTAAGCTCCACGCCGAAACCGGGACGGTCCAGCCGCGATACCGGCATGCGACCGTTTTCCGGCACCGGCTCGTGCAATAACTGCGGACTGAACATCGGCACCACCTGATCGGCCTGCGGTGCCATCATCAGGAATTCGGCAAACGGGCTGTTATGACGGGTGGCGACAAAGTGATAGCTGTACACGCTGGAGCCATGCGGAATCACCAGCGCCTGATGCGTATCGGCCAGTGCCGAGATTTTCAGCAGCTCGGTAATGCCGCCACACCAGCCGACATCGGGCTGGATGATGTCGCAGCAGCCCATTTCCAGCAGCATGCGAAAACCCCAGCGCGTGGCCTCGTGTTCGCCGGTGGTACATAACATGCCGGCCGGCAGTTGCTGCCGTAAGGCGGCATAGCCCCAGTAGTCGTCCGGCGGCAGTGCTTCTTCTATCCACTTCAGGCCATATTGTTGTGCCGCCTGTGCCAGACGGATGGCGTAGTTCAGATCCAGGCTCATCCAGCAGTCGACCATCAGCCAAAAGTCCGGGCCTACCCGCTCGCGCATGCTGGCCAGCAAGGCCAGGTTTTTTTGCAGGCCGTCCTCCCCCTCCGCCGGCCCGTGGTGCAGCGGCATTTTCCCGCCAATGAATCCCATTTCACGCGCGAGGTCTGGCCGCGCGCCGGTGGCATAAAACTGCAGCTCGTCCCGCACTGCGCCACCCAGCAACTGGTACACCGGCTCCTGCCTCACCTTGCCCAGCAAATCCCACAAGGCCAGATCCACCCCGGAGATGGCGTTGAGCACCAGGCCCTTGCGTCCATAAAACAGGGTGCCGTGGTACATCTGGTCCCAGATGCGCTCGATATCGCAAACCCGGGCCCCTTCCACGAAACGGGCCAGATGGCGCTCGACGATAAAAGCTGCCGGCTCACCGCCGGTGGTCACGGCAAAGCCAATGTTGCCGGCGCTGTCCTCAACTTCCACCACCAGCGTGCCCAGTACATTGATGCCAAAGCTGCGTCGGCTCTGCCGGTAGGCCGGGTATTTGGACATGGGCGTGGCAATGTGATCGTCAATCCAATGGCCATCGGCCTGATCGTGATAATCCGCACCACCACCACGCAGGGTAAAAGCACGGACGTGTTTGATGACTGGCATTTGCTTCATGGTGGACTGCTCCGACGTTGAATATCCGAATCCAAACTGATCAGAAAAAACCAATATCCGGGATGAATTTACTGGAATGAATTGAGAAATTAATCACAGCCAATAATAAAAATCGACATAAGAATATTCACCCCCTTCAATAAGGAATCATCTTGATTTTCTTTGGTAAATATCAGGCCATTGATGGTACTCAGAAGATAAGCGGCAGCAGCAAAACTACGACATACTCGCAGAACCATCCAATTACATTTAATTAACTGGCGATACCTTCTGCTTATGGATAAAACTGCCATGCTGCCAGCAACACAGCACCGTCATTTACTGCAACGCCTGCGTTACAAGCATTTGCAAATGTTGGTGTTATTGGGGGATAACCAGAATATGAAACGGACGGCGGAAGGCATGCATATGTCGCAACCAGCTGCCAGCCGCATGCTGCAGGAAATCGAGGATATGTTTGACTGCCAGCTGTTTGACCGCCTGCCACATGGCATGCGCCCCACGGCACTGGGCGTGGTGTTGGTCAAATTCGCCACCCGCAGCCTGCACCACCTGGAAGGCTGCATGGAGACGCTGGCCCTGCAGAAGAAAGAAGGCTTTGGCTATCTGTCAGTAGGCACCATCATGGGTGCGGCACCCGAGCGGATCATGGCGGCGATTGCACGTTTGAAACAGGAAAGGCCTCGCCTGTGCATTCGCGTGATGGGAGACACCAGCGACGAAGTGGTCCGCCTGCTGGAACAAGGACGCATCGACCTGGCCATTGCCCGGCGCAGCCCGAAAACTGAAGATGCAGCTTTTAATTTTTGGCCATTGGGCAATGAAATATTGCGACTGGTGGTGGCTAAACACCATGTGTTATTGCAACAGCAACATATCGAATTGCCGGTATTACTACGAGACTGGCCATGGATATTACAAGCGCCCAGCAGCCCGGCACGCATGGCATTGGAGCAATATCTGCTGCAAACCGCACTGCCCTTGCCCGGCAATATCATCGAGAGCAATTCGGTTTACTCCATGCTGCAACTGATTCAACACACCAATGCGGTGATGCTGTTAGCGGAATCCGCCATGACAGACTATCTGGACATGGGTATCGTGCAAATCTTGCCAATCCAGGTAAGCATACCGTTGCCTCCTTTTGGCATCCTGACGCACAAGCATGAGCCGCTTAGCGAAGAACAACAGGTTTTTATTTCCTACCTGCATCAGTCATCAGCAATTTCCACACAAAAAAGGTAGAAAGACGGCCAGAAAAGTCCGCATGAATGGCAGGAAAAGAAAAAGCCTCCGTATGGAGGCTTTCAGGTATGACATTCACCAGCCCGCAGGCTGGCAGAAAACTCAGTTGCTACCGCAGCAGGCCTTGTACTTCTTGCCGCTGCCGCAGGGGCAAGGGTCGTTGCGGCCCACCTTGTCGCCTTCACGGCGTACGGTGGCCGGGGCCTGCGCCTTGGCACGCCAGTAGTTGAATACGGAAATCAGCGCCTCGGGCAGCTGTTCCTTGCAGTCGTCTTTTTCTTCGTCGGTAAAGGTGACCAGGTCTTCGCCGTCTTCTTCCTCGAACATGCCGCCCAGCACCAGAATCGGCATCAGCAGGTCTTCGAAGCCTTCGTCGTCAGCTGCTTCAAACCAGTCGGTATCCACCACGTCCAGCGCGTACAAATAGGCATTGCACCACGGCCAGTAGTCGGCTTCGTCGTCATCGGCGTCTTCATCGGCGTAGAGGATGAGGTCCAGCGCACGGCCATCGGCCAACACGTGGGCGGTGACATCAAACAGCTTCTGCAGCAGGGCTTCCAGCTCGGCCTGTTCTTCGGCATTTTCAAAAGCCGGGGCATCGCCCAGCACTTCGGCCATCCACATATTGCGGTCGGCAGCATCCGGCCCGCTGGCCAGCGCGGCAAAGAAGCCTTGTACTTCGTCCGGGCGCATGGTGCTGCCACTGATCGACAGGGGCGTCAGCAACTGTTCCAGCCGGGCCAGATCGGCGTCATTGAATACGATATCAGTCATGGTGCACTCCTGAAGTCAGATTGAATGGGCGCATTGTAGCGAAAAAAGCCCCGGCTCGCCGGGGCCTGTGCATACAAAGTTTGATCCATCTGCGTTTACGCGGTCTGACTGTCGTTCAGCCCCAGTTTTTCCTTCATTTGCTGGCGCATGACAAACTTCTGGATCTTGCCGGTAATGGTCATGGGAAAGCTGTCGACAAACTCGATATAGCGCGGAATCTTGTAATGAGCGATCTGGCCCTGGCAAAAGGCGCGCATGTCGTCGATGCTAGCGCTTTCACCATCGCGCAGCTTGATCCAGGCGCACAACTCCTCGCCAAAGCGGTCGTCCGGTACGCCGATCACCTGCACTTCCTGGATCTTGGGATGGCGGTAAAAAAACTCCTCCACCTCACGCGGGTAGATGTTTTCGCCACCACGTATCACCATGTCCTTCACCCGGCCCACGATATTCACATAGCCCTCGGCATCCATTACCGCCAGATCGCCACTGTGCATCCAGCCCGACTGGTCGATGGAGTCGGCGGTTTTCTGCGGGTCGTCCCAGTAGCCCAGCATCACCGAATAGCCACGGGTCAACAGCTCGCCGGTTTCACCATGCGCCACGATGTGGCCATCGTTATCGACAATCTTGACTTCCACATGCGGATGCACCTGCCCCACGGTGGACACGCGCTTGTCCAGCGGTGTGTCGGCACTGCTCTGGAAGCTGAGTGGGCTGGTTTCGGTCATGCCGTAGCCAATGGTGACCTGCGCCATGTGCATCAGGGTGGTGACGCGTTTCATCACCTCGATGGGACACGGACTGCCGGCCATCACCCCGGTGCGCAGGCTGGACAGATCAAACTGGCTGAACTGCGGATGGTCAAGCAGGCCGATGAACATGGTGGGCACACCATGCAGGGCGGTACAGCGCTCTTCCTGTACGGTATGCAGCACACTTAGCACATCGAAACTTTCCGCCGGAAACACCATGCATGCCCCATGCGTGAGGCAGGTAAGCGTGCCCAGCACCATGCCGAAACAGTGGTACAGCGGCACCGGAATACACAGCCGGTCCGCTGAGGTAAAGCGCATCGCCTGCCCGGTGAAAAAGGCATTGTTGAGGATGTTGTGATGCGACAGCGTGGCCCCCTTGGGGCTGCCGGTGGTGCCGGAGGTGAACTGGATATTGATGGCATCGTCAAACTGCAGGCTGTCCCCCAGTTGCTGCAAGGCGGCGCGCTCGGCTGGAGTCGGTTCGGTCAGCAGTTCGGCAAAGCCCAGCATGCCCGGCGTGGCCTGCGCCCCCATGCGGATCACCCACTCCAGCTTGGGCATGCGCGCCGCCTTGAGTTGGCCGGGCTGGCTGCTGGCCAGTTCCGGCAACAGGTCTTGCAGCATCTCGATGTAATTGCTGCTCTTGAAGCTGGGCGACGCAATCAGTGCCCGGCAACCTACCTTGTTGATGGCATATTCCAGTTCGGAACGACGATACGCCGGGTTGATGTTGACCAGCACCAGTCCGGCCTTGGCGGTGGCAAACTGGGTCAGCACCCATTCGGCATTGTTCTGCGACCAGATGCCGATGCGATCGCCCGGCTTGAGGCCCAGGCGGATCAGGCCGCAAGCCAGCCGGTCCACCTGCTGCTGCAGTTCGGCATAGCGCCAGCGCACATCCTGATGGCGTACCACCAGTGCTTGCTGATCGGCATATTGCCGGCAGGCGGCATCAAACATCTGGCCGATGGTTTTGCCAATCAGCGGCTGCTGGCTGGCACCGTGAACATAGCTGGCGTGCTGCATCGTGAGTCTCCTAGGTTTGGTCTCTTTATCCGGAATGCGTCGCTTCCCTTGGCGACGGCAGCCACGCTGCATGGCGCGGCCCATTTTTCTGGCATTAATCCCACAAGTTTACGATTACGTAAACGTAATACGTCTATCATGATGAGAAGCCGTGGGAAAAACGCTACAATCCGTATAAATACTGAAAGCAGATACCATGACAGAACAGGAAGTCTTCACCATTTCGGATCTGGCACGTGATTTTGACGTCACACTGCGCACCATCCGCTTTTACGAGGAACAAGGGCTGATCGAGCCGCAACGCGATGGCCGCCAGCGCGTATTCACCCGCCGCGACCGTGCCCGCCTGCGGCTTATCCTGCGTGGCAAGCGTATTGGCCTGTCCTTGTCGGAAATACGCGAAATCATTGATCTGTATGATCTGGCCCGCGACGAAGCCAGCCAGTCGCTCAAGCTGCTGCATTTACTGGTGGCGCGACGCGAGCAGCTGGAAGAACAACGGCGTGACATCGACGTGGTGCTGGCGGAAATCGATGCGCTGGAAAAACACTGCCGCGGCGTGATAGACCAGATGACCACCAAGGCCGACACCCCCGCCTGAATACCTGCCCTCGTGCAGGTTTTTTTACCACATTATATTGACGCTTACGTAAACGTAATTCAATATTCAAACCAGTAACGCGACCATCACAATAGCCTGTCAGGCACAGCCGCCACGACCGGCACCGAGGAGAAACACCATGTACAGCAGCCTGCGTTTTGACCACGGCGACACTTACGACATGTTGCGCCAGAGCGTGAAGGATTTTGCCGACGCCGAAATCGCCCCGCGCGCCGCCGATATCGACCGTGACAACCTCTTTCCGGCCGATCTGTGGCGCAAACTGGGCGACATGGGCTTGCTGGGCATCACCGCCGAAGAAGAATACGGTGGCGCCAATATGGGCTACCTGGCCCACATGATCGTGATGGAAGAAATCAGCCGCGCCTCGGCTTCTGTCGCCCTGTCCTACGGCGCGCACTCCAATCTGTGCGTCAACCAGATCCGCAAGAACGGCTCCGCCGAACAGAAAGCCCGCTACCTGCCCAAGCTGATTTCCGGCGAACACGTGGGCGCGCTGGCCATGTCGGAGCCCAATGCCGGTTCCGATGTAGTCAGCATGAAGCTGCGCGCCGACAAAAAGGGCGACCGTTATGTACTGAACGGCAGCAAGATTTGGATTACCAATGGCGGCGATGCCGACACCCTGGTGGTGTATGCCAAGACCGATGTCAACGCCGGACCCAAGGGCATCACGGCCTTCATCGTGGAAAAGGGCTTTGCCGGTTTCTCGCATGGCAGCAAGCTGGACAAGCTGGGCATGCGCGGCTCCAACACCTACCCGCTGTTCTTCGACAACTGTGAAATCCCAGCCGAAAACGTGCTGGGCGGCGAAGGCAACGGCGTGAAAGTGCTGATGAGCGGGCTGGACTACGAACGCGCCGTGCTGTCGGCAGGCCCGCTGGGCATCATGCAGGCTTGCATGGATATCGTCGTCCCCTATCTGAATGACCGCAAACAGTTTGGTCAGGCTATCGGCGACTTCCAGCTGATGCAGGGCAAGCTGGCCGACATGTACGTCAAGCTGTCCGCCAGCCGTGCTTATGTCTATGCCGTGGGCCAGGCGCTGGACCGTGGCGATACCGGCCGCCAGACGCGCAAGGATGCTGCCGGGGCCATCCTGTATGCCGCCGAAAACGCCACCCAGATGGCGCTGGACGCCATCCAGTGCCTGGGCGGCAATGGCTATATTAATGAATACGCCACAGGCCGCCTGCTGCGTGATGCCAAGCTGTATGAAATCGGCGCGGGCACCAGTGAAATCCGCCGCTGGCTGATAGGCCGCGAACTGATGGCGGAAACACGCTGAACATCGGGAGTAGAGAGTGGGGAGTCGGGAGTAAAACCGTTCACTCGCCCACACCCTACTGACCACTAATACCGGGAGTAGAGAGTCGGGAGTGGGGAGTTCCCCACCCATCACCTGCTACTCCCTACTCCCCACTCCCTAAAATCATGCCAGTCATCGAATCCAAACTCTCCCCCCGCGCGCCGGACTTCCAGGCTAATACCGACAAGATGCGTGCGCTGGTGGATGACTTGAAACAGAAAGTCGCCCAGGCGGCGCTGGGCGGCGGCGACAAAGCCCGTGACAAACACACCGCCCGTGGCAAGCTGTTGCCGCGCGAGCGCATCAACCTGCTGCTGGACCCCGGAGCACCCTTTCTGGAACTGTCCCAGCTGGCTGCCTTTGGCATGTATAACGATGATGCCCCCGGGGCCAGCCTGATCAGCGGCATCGGCCGTATTGCCGGGGTGGACTGCCTGATCATCGCCAACGATGCCACGGTCAAGGGTGGTACTTATTACCCGATGACGGTGAAAAAGCATCTGCGCGCGCAGGAAATCGCCAAGGAAAACCGCTTGCCCTGCGTCTATCTGGTGGATTCCGGCGGAGCCTTTTTGCCACTGCAGGACGAAGTGTTTCCGGACAAGGAACACTTTGGCCGCATCTTCTACAACCAGGCCCAATTATCTGCCGCCGGCATTCCGCAAATTGCCGTGGTGATGGGTAGCTGCACCGCTGGCGGCGCTTATGTACCGGCCATGTCGGACGAAACCGTCATCGTGCGGGAACAAGGCACCATCTTTCTGGGTGGCCCGCCGCTGGTAAAGGCCGCTACCGGCGAAGTCGTCACCGCAGAAGAACTGGGCGGTGGCGATGTACACGCCCGCATCTCCGGTGTGGCCGACCATCTGGCCCAGAACGACGCCCACGCGCTGGGCATTGCCCGCCGCATCGTGGCCGACCTCAACTGGCACAAACAAGGCGTGCTGGACCGCATCGAAGCAAAACCGCCACGCCATGCCGCCGAGGAAATCTACGGCGTGATTCCGGCTGACCCGAAAAAGCCGTTTGATGTGCGCGAAATCATCGCCCGACTGGTGGACGATTCCGACTTTGACGAATTCAAGCAGAACTACGGCACTACGCTGGTAACCGGTTTTGCCCGGCTCAATGGCTGGCGCGTAGGCATCATCGCCAATAACGGCATCCTGTTTTCCGAGTCGGCCCTCAAGGGAGCGCACTTTGTCGAACTGTGCTGCCAGCGTGGCATTCCGCTGATTTTCCTGCAGAACATCACCGGCTTCATGGTGGGCAAGAAGTATGAAAACGGCGGCATTGCCAAGGATGGTGCCAAGCTGGTCACCGCGGTGGCCTGCGCCAGCGTGCCCAAGTTCACCGTACTGATTGGCGGCAGTTTCGGGGCCGGCAACTACGGCATGTGTGGCCGCGCTTACAGCCCGCGCATGCTGTGGATGTGGCCTAACAGCCGCATTTCGGTGATGGGCGGCGAACAGGCCGCCGGGGTGCTGGCGCAGGTCAAGAAAGAACAACTGGGCGAGGCCTTCACCGCCGAGCAGGAAGAAGCGCTGAAAGCACCGGTACGCGAGCAATACGAACGCCAGGGCCACCCTTATTACGCCAGCGCGCGGCTGTGGGACGACGGCATCATCGACCCGGCCCAGACCCGCGATGTACTGAGCCTGGCACTGGAAGCCTCCCTGTCCGCCCCCATCGACAAAACACGCTTTGGCGTGTTCCGCATGTAAGGAAGCGCCATGAGCCAGTATCAGACTCTCGATATCCACCACAGCGGCAGCACCGCCACCGTCTGGATGAATCGCCCGGAACTGCACAATGCGCTGAACGAAACGCTGATTGCCGAGCTGACCGCCGCCTTCAAGGCACTGCAACTGGATGACAGCGTGCGTGTCATCGTGCTGGCCGGTCACGGCAAAAGCTTTTCCGCCGGGGCCGACCTGGACTGGATGCGCCGCGCCGCCGGCTACAGCGAGTCAGAAAACCTGGCCGATGCCCAGCGCCTGGCCGCCATGCTCAAGGCCATTTACCGCAGCCAGAAACCGGTGATCGCCCGCATCCACGGCCCGGCCATTGCCGGTGGCACCGGCCTGGCTACCGTATGTGACATTGCCATTGCCACCGAAGCCGCCCGCTTTGGCCTGACCGAAGTGCGGCTGGGCCTGATTCCGGCCACCATCGGCCCTTATGTGACCGATGCCATCGGCTGGCGGCAGGCGCGGCGCTACTTCCTGTCGGCCGAGCGCATTGACGCCACCACCGCCGCCCGTATCGGGCTGGTGCATGAAGTTGTCGCCGCCGACATGCTGGACCAGCGCATCGCCGACATCGCCAGCGAACTGGCCAAAGGTGCACCACGCGCACTGGGTGCCGCCAAAGACCTGCTGGCCGAACTGCATGAAGGCTCGCCGTGGGATGACGACCTGCTGGCCGACACCGCCAGCCGTATTGCCAGCACCCGCAGCGGACAGGAAGCCCGCGAAGGGCTGGCCGCCTTCTTCGACAAACGCCCGCCCGCCTGGCAACAAGAACAATAAGGACGCAGCCATGTTCAAGAAAATACTTATTGCGCATAGAGGCGACCAGCAGCCGCAAGGCTGCGCAGCTGCGCAGCAACATCGCCTGACGGCGCACCTGCGCCGTAGCGATTTCGCCGCGGGAGACTGCCATGTTTAAGAAAATCCTCATTGCGAATAGAGGCGAAATAACCTGTAGGGTGATCAAGACCGCGCGCCAGCTGGGCATTGCCACTGTTGCCGTTTATTCCGATGCCGATGCCAATGCCCGCTTTGTCAGACTGGCTGATGAAGCCTGGCGGCTAGGCCCGGCTCCGGCGGCGGAATCCTATCTCAAGGCAGAGTTGATTCTGGACATTGCCCGCCGGAGCGGTGCCGAGGCCATCCACCCCGGTTATGGCTTTTTGTCGGAAAACGCTGATTTTGCCGCCGCCTGCGCTGCCGCTGGCATCGCCTTCATCGGCCCGCCAGCCAGCGCCATTGCCGCCATGGGCAGTAAATCTGCCGCCAAGGCACTGATGGAGCAAGCAGCCGTACCGCTAGTGCCCGGCTATCACGGCGAGCGCCAGGAGCCGGATTTCCTGCACCAGCAGGCCGACCGTATCGGCTATCCGGTACTGATCAAGGCCAGCGCCGGCGGCGGTGGCAAGGGCATGCGCATTGTCGAACGCAGCGAGGATTTCACCGCGGCGCTGGCCTCCTGCCAGCGCGAAGCGGCCGCCAGCTTTGGTGACGACAAGGTGCTGGTGGAAAAGTATCTGCCGCGTTCGCGCCATGTGGAAATCCAGGTGTTTGCCGACAGCCTGGGAGGCTGTGTCTACCTGTTCGAGCGTGACTGCTCGGTACAGCGCCGCCATCAGAAAGTACTGGAAGAAGCCCCGGCGCCGGATTTGCCGGTCAGCACCCGGCAGGCCATGGGCGAAGCCGCCTGCGCCGCTGCGCGTGCGGTGGGCTATGTCGGGGCGGGAACGGTGGAATTCATCATGGCGGTGCAGGACGATGGCCGGCCCGGCGAGTTTTACTTCATGGAGATGAACACCCGCCTGCAGGTAGAGCACCCGGTGACCGAGATGATCACCCGGCAAGACCTGGTGGCCTGGCAGTTGCAAGTGGCCGCCGGTCAGCCGCTGCCGCTGCGGCAGGACGAACTGAAGATTCACGGTCACGCCATCGAGGCGCGTATTTATGCAGAAGACCCGGACAAGGGCTTCCTGCCGGCCACCGGTCAGCTGATTCACCTGGCTACCCCCGCAGAAAGCACTCAGGTACGCATTGATACCGGAGTGGAACAAGGTGACAGCATCAGCCCGTTTTACGACCCGATGATTGCCAAGCTGATTGTCTGGGGTGAAAACCGGGCTGCCGCCTTGCAACAGCTGGACGCGGCACTAGCGCAGTATCAGGTGGCCGGTGTCACCACCAATATCGCTTTCCTGCGCCGCATTGTGCAGCACCACAGCTTTGCCAGTGGTGCAGTAGATACCGGGCTCATCGCCCGCTATCAGGACACCTTGCTGCCACCAGCCGCCCCGGCCAGTGGCGAGCAGCTGGCCGTGCTGGCGCTGGCCCAGACGCTGGGCGCGCAGACGGACTACCCGGTACGCGCGGGCTGGCGATTGAATGGTCAGCTGGAAACTGTCCTGCAATTCATGCACGGCGATACCCTGCACACCATCAGCCTGCGCCATCTGGACCACGGTTTTGCCGTGACGGTGGCAGGACAGACATATCAGGCCGCGGCACGGCTGCAACAGGGTGAATGGCATGTCACGCTGAACGGACAACAACTACGTGCCACGGTCGTCAGCCAGCGGCAGCAGCGGGTGTTGTTCCTGCAAGGCGAACGGCTGGAAGTGAGCTGGGTGGACCCCTACGCAGCCAGCGCGGAAGAAGTACATGGCGCCACCCACCTGAAAGCGCCGATGCCCGGCCGGGTGGTGGCCTTGCTAGCCAGTAGCGGGCAGCAGGTGAGCAAGGGGGAGCCCCTGTTGATTCTGGAAGCGATGAAAATGGAACACACCATCCACGCACCGGCCGACGGCGTGGTGCAGGCCTTCTATTTCGCCGCTGGCGAACAAGTGTGCGATGGCGACGAGTTGCTCGACTTCGACGCCGCCTGATCCGGAGGACAACACGATATGCCAACCGTGAAAATCGTCGAAGTCGGCCCGCGTGACGGGCTGCAAAACGAAAAACAGCAGGTGGATACCGCCAGCAAGCTGGAACTGATCCGCCGCCTGGCTGCCAGCGGCCTCACCACCATCGAGGCCGGCGCTTTTGTCTCGCCCAAGTGGGTGCCGCAGATGGCCGACAGCTTGCAAGTATTGCAGGCACTGGACTTGTCCGGCGCGGTGAATTATCCGGTACTGGTACCCAACGACAAGGGCATGGAACAGGCACTGGCGGCTGGCGTACGTGAAATCGCAGTGTTTGGTGCCGCCAGTGAAAGCTTCAGCCAGAAAAACATCAATGCCAGCATTGCCGAAAGCCTGGCCCGCTTTGACAGCGTGGTGGCTACTGCCCGGCGCGAGGGCATCCGCGTGCGCGGCTATGTGTCCTGCGTGGTGGATTGCCCCTATGAAGGGCCGATTGCCCCGGCCAAGGTGGCAGAAGTGGCGGCCCGCCTGCTGGACATGGGCTGCTACGAGATTTCACTGGGCGATACCATTGGCACTGCCACCCCCAACCGGGTGCTGGACATGCTGGGTGCCGTCAGCAGGCTGGTGCCAATGGAGAAACTGGCTGGCCATTTCCACGATACCTACGGCATGGCCATCGGCAATATCCATGCATCTTTTCAGGCAGGCATCCGCACCTTCGACTCATCCATTGCCGGCTTAGGCGGCTGCCCGTATGCTCGTGGGGCCTCCGGCAATGTAGCTACGGAAGATGTGGTGTACCTGATGCAGGGTCTGGGGGTGGACTGCAGTATCAACCTGCCCGCCCTGGTAGAAACCGCCTGGTTTGCCGCCGGTCTGCTGGGCCGCCAGCCCGGCTCCAAGGTGGCGCAGGCGCTGGCCGCAGCACGCTGAAGCCGCCCGTCCCACGCCAGGCAATGCCGCGCGGAACAAGATTAAAGAGGAGAATCATGGAGCAGCTCACCCCCCCGATCTGGCAACCATCCCCCCGGCGCGTGGCAGGCTCCCACCTGCATGCCTTTGGCAAACTGGCGGAGGCCGCATATGACCGCCCGCTGCCTGACTACCACAGCCTGTGGCAAGCAAGTGTGAACGACCCGGCCCGCTTCTGGGGACTGGTCTGGGATTATTGCGGCGTAATCGGCGACAAGGGCGATACCGTGCTGGAGCACGGCGACGATATGCTGGCAGCACGCTTTTTCCCCCAGGCCCGCCTCAACTACGCTGAAAACCTGCTACGCCGGGATGGCGAAGGCAGGGCGCTGGTATTCTGGGGTGAAGACAAGGTCAAGCGCGAGCTCAGCTGGCAGGCACTGCGCCAACTGGTATCCCGCCTGCAGCAAGCCATGCGGGCAGCTGGCATTGTGGCAGGCGACCGCGTGGCCGGCTTCCTGCCCAATATGCCGGAAACCGTGGCCGCCATGTTGGCCGCCACCAGTCTGGGTGCCATCTGGACCAGTTGCTCGCCGGACTTTGGCATAGACGGTGCCATCGACCGCTTCGGCCAGACCGAACCCAAGCTGCTGTTCTGCCCAGATGGCTACTGGTATGGCGGCAAAGAGATCGACATCCGCGACAAGATGCTGGCACTGGCCGATGGCCTGCCCTCGGTGCAGCAATTCATCGCCATTCCCTACCTGGGCGAAACCTCGGTATTTGCCGAAAGCCTGCCGCGTACCATTACACTGGCGGATTTTATCGCCCCGTTTACCGCGCAGCCGCTGCAATTTGTCCGGGTAGGCTTCAACCATCCGCTGTTCATCCTGTATTCCAGCGGCACCACCGGCAAACCCAAGTGCATCGTGCACAGCACCGGCGGTACCTTGCTGCAGCACCTGAAAGAACATCAGCTGCATGGCGATGTGCATCAGGGCGATCACCTGTTCTACTTCACCACCTGCGGCTGGATGATGTGGAACTGGCTGGTTTCAGGTCTGGCCAGCGGTGCCGCGCTGATGTTGTATGACGGCTCCCCGTTTGCCGCCCACGGTCGCGTGCTGTGGGATTACGCCCAGCAATGGCAGTTCAGCCATTTCGGTACCTCGGCCAAATACATCGACGGGCTGCGCAAGATTGATCTGATACCGGCGCGGGAGTACCGGCTGGATGCGCTACGCGCCGTATTCTCCACCGGCTCGCCGCTGATGGCAGAAAGTTATGACTGGGTGTACGCCAACATCAAGCAGGACATCAATCTGGCTTCTATCTCCGGCGGCACCGACATCGTCTCCTGCTTTGCCCTAGGATGCGCCACCTTGCCGGTATACCGCGGTGAGCTGCAATGCCGTGGCCTGGGCATGGCAGTGGACATCTATAACAGCCATGGCCGGCCGGTACGACAGGAAAAAGGCGAACTGGTCTGCACCCGCCCCTTCCCGTCGATGCCGGTGGGCTTCTGGCAGGACCCGCAGGGCAGCAAATATCGCCAGGCCTATTTTGGCCGCTTCGACAATATCTGGTGCCATGGTGACTATGCCGAAATCACCGCACACGGCGGGCTGGTGATTTATGGCCGCTCCGATGCCGTACTCAATCCGGGTGGGGTGCGCATTGGTACGGCAGAAATCTACCGCCAGGTAGAAAGCTTTGCCGAAATTCTGGAAAGCCTGGCCGTAGGCCAGCGCTGGCAGGACGACGAACGCGTGGTGCTGTTTGTACGACTGCGTGAAGGTTGCCAGCTGGATGAAGCGCTCGCGGCCCGCCTGCGCGAGCAGATCAAACGTGGTGCCAGCCCGCGCCATGTTCCGGCCCGCATCATTGCCGTGGCGGATATCCCGCGCACCATCAGCGGCAAGATTGTCGAGCTGGCGGTCAAAAACGTGATTCACGGTGAGCCAGTAAACAATCTCAGTGCACTGGCCAATCCGGAAGCGCTCAGGCTGTTTGCCGATCTGCCGCAGCTGCAAAGCTGACCCAATGCCGCAGGATTGAGCAGAACAAGGGCTTCCCGGTGGGAAGCCCTTGTCGCAAATACCGGACAATATAATGTACAGCCCACGGCAAGCCCGGCAGAATTGAGAGCCATCAAGGCAGCTTGCAGCAATGGTTGTAAACTATCGTCAATATCAGCAACAGGTTACAGCATGAAACGCAGCGCAGCCCTTACCCCCCTATCCCGCGATCACCACCACGCCCTGTCGCTGGCCATGCAGGCGGGCAAGGCAGCGCGTAGCGATGACCAGGCGCAATGGCAACATGTAGCCGATAGCATCAGACTGCACTATCAGCAAACCCTGCAAGCCCACTTTGCCGAGGAAGAACGCGCGCTGCTGCCGGCACTGGCCCAGGCCGGCAACACCGGGCTGGTACAACGCACGCTGGATGAGCATGCCCACCTGCATCAACTGATGCAGCATGCCGCGCTGGCCAGCCCGGCCATCCTGCAGGCCTTTGCCGATGCCATGACTGCCCATGTCCGCTTCGAGGAGCGCGAGCTGTTTGCTCTGGCCGAGAACCTGCCTGAGGTCATGGCGGCATTGCAGTCCTGACCCCAAGCTCCAGCATGCCCTGCAAATGAAAAAGGCCGGATGATCTCCGGCCTGCTGTTTGATTACGCCATGCCAGCCAGCTACAGGCCTAGTGGGCTGAACGCCGGAACAGGCCGAACAGCTCATATTTCTCCCGCGGTCTTGCCCCCTGCCACAACAAGGCCCAACCCGGTTCGGCCAGGCCCTCACTGCGCGAACGCATCAGCAACAGGTAGTCGCAAGGGCTGCTCTCTCCGGCTGGATACGCCACCAGATCGATCCCGGCATAGTAGTGCCAGCTGATACGCGCCATCATGTTTTGCCGGTCGGTGGCAATGCACTGCGTGTTGTCGGCCAGTACGGCGGGCAAGGCGCGGCGCATGCTTTCCACCACCGGGCGGTAACTCTTGGCCGCATCCAGCCACGGCAGCCACAGGGACAGTGCCAGCCCCCAGCACAAGGTAAGCCCGGCAGCCCAGTTGGTAATGGCTTGCCGGCCACGCAGATGGCTGCGGGTAACCGCCCAGACCCAGGTCATGGTGGCCAGCACGGCAAACACCGCTGCCAGCACGGAAACATGCGGCACATAGTAGGGGCTGAAATACTGTGCGCGCCCGGCCAGTCGCTCCGGCCAGCCATAGTTCATCGCCGCCCAGCCCGCCCAGATCAGCAAGCCGAATACGCCAAAAGCCATCAGGCCGAACCAGTTGAGAAAGGCAGCCGCGCCACGGCGCAGATTATCCAGCTCCACCGCAGCCAGCAGTGCCAGCGGCAGCAGCAGCGGCATGGCGTAATCCATGCTCTTGCGCTCGGAGAGCGTCAGCATGATCAGCACCACGGCAAAGAACATCAGTGGCAGCTGCAGCATGGGCAGCTCGTACTTGCGGTTGCGGTACAGCGTCCAGGCCGCCAGCGGCCAGGCCGGCCAGGCAAACCAGATGGTATTGAAGGTGTAGTAGCCAAAACCGTGGAACAGGCTGACCTTGCCAAAGCCATCCAACGGCCCGAGGGCATGATGTTCCCACCACAGACGGAACAGCACCGGATAGCTGCGGGACAACTCCAGCGGCCAGATCAGTGCCACCGGCAAGGCCACCAGCAAAGCCATGAACACGGTGATGGCATAGCGCTTGTTACGCCAGGCAGTGAAAGCCGGCAG
Organism: Aquitalea denitrificans; assembly: GCF_009856625.1. Lineage (GTDB taxonomy): Bacteria > Pseudomonadota > Gammaproteobacteria > Burkholderiales > Chromobacteriaceae > Aquitalea > Aquitalea denitrificans. The sequence goes on from NZ_CP047241.1 coordinate 3,157,257, forward strand.
GAAGAGTACCACCGCCCACACCAGCATCACTTCCAGCAGGCTGGCACTCAGGAACAGTGCGGCACTGCCTGCACCCAGGATGGCCCCGGCCAGTCCCGGCGAGCGCAGGGTGAGCGACAAGGCATAAAAGGCAGCGGCAAAGCCGGTAAAACTAGCCACCATCGGCGTCATCTGGTGGCCGGTGACAATCAGGCCCAGACAGCCAATCAATATCATCACCACGCTACGGCCATGCCGACGGCCAATCAGATCGCGCCCGGTCATGCCGGCCAGGGTGAGCCCAAGTGCCATGAACAGCGGTGTAGCCAGCCTGGCTGCATCGTGCGCCGGCAGCAGCCACGGAGAAAACAGCCGGGCCAGCCCGGCGGCCACCCAGTAATACAGCGGTGGCGACTCCAGGTAAGGCACACCTTGGATGGTAGGCAGCAGCCAGTTGCCGCTACGCAGCATGCCTTCCACTACCGCCATCACATAGGGTTCGTCCGGCTTCCACGGATCATGGCCGATGATGCCTGGCCACAGCCAGACAAAACACAGCAATAGCAGCACCCAGGGTTTTTCGGTGGGAACGGGAACGGTGGCGTTTTGCGGGGAGTACGTCAGCATCGAGGCGCGCGCCAGTCTGGAGAAAGCGTTATTTTAATGTGCAAGCACACGCAGCGGAAATGAAAAAAGGCAGCCAAGGCTGCCTTTTTTCCAAAGCTTACAAGCTTAGCGCTTGAAGAAGCCACCGAACTTCTGGTTGAACTTGTCGATACGGCCGGCGGTATCAACAATCTTCTGCTTGCCAGTGTAGAACGGGTGGCAGCTGGAGCACACTTCAATGTGGAAGGCGTCCTTGCCCATGGTGGACTGGGTGGTGAAGGTGTTACCGCAGGAGCAGGTAACCGCAACTTCTTTGTAGTTCGGGTGAATATCAGCGCGCATGATGAGCTTCCTTGGTTACGGGTACAGGGGTTTTGCCTGTACTACTTGGTGAAGCGGAGCATTATCCGCGCTTTATCAGCACTTGACAAGTCGCCCGAAACGAAAACGGCGACAGCCTTTGGAGCCGCTAACAAAACCCCCGCTCCAGCGTTGCGCCGCCTTGCCGTACGCCATGTACTGTCTGCGGCGGCGCGCCTTGGCCCGGGTTCTCTACGAGGTTTTGTTAGCAGCCCTTATCAGACTGCCGCCTTGGGTTCACCCGGCCAGCAATGCAGGCTCAGGCACGACGCCAGCTGGTGCCCTGGGCATTGTCTTCCAGCACCACACCCTTGGCGATCAGCTCGTCACGGATACGGTCGGACTCGGCCCAGTTCTTGTTGGCACGCGCATCACGACGCGCCTGGATCAGGGCTTCGATCTGCTCGGCAGTCAATTCGCCTTCACCGGCACCGGCCTTGAGGAATTCCTCCGGCTCACGTTGCAACAGGCCCAGCACACCGCCCAGATCCTTCATCAGGCGAGCCAGTTGTACATCGCGGCTCTTGTTGACTTCACCAGCCAGCTCAAACAGCACTGCCACGGCTTCGGAGGAGCTGAAGTCGTCGTCCATCGCCGCCTTGAAGCGCGCAGCGTACGGGTTGCTCCAGTCAATGCCCGTGCTTTCCGGCAGCGCCAGACCGCGCAGCGCAGTATAGAGACGGGTCAGGCCCTGCTTGGCATCGTTGAGGATGCTGTCGGTGTAGTTGACCGGGCTGCGGTAGTGGCTGCGCACAATGAAGAAGCGCACCACTTCGCCGTCGAAATGCTGCAGCACATCGCGGATGGTGAAGAAATTGCCCAGCGATTTGGACATCTTTTCGCCATCGACATTGATGAAGCCGTTGTGCAGCCAGTAATTGACATACTGATGGCCATGCGCGCCTTCGGACTGGGCGATTTCGTTTTCATGGTGCGGGAATTGCAGGTCTTCACCACCGCCGTGGATGTCGAAGTGCTCGCCCAGATGGTGGCAGCTCATCACCGAGCATTCGATATGCCAGCCCGGACGGCCAGCACCCCACGGGCTGTCCCAGGACGGCTCGCCCGGCTTGGCAGCTTTCCACAGCACAAAGTCCAGCGGGTCGCGCTTGTTGGGGTCGATTTCCACCCGCTCACCGGCGCGCAGCTTGTCCAGCGTACGGCCGGACAGCTTGCCGTAGCCTTCAAACTCGCGCACGGCGTAATACACATCACCATTGGGGGCCGGATAGGCCTTGCCATTGGCAATCAGTTGTTCGATCAGCGCAATCATGCCGCCCACATGATGGGTGGCGCGCGGTTCGTGGGTCGGCGGCAGCAGATTCAGCGCAGCGGCATCCTGGTGCATGTCGGCGATGGTTTCCGCCACCAACTGGTCCGGGGTAATGCTACGCTCCAGCGCACGCTTGATGATCTTGTCCTCGATGTCGGTGATGTTGCGCACGTAGTTGACATCGTAGCCGGAGGCCTTGAGCCAGCGGTAGATCACGTCAAAGGCCGCCAGCATGCGAGCATGGCCGATATGACAGAGGTCGTACACCGTCATGCCACACACATACATACGCACCTTGCCCGGTTCGATGGGATGGAACTCTTCTTTCTGGCGAGTCAGGGTGTTGTACACGTTCAGCATGATCTCGATAACCTGTGCTTGGGTAAAAGGGGAAATTGTAGCAGAGTCGTCAAGCCCCCGCGAAGCGCCTGCACACTGCCCGTCCTGCTGCGCGGAAAATGAAAAACCGGGCCAGTGCCCGGTCCCGAGTGACATCTGGTGACATCTGCCGCTAGCAAATGGGGTCACACCGGCGGCCATTCAATCCGGCGGTAATCCGGCAAGCCCTGACGGAAAGGCGGCATGCGCTCGCCCTCCATCAGCGGCAGCAAGTAATCCAGAAAAGCCTGGGTCACGCCATAGCCATCGGCGGCAATGAAATGCGGCGGAAAGGCCTTTTCCATGTCTCCCACTTCGGCCAGCGGAAAGTCGGCCACTTCCCAGCGGTATGGGTGATCGGACAGGCGGCGGATACCCGCCATCACGCCGCTGCGGCCGGCCTGCAGCCACTCCACGCCCTGCTGCCCCATCTGGTAAGCCTGCGCGGCATCGGTGGCCGACACCAGATGCCCGGCCGCGCGTTGCAGATAATCCACCTGCGCCACATGGGCGGACAGGCCGCGCTCTCGCTTGAGCAGCGCCGCCAGCCAGCTCCCCACCCCGCCCAGTTGCTCATGGCCATAAATGGCCGAAGCATTGGCCTCGGTGACAAAGCGTCCGGCAGCATCCACCAGGCCTTCTGCCACCGAGATGGCGCACTGGCCATGCTCCGCCAGACTGGCATCCACCGCGGCCAAAAATTTATCCTGATCAAACGGCACTTCCGGCAGCAACACGATATGCGGTGCCTGCCCGCCGTGAATGCGCGCCGCTGCCGGTGCTGCTGCCAGCCAGCCGGTATGGCGGCCCATGGCCTCCATGATGAATACCCGGCCGCGGCCCATGCTGATCATGTCCATGCCCACTTCCAGCATGGTGCTGGCCAGGAACTTGGCCGCCGAGCCATAGCCCGGGCTGTTGTCAGTCCCGACCAGATCGTTGTCTATGGTCTTGGGAATGCCGATCACATGCAGGGCGTGGCCGGTGTGGCGCTGGAAATCCGCCAGCCGGGCGGCACAGCCCAGCGAGCCGTTGCCGCCATTGATCAGCAGATAATGAATGCCGTGACGCGCCAGCACCGCTTTCATGCGCAGCCAGTCTTCAGGACATTCGTCGAAACTGCCTATCATGCGGCGGCTGACCCCAAAATGCCCGCCGGGCAGAAAACCCAGCCGGGCGATGTCGTGGTCGGACACGCCATCGGTATTCACCAGTCGGTCCTCCAGCAGGCCGGCCAGGCCATCGCGGGCGGCATACACCGAAATGCCCAGCTTGCGGGCGGTTTCAATCACGCCCTGGGCCGAGGCATTGAGAACGGCGGTGGGACCACCGGATTGCAGATACAGCAGGCGAGGCTGATTCATCACACTTCTCCGCAAAGCAAGACTGAATGGTTTTGATGCTAGGCAGGACAGGTGTAGCAGGCAAATTACATCACGCCAAAGTCGACGCGCATCAAATGCTGCGCTGGCGAAGCTTGTCAGTGCCCGCCTAACGGTGTAGCCAGATCAACAGACATGAAAAAAGCGGGCCATAAGGCCCGCTTCAGCGTTCTACCGCGCCAAGCAAGTCAGTACTGACTTGCTTGTTTGGGCAAAATTTACTTGCTCCAGTTGTCGCGCAGGCCAACGGTCCGGTTGAACACCGCACGTACACCTTGCTGATGGTCGTAACGGTCGGTGACAAAGTAGCCCAGGCGCTCAAACTGGAAGCGCGATTCCGGGGCTGCCTTCAGCACGGCGTCTTCCACATAGGCGGTGACGGTTTTCAGCGATTCCGGGTTGAGGAACTGGCGGAAGTCGACATATTCGCCATCTTCACCACGCACCGCATCCGGACGCGGCTCGGTGAACAGGCGGTCGTACAGTCGGACATCGGCTTCAATGGCATGTTCGGCCGATACCCAGTGAATCACGCCCTTGACCTTGCGGCCTTCCGGGTTCTTGCCCAGAGTGTCGTGGTCGATGGAGCACTTGAGTTCCACCACCTTGCCGTCGGCATCCTTGATCACTTCATCACACTTGATGACATAGCTGTAGCGCAGGCGCACTTCGCCACCGGCGGTCAGGCGCTGCCACTTGGGCGGCGGCACTTCGGCAAAGTCATCACGTTCAATCCAGATTTCACGGGCGATCGGCACATCGCGCTCGCCAAATTCCGGGTGATGCGGATGGAAAGGTGCGCTGCGGCTGGCGGTGACGGCGGCGTCAAAGTTGGTGAGGGTCACCTTGATCGGGTCCAGCACGGCCATCACACGCGGCGATTCGTTTTCCAGCATCTCGCGTACGGCGCCTTCCAGCACGCTCATGTCGATGATGTTTTCACCCTTGGATACGCCAATGCGCTGAGCAAACAGGCGAATGCCGGCCGGGCTGAAACCGCGACGACGCATGCCTTCGATGGTGGGCATGCGCGGGTCATTCCAGCCATCCACCAGGCCGTCGGTCACCAGCGCCTGCAGCTTGCGCTTGGAGGTGAGCGCGTACAGCAGTTCCAGACGGGAGAATTCGTACTGGCGCGGGTGGCAAGGAATGGTGATGTTGTCCAGCACCCAGTCGTACAGCGGGCGATGGTCTTCGAACTCCAGCGTGCACAGGCTGTGGGTGATGCCTTCCAGCGCATCGGAGATGCAGTGGGTGTAGTCGTACATCGGGTAGATGCACCACTTGTCGCCGGTACGGTGGTGATGTGCGCGTCGGATGCGGTAGATCACCGGGTCGCGCAGGTTCACGTTGCCGGAAGCCATGTCGATTTTCAGGCGCAGGGTCTTGCTGCCGTCCGGGAATTCGCCGTTACGCATGCGGGTGAACAGGTCGAGGTTCTCTTCCACGCTACGGTCGCGGAAGGGGCTGTTCTTGCCAGGCTCGGTCAGGCTGCCGCGATAGGCGCGCATTTCCTCGGCGTTCAGGTCGCAGACAAAGGCCTTGCCCGACTTGATCAGTTCTACGGCATAGTCGTACAGCGCATCGAAGTAATCCGAGGCGAAACGGACATTGCCATCCCACTGGAAACCTAGCCATTCCACGCTGTCCTTGATGGACTGCACGAATTCGTCCGACTCTTTTTCCGGATTGGTGTCGTCCATGCGCAGATTGCACTTGCCCTGATAGTCTTCGGCCAGACCGAAGTTCAGACAGATGGATTTGGCATGGCCCACGTGCAGATAGCCATTGGGCTCCGGCGGGAAGCGGGTGACGATGGCGCTGTGCTTGCCCGAAGCCAGGTCCTCGTCAATGATGTTGCGAATGAAGTTGCTGACTACTGGCGCGTTGTTTTCCGTGCTCATGATTCTGGCTGCAGACTGATTGAAAGCAATCGGTGATTGTAACCGATTTGCCCTTGCTGGGGAGAGGCAGTCCCGGCATAGCCGGTTTTGCCGGGGAAAAGCAGGCAGACCGGCGCTTGGCGCTGCCGTCCGCCTGCCGCGGTTTACAGCAGGGTGCGTCCGGTGATTGCCTGCAATTCGGCCAGCGGTGAGCGTGCCGGGTCGGCCATGTCCTGCGCGGCCAGCCAGAATGTCTGTTCCAGCATGAACTGGCCGGACATCACCGCATGCGAAGCATGGTCGGAGAAACACACCCAGCCGCAGCCGGGCGGAAACGGCATGGTTTCCTGCGGGCAGGTGCGCTGGTAGTCCATGTCCGCCTTCATCGCATCATGCAGATGCAGCATCAGGTGGTCGTAGGCGCTGCGCTTGCGCTTGGTGATTTTCAGCGCCGCCATCAGCGCCGCCGATCCCGGCCACTGGCGCGGAATGCGCGGCAACATGCGCCGTGCCATGTCGGCAAACGGCTCGCCCACCCGCCATACGCGCGGTTCACCATTGGGATTGGCATTGTAGAACACACGCAGGATGCGCTCGCCATAAGTGGGGCGGGATGGGAAGGCATCCACATGCAGACGGCTGTCGTCCTTGCGCCAGGAAGTCTGGCGATTTTCCACCCGCATCAGGCGGAGGCTGGTGGGCGCGGCGCGCAGTTTGCCACGGTATTCCGGCAGCAACTGCTCGACCAGAGCAAAGGCGCTGTCGCGATAACGGGCAATCAAGGCACGCACTGCGGCTTCGTTGGCGGGGTCGGCCACGCCATGCAGCTTGCCACCGGCTTGCGGCTCCAGGCTGATGTTCTTGCGTTTCAGGTCGGCAATGGCCGGGTTCAGCAAGGCCAGTTCGGTCGGCTGGATGGCAAACTCCAGCTGCGGCAAATACAGCACCTTGCCGCTTTCCAGTGCGGCTACCTGGGATTGATAGGGTTTTGCGTCCAAACGGACAATCTGACTGCTCATGTGCAACGTTTCCTGTGCAGTGTGTCGGTGATGTGAAGCAAAACAACACATCGTCATGACAAACGGAGACCAGCAGCAAGGGTACGCCAAACCGTGGCTGCGGTCACACTCCGGCAGCCGTTACAACATGGCAAAGCCGGCAAACAACTGATTTCAACGGAAAATATTGTCTCCCACCCCTATTGACAACATGGCAATTCGCCATTAAAAACAACAATTTATGCTGATAAAAATCCAAAAGTACGGCATAATGACCGGTTGCTTATCCACCTGCGCCACCAGCCGCTTTCATTCAGCATGACGACACAGCCAGCCGCCGCCAAACCGATTACCTCTTACCGCAAGTACTGGGCCAGCCGCTTTGGCACTGCCCCTTTCCTGCCGATGAGCCGCGCCGAAATGGACCAGCTGGGCTGGGATTCCTGTGACATCATCCTGATTTCCGGCGACTGCTATATCGACCATCCCAGCTTCGGCATGGCGCTGGTGGGCCGTTTGCTGGAAGCCCAGGGCTTCCGCGTCGGCATCATTGCGCAGCCGGACTGGCAGTCGGCCGAACCGTTCCGGGCACTGGGCAAGCCCAACCTGTTTTTTGGCGTCACCGCCGGCAATATGGATTCGATGATCAACCGCTACACGGCTGACCGTCGTCCGCGCTCGGATGATGCCTACACCCCCAATGCCGAACCGAACAAGCGCCCGGACCGTGCCGTCACCGTGTATGCCCAGCGCTGCCGCGAAGCCTATCCCGGCGTGGGGGTGATGATTGGTTCCATCGAAGCCAGCCTGCGCCGCATCGCCCACTTCGACTACTGGAGCGACAAGGTCCGTCAGTCGGTGCTGATCACCTCCAAGGCCGACATCCTGCTGTATGGCAATGCCGAACGCGCCTTGGTGGAAATTGCCCATCGCGCCGCCAAGGGCGAAAAGCTCTCGGAAATGCGTGATATCCGCGGCACCGCCTTTGTGGTACAGCAAGGTTGGCTGCCGGATGCAGAATGGCAGGAAATGGATTCCAGCGTGGTGGATACGCCGGGCAAGGTTGACGTACACCTGAACCCGTATCAGGAAATCCCGGAGCAGGCCGCTGAAGCCACCAAGGGCAGCGACCCGACTGCGCCGCAGGTGATCCGCATCGAATCGCGTGAAGAGCGTCTGGCCAAACGCCGTGCCGAACGGGCCAAAACCGTCATCCGCATTCCGGCCTACGAGGCCGTGGCCCACGACCCGGTGCTGTATGCACACGCCAGCCGCACCCTGCATCTGGAATCCAACCCCGGCAATGCCCGTGCCCTGGTGCAGTTGCACGGCAGCCGCGATGTATGGCTGAACCCGCCGCCCATTCCGCTGACCACCGAGGAAATGGACTTCGTCTACGGCCTGCCCTACGCCCGCAATCCGCACCCGTCCTATGGCAATGCACATATTCCGGCGTGGGAGATGATCAAGTACTCGGTCAACATCATGCGCGGCTGTTTTGGCGGCTGTACTTTCTGCTCCATCACCGAGCACGAGGGCCGCATCATCCAGAGCCGTTCGGAAGAATCCATCCTGCACGAGATCGAGGAAATCCGCGACAAGACGCCGGGCTTTACCGGCCACATCTCCGACCTGGGCGGCCCAACGGCTAATATGTACCGCCTGTCGTGCAAGGACCCGAACATCGAGCGCTCCTGTCGCAAGTTGTCCTGTGTATTCCCGGACATCTGCGAGAACCTGGGTACCGACCACAGCCATCTGATCCAGCTGTACCGCAAGGCGCGTGCCTTGCCGGGCGTGAAGAAGATCAACATCCAGTCCGGCCTGCGTTACGACCTGGCGGTGCGTTCGCCCGAATACATCAAGGAACTGGTGCAGCACCATGTGGGCGGCTATCTGAAAATTGCCCCGGAACACACCGAAGACGGCCCGCTGTCCAAGATGATGAAGCCGGGCATGGGCGCTTACGACAAGTTCAAGGAACTGTTCGAACGCTTCAGCCGCCAGGCTGGCAAGGAGCAGTACCTGATTCCCTACTTCATCGCCGCCCACCCCGGCACCAGCGATGAGGACATGATGAATCTGGCGCTGTGGCTGAAGAAGAACAACTTCCGTCTGGATCAGGTGCAGACCTTCACCCCGACCCCGATGGCCATGGCCACCACCATGTGGCATACCCGCCGTAATCCGCTGAAAAAGCTGAGCCGCAGTTCGGAAAAGGTGGACGTGGTACGCGACGGCTATCGCCGCAAGCTGCACAAGGCCTTCTTGCGCTATCACCACCCGGACAACTGGCAGATCATTCACGATGCGCTGATAGACATGGGCCGCCGCGACCTGATCGGCCACAGCAAGCACTGCCTGATTCCACCCACGCCGCCGGGTGACAAGGCGGCAGCCATCCGCCATCGCATGGGTGCGCCGGGAGCACGCCCGCAAACCGGCAAACCGGCAGCAGGACGCCCGGGCAGCAAGCCGGCGGCAACACACGGCAAGCCGATGGGTGGCCGTCCACAAGCCACTGGCCGTCCGGGTGCCAAACCCGGCAGCAAGCCGGCGGGTACTGGCACAGGCAATCCCCGCAGCAAGAACAAGCGCTGACAACGGGGCACCCTTGCTTGCAACAACGGCATCGTGATCTGACGATGCCGTTTTTTATTGGGCAGAGCCCGTGCGCAAAGGCTAAAGTAGCAGCCAAACGCATTCAATACAGGACAGGCGCATGAGGGCTTCACTCAAGCTGGCGGAACTGCTGGGCTCGCTCAGCTACGCACTGGATATCACCGAAGGCCAGCCAGAAGGCCATTGCGTACGCAGCTGCTGGATAGGCATGCACATTGGCCGTGCCATCGGGCTGGACAGCCAGTCACTGTGGGAACTGTACTACGCCATTTTGCTGAAGGATCTGGGCTGCAGCAGCAATGCCGCCCGCATCAGCGCGCTGTACCTGGTAGACGACCGCCAGTTCAAGCAGGACTTCAAGCAGCTGGGTAGCAGCCTGCCGGACAAGCTGGGTTTTGTGCTCAACCATACCGGCCGCCACGCCGGCTGGTCGGAACGGCTGGCCTCCATCACCCATATTCTGCGCAATGGCAAGGAAATTGCCGACGAACTGATCCAGACCCGCTGCTACCGCGGTGCCGACATCGCGCGTCAGCTGCGCTTCAATGAAAACGTGGCACGGGGAATCCAGTCACTGGACGAGCACTGGGACGGCTCTGGCCGGCCGCTGGGTTTGCAGGGTGAGGCCATTCCGCTCAATGCCCGCATTGCCCTGCTGGCGCAGGTCATCGATGTATTCCATATCACCAGCGGCCGCGACGGTGCCGTGGCCGAGGCACAGCAGCGCGCCGGCCACTGGTTTGATCCCACGCTGGTGGCCTGCTTTGCCAGTGTGGCCCAGGACGAAACCTTCTGGCAGGTGCTGGAATCTGCTGCAGTCGATCAGGCGGTACTGGCACTGGAACCGGCCCAGCATCAGGTGGAGGTGGATGAAGATTATCTGGATGAAATTGCCGAAGGCTTCGGCCAGGTGGTCGACTCCAAAAGCCCCTTCACCGCCGGTCACAGCCAGCGGGTAGGCCATTATGCCGACCGTATCGCCGCCACCCTGGGCCTGGATGATGCACGCCGGCGCTGGCTCAAACGCGGTGCCCTGCTACACGACGTGGGCAAGCTGGGGGTGAGCAACCGCATTCTGGACAAACCCGGCAAGCTGGATGCCGAGGAATGGGCCGCCGTGCAAAAACACGCCAGCTACACCCACGCCATCCTTGGCCGCATGCAGGTGTTTGCCGAACTGGCCGATGTTTCCGCCGCCCACCATGAACGACTGGATGGCAAGGGTTATCCACGCGGTCTGGCAGGCGACGCCATCACACTGGAAACCCGCATCATCACCACCGCCGACATTTTTGATGCCATCAATGCCGAGCGCCCTTACCACCCGGCCACACCGGTGGCCAAAACACTAGAGATCATGCAGCAGAACCTGCATGTCGCCATCGATCCGCACTGCTTCGAGACCTTGCAACAGGTGCTGCGCGAAGAGGGTCAGCTCTAAGCCTGCGGCTAGCCCCACACCACACCGCTGGTCAGCAACTGTTCGGCACGCTGCAAGGCAGCGGCCAAGTCCGGCTGCAGGTTGTCCGCGCCCAGATCATCCACCAGCCGCGAGCCCTTGAGCATGTCCAGCACCTCATCGGTCGCACCACACAAAATCAGCGTCTTGCCCTGCACCCGCAGCTTGTCGTTCAGACTGTCCAGCGCCAGCAGACCAGTGGTATCCAGCATCACCAGCCGGTGCAACTGCAAAATGATGACGCGCGCCTGCTCGGCCTGCTGGTGAATGATTTCCACACTGTCCGCCGCGCCGAAAAACAGTGCACCCTCCACCCGGAAAGCCGCACAACCATCCGGCACATGCTTGCCGGCTATGGTGTGGCGCTCGAACAACTGCGCATATTCGGGCAACAAACGGTTGACCGAGGTGTGGCTGGCCATGCTGCGGATAAAGAACACAGCCGCCATCAACAGACCAATCTGCACCGCCACCGTCAGGTCAAACACCACGGTCAGCACAAAGGTGACAATCAACACTGCGGTATCGCGCTTGGGAAACTGGAAGGCCTTGCGGATATCCCAATCCCCCATTTTCAGCGCCACCGAAATCAGGATGGCCGCCAGCACCGCCAGGGGAATGCTGGCCGCCAGGGGCGCAGCTACCAGCAAAATCAACAACAGCAACAAGGCATGCACCATGGCAGCCACCGGGCTTTTGCCACCATTGCTGATATTGGTGGCAGTGCGTGCCACCGCTCCGGTCGCCGGAATGCCGCCAAAAAACGGGGCCACCATATTGGCAATGCCCTGACCGATCAGCTCCTGATTGGAGTCGTGCTTGTCAGACGTCATGCTGTCGGCCACCACCGCACACAGCAGTGACTCGATGGCCCCCAGCAGGGCAATGGTAAAAGCCGGTGCCAGCAGGTCGGACAGATGGGTCGGGTCCAGATCCAGCCCGCCAAAGCTGGGCAAGCCTTGCGGAATGCCACCGAACTTGCTGCCCAGCGTGGCCACCGGCAGGCTGAACAAGGCCGTAGCCAGCGTCGCCAGAATCAGCGCGACAAAAGGCGCGGGCAACAGGCGGTTGAGTCTCTTCGGCCATAGCAGGATAAGCAACAAGCTGGCCCCGGACAGCAGCAAGGTCGGCCAGTGGAAATTGCCCAGTTGCTCACGCAATACCTGCATCACCGCAAAGAAGCCCGCCGGCATCTTTTCCACCGGCAGGCCAAAAAAGTCTTTCAGCTGGGTGAGGAAAATCAGCACCGCAATGCCATTGGTAAAACCAGTAATCAGCGGTAACGGAAAAAAGCGGATCACCTGCCCCAGCCGGAAAATGCCCATCAACACCAGCATCACGCCGGACATGAAGGTGCAGATCAGCAGGTTGGCCACGCCATACTTGGCCACAATGCCGTAGATGATGACGATGAAGGCCCCGGTAGGCCCGGTAACCGACAAGCGGCTTCCCCCCAGCACTGCAGCAAGAAAACCGGCAATCACGGCAGTGAAAATGCCCGCCTGCGGTGTGACGCCGCTAGCCATGGCAAAGGCCATGGCCAAGGGCAAGGCGACAATGCCGACAGTAATGCCCGCCATGATGTCATCGCGCAGCAACTGGCGGTTATAGCTTTTCAGGGTATCAACAAGACGAGGGCGAAAACCCGTACTTAACATGGTGCGACTTTCAGTGATGGCAAGCTGCAGCAAAGAGTGCCGTGCTTGCGCGTTTGTATTGCCATCATCGACGCCGGCCTCGCGCAGTGCAAGTGACACGTGCCATTCAGGCACTCTTCTGCGGCCTGTGCAGCCATGGCAGAGGCATATCGACACCCCTATTCAACAGGCGTAGCATGGTTTCAAGACCACTTCAGCATGAGGGGAAAACATGACGCAAGACAAGAATATCGATCCCGCCATCACTGCGCTTACCGATACAGAAACTGCCACCGAGAGCAAAACCACGGCCAGCCCGACCACCAGCCGCAAGCCTGCCCGCAGCCCCAGCAGTCGCCAGAGCAATGTCAAGCGCGTGCATCAGGAATCGGTCAAGGCCATCGAAACCATCAGCCAGCAGCCGGTTGCCCTGCAGGTGGCTGAAGCGCCGCGCGGCACCAGCGAGGACAGCAGCACCGCAGAACTGCCAGCCAGCTTTCCCTATCGCACCCGCATGCGCCGGGCCGAGTACGAAAAGATCAAGATGGAGCTGCAGATCGAGCTGCTGAAGGTGCAAAACTGGGTCAAGGAAACCGGGCAGAAAATCGTCATCCTGTTTGAAGGCCGCGACGCTGCCGGCAAGGGCGGTACCATCAAGCGCTATATGGAACACCTCAATCCGCGCGGTGCGCGGGTGGTAGCACTGGAAAAACCGTCCGAGCGCGAACGTGGCCAGTGGTATTTCCAGCGCTATATCGAACATCTGCCGTCTTCCGGCGAAATCGTGTTCTTCGACCGCTCCTGGTATAACCGCGCCGGCGTGGAACGGGTGATGGGCTTTTGCAATCCGGACGAATATCTGGAATTCATGCGCCAGACACCACAGCTGGAACGCATGCTGGTCAACAGCGGCATCCACCTGTTCAAGTTCTGGTTCTCGGTCAGCCGCGAAGAACAGCTGCGCCGCTTCATCTCGCGCCGTGATGACCCGCTCAAGCACTGGAAGCTCTCCCCCATCGACATTCAGTCGCTGGACAAATGGGATGACTACACATCTGCCAAGCAGGCCATGTTCTTCCACACCAATACCGGTGATGCGCCCTGGGTGGTGGTGAAATCCGATGACAAGAAACGGGCACGGCTAAACTGCATCCGTCACTTTCTGGCCAGCCTGGACTACCCCAATAAGGACCCGCGCGTTGCCCATGCGGCTGATCCGCTGATCGTGGGTGCCCCCAAGCACATGCTGAATGCGGACGAGGACAAGTCGTTGCGTTTCGACGTTTGAGCCGCCTGAGCAGGCTCATCCTGAGGCTAAAAGGCGATAAAAGCAGCCGCATCCGTGATTGCGGCTGCTGTGCTAGAATCCGGCTTTGTTCCTGCCGATAGCATCAGACACGCCCATGAAAAAACTGCTCTCCAGTCTCGCCCTGTGCGCCCTGCCCCTGCTGGCACACGCGGCCCCGGTTGTGGAAATGACCACCAACAAAGGTGTGATCGAAATCACCCTGGATTCGGCCAAAGCCCCCAAAACCGTGGCCAACTTCGTCACTTACGCCAAGGCTGGTTTTTATAACGGCACGGTGTTTCACCGCATCATCGACGGCTTCATGATTCAGGGTGGCGGTTTTGACGGCAAGCTGGAACAGAAGAAAACCAATGCGCCCATCCCCAATGAAGCCGCCAACGGCCTGAAGAACAGCATCGGTACCATTGCCATGGCCCGTACCGCCGACCCCAACTCGGCCACTGCCCAGTTTTTCATCAACGTGGCCAACAACGAATTTCTTGACTATAAGAATTCCAGCCCGCAAGGCATTGGCTATGCCGTATTCGGCAAGGTCAGCAAGGGCATGGATGTAGTCAACCGCATTGCCAAAACCCACACCGGCAGCATGAAGGGCATGGATGACGTTCCCTTCGAGCCTATCGTGATCCAGAAGGTGGTGGTCAAGCCCTGACCCCCACTTCATCAGCCTGCCATCTGCAGGCTGGCAGTACACAGCATCAAGCCCACGCTTCAGACCAATAAAGGAATACCCATGATCAAACTGACCACCAACTTCGGCGACATCGTACTGGAACTGTTCAGCGACAAGGCCCCGGCCACTGCCGCCAACTTCGAAGAATATGTGAAGAGCGGCCACTATGACGGCACCATCTTTCATCGCGTGATCAACGGTTTCATGATCCAGGGCGGTGGCTTCGATGCCGACATGAAGCAAAAGGACACCCGGGATCCGATCAAGAACGAAGCCAACAACGGCGTATCCAACAAGACCTACACCGTTGCCATGGCCCGTACCATGGACCCGCACTCCGCATCGGCCCAGTTCTTCATCAACGTGGCCGACAACGACTTCCTCGACTTCAAGTCAGAATCCACCCAGGGCTGGGGCTATGCCGTCTTCGGCCAGGTAGTGGAAGGCCAGGACGTGGTTGACCGCATCAAGACCGTACGCACCGGTCGCAGCGGTGGCCACCAGGACGTACCGGTAGAAGCCGTGGTTCTGGAAAAAGCCGAGATCATCTGATCCGGCAAGGGCTGCCGACAGCGGCCCGGCCTGCAAGCCAGCTCCCTTCGGGTGGGCTGGCTTTGCTTTATCTTTTTGACGTTTGTTGCTGCTATAGAACCATCATGAGCCATCACTTCATTTCCGACCTGCACCTGAGCGAAGACACCCCGGCGCTGTGCCAGCTGTTTGTAGACACCTTGCAGCAATGGCAGGGGCGGATTGACAGTCTGTTCATCCTGGGGGACCTGTTCGAATACTGGGTGGGTGATGATGATGACTCGGCGTTCTTGCAAGCCATGCTGGCGGCCATGCAGCAGTTCTCCCGCCATACCTCGCTCTATGTGATGCGCGGCAACCGCGACTTCCTGCTGGGAGCAGGTTTCACCCGCCGCACCGGTGCGCAGCTGCTGGAAGACCCCTACCTGCTGGAAGCATACGGTCACCGCTATCTGCTCAGCCATGGCGATGCCTTGTGTACCGCAGATACCGCTTATCAGCAATTCCGCGCCATGAGCCGCAACCCGGCCTGGCAGGCCGCCATGCTGGCAAGGCCGCTGGCCGAGCGCCACGCCATTGCAGCGCAGGCCCGCATGCAAAGCGAGGCGGCCAAACAGCAGCAAGGCCTGAGTGCCATTACCGATGTTACCGATAGTGCCGTACTGGAACTGCTGGATAGCCATCACTGGCCCACGCTGATTCACGGTCACACCCACCGCCCGGCCACCCACTGCTATCAGCAGGCTGACCAAACAGCAGAGCGCTGGGTGATCCGCGACTGGTACGGCAACAGTGGCGGCTATCTGCGCCTGGATGCCGACGGCACGCTGACAGCCCTGCCACTGCAAGGGCAAGCAGGCTAAAACCTTGCCGGTAGCACAAGTGCATGCTGAAACTGCTACTTAGTGCAAATTCAGCCAAAGTTTTGGCTATTTCACGCCAATTCAAAATAACCATACTAACGGCCAGTATTAATCTAAAAGACACCTCTGACGTGTGCTATCCCTGTTAATGGGCCTCCAGTACGGCAAGCATCTGCTGCCGTACCTTGCCCGACAACAATAGCGTAGCGCGCCGTGCCAGCCAGGCAGAAGCCATGCGCACAAATCGGGGAATGTCATCCATGCTTAAGCAACACCGCATGTTTTCGGTGCGCCAGCGTTTTGTCTGGCTCACCATTATCCTGGCCAGCCTGCTGGCCTGCGTAGCCATGGCGGCCAGCCTGCTGATACGGCAGATCACCATTGGCGGCCCACAATACCAGCGCATTATCCAGGCAAAGGATCTGGTAGCAGACATTCTGCCTCCGCCTTCCTACATCATTGAGGCCAACCTGCTGGCTCACCAGCTCCGCATGGCTCCTGCCGCACAGCAAGCCCACTTGATCAGCCAATTGCAACTTAGCGAACAGGCATTCCATCAGCACTATCAATACTGGCAGCAGCAGGCTTTACCAATTGGCTTGCACGAGATGCTGACTAGACAGGCGCAAGAATATGGCCGTGAATTTTTTACCCTGCTAAACCAACAACTGATACCCGCCTTGCAAAAACAGCAAAGCAGCAAGCTGAATGCCATCTTCACCCAGATGCAACAGGTATACAGTCAACACCGTCACGCCATTGATCAAGCCGTCATCCTGGCACAGCGCCATCAGGCACAACTGGAAAACGAGGCCGCCGCCAGCAATATGCGTAACTGGCAGCTGCTGACACTGGCACTGTTACTGACCCTGGCCGTTGTCGCCTTGCTGTTACGCTGGAACTATCGCCGTTTGATTGCCCTGCTGGGCAGCGAACCGGCACAAACCCGGCAGCATATCGGTAAGCTGGCCGAAGGGCAGTGGCAGGCTCAATTGCCACAAGCCAGTCCAGACAGCATGAGTGGCGTACTAGACAGCATGATCAGCCGTCTGAGCGCTGTCATGCAGGGAATCCGCCAGACTGCAACAGACATGCGCACTCTGACAGGACAGGTAGAACATGCGGCCAGCCATGTTGGGGACCAAACCAGCAGTCAAGCGGCACATCTGGAGGAAATTGCCACCACCTTGCAGCAGTTCTCATCCACCCTGGATGCCACCATGCATAGCGCCCAGCAAACCGAACAACAAGCAGTTGCAGCGGTTGAGGCCACCCGTGAAGGCCGCCTGCTGGTAGAAAATACGGTACAGGCTCTGCACCATATCATTCAGTGTATCGACCAGATCGACGACATCGTTTACCAGACTGACCTGCTGGCCTTGAATGCCACCATCGAAGCCGCCAGAGCCGGAGACCATGGCAAGGGCTTTGCCGTGGTCGCACAGGAAGTTCGCAAACTGGCACAGCGCAGCAAGGATGTGGCACAGGAGATCCAGCAATTATCTCAACAGACCAAAGCCAGGGCCGAACATGCCGGCAGCGCCATGTGCATGCTGGAGGACACCATCATCCAGACGCGACGTCTGGTGGAACACATTACCAGCAGCAGTCAGGAACAGAATCTCGGTATCAACCAGATATCGCAGTCACTGAACCAGTTAAGCTATTCCTCGGTACAAAATGCCGAAGAGTCACTCAATCTGGTCACACTTTCCCGGGAGATGCTGCAACATGCCGAAGCCTTGCAGCAACGGGTTGCCTTTTTCCGTCTGCGGGAACAACACAACGACTACCTGCAAATTCCCACGCAAAATGCAGGCACTGTCACCAGGACAAGCCCGGCCTGAAACTGCTCTCTCCGTTTGCTCCGGCCCGATACAGGGTAAACCCGCAAGGGCAAGCCCTAAATGACGACTTGATGCGTGATCACTACAGTTGCGCCATCCGCCACCAGTACAAAAACAGGCGGAACGCTCGATAAGGGGCACGGCAACAACCGCCAAGCCCGATCAACGCCAACAATCATTGGAGAGAACCATCATGTGGTCCCACGTTTACGACCCACTGGGCAACCCGTGGCTGTCTACGCTGTGCGCAGCGCTGCCGGTCATCGTGCTGCTGGGCGCGCTCGGCATTTTCCATATCAAGGCTCACATTGCTGCCTTGATGGGCCTGATTACTTCCCTCGTGGTTGCCATCGGCATCTTCGGTATGCCCGGCAGCATGGCAGTCAGTGCCACCCTGATGGGTGCGGCCAACGGCTTGCTGCCGATCGGCTGGATCATTCTGAACGTGATCTTCCTGTACCAGCTGACAGAACGTAAAGGCCAGTTCGCCATCCTGCGTGAAAGCATTACCGGCGTCACGCAAGACCGCCGCCTGCAACTGCTGCTGATTGCTTTCTGCTTTGGTGCCTTCTTCGAAGGTGCTGGCGGCTTTGGTACCCCGGTAGCCGTAACCGGTGCCATGCTGATCGGCCTGGGCTTCTCGCCGCTGGCGGCCTCCGGCCTGTCACTGATTGCCAATACCGCACCGGTAGCCTACGGTGCGCTGGGAACCCCGATCACCACACTGGCCAAGGTAACCGGCATCGACGTGATGCTGATTTCCTCCATGGTGGGTCGCCAGATGACCATCTTCGCTGTCATCGTGCCATTCTGGCTGCTGATTGCCTTCTGCGGCTGGAAAAACACCATGCGCATCTGGCCTGCCGCCCTGGTAGCCGGCCTGTCCTTCGCCATTCCGCAACTGATCGTCTCCAATACCATGGGGCCTGAGCTGGTGGCCGTGATCGCCTCGGTCTGCTCCATTGCTGCGCTGGTACTGTTCCTGAAGGTGTGGCACCCGCAAGAGGTTTACACCTCAACTGCCGGCACCATGGCCGGTGCTGCTGCCGAGGCAGCCGGCAAGACCGAACTGCAACCCAAGCATGGCTATTCCACCAGCGACGTGATTCGCGCCTGGCTGCCATGGCTGATCCTGTCGGTACTGGTATTTGCCTGGGGTTCGCCTAGCGTGAAAAAGGCGCTGGACGCCATCTTCACCCTGGACATTCAGTGGCCCGGCCTGCATAACCTGGTACAGAAGATGCCGCCAGTCGTGGCTAAGCCGCACCTGGAAGCCGCCGTCTACAAGCTGAACCTGCTGTCCACCACCGGTACCGGCATTCTGGTAGCCGGCATTCTGTCCGGCCTGATCATGGGCTACCGCCCGAGTGAACTGGTGAAAGTGTACGGTCAGACTTTCTGGTCGCTGCGCTACTCGCTGATCACCATCGTAGCCATGCTGGCACTGGGATACCTGACTCGTTACTCCGGCGTGGACATCACCCTGGGCCTGGCCTTCTCGCACACTGGCGTGCTCTACCCCTTCTTCGGCACCCTGCTGGGCTGGCTGGGTGTGGCGCTGACAGGTTCAGACACCGCCGCCAACGTGCTGTTCGGTGGTCTGCAAAAGGCTTCTGCCACCCAGTTGGGCCTGTCCCCGGTACTGATGACAGCCGCCAACTCGGCTGGCGGTGTGATGGGCAAGATGATCGACGCCCAGTCCATCGTGGTGGCGTCGACAGCAACCCAGTATTACGGTAAGGAAGGCGTGATCCTGCGCTATGTGTTCTTCCACTCGCTGGCCCTGGCCTGCCTGGTCGGCCTGGTGGTAACGGCGATGGCCTACCTGCCGCCATTTACATTGCTGGTAGTGCACTAAAATAATTTGCTAGCAGTCTGTTAGACACAAAAGCCCCGCTGGATATACCTGGCGGGGCTTTTGCATAATGTTTCAAATAAAAATCTGATCGTTCAGTCAATAAACCAATCACCGTTCTGTCGGGCAATCGCCGTAACCGAACGCCCAATCTCCTGCAGATGCACCGTCATTGCCGCTTCGGTCGCATCAGCATCCTGTGCCTGCAAGGCGGTGATAATCTGCGCATGCTGCTGAATCAGAACTTCCGGTGGCGACACCGCCTCCAGGCTAAGAAAACGCACCCGGTCCATGGTTGCCTTAATGCTTTCAATGGTTTGCCAGGCAAGCTCACACCCGGCAAAGCGGGCCAGCAACTGATGAAACTGATCATCCAGCATCAAGAAAGCATCGGCCTGCCCTTCTTGCGCGGCCAAACGCTGCTGGTGCAGATTGTGCTCCAATGCCAGCAACTGCGCAGGGCTGATCTGCTCAGCCAGTCTCCGGGCCAGCGCACACTCCACCGCCTGCCGGATAAAGCTGCCTTCCGCCACCTCACGCACCGAAATCTTTACCACCAAGGTGCCACGCTGCGGCAGAATCTGCACCAGTCCGGCTTCCGCCAGCTTGATGAAAGCTTCGCGCACCGGCTGGCGCGACACCGCAAACCGCCTGGAAATTTCCTTTTCGGATAACAACACACCAGGGGGAATTCTGGCGGTCACGATATCCTGCCGCAACAGACGGAAAATCTGTTGATTCACGGGCAGCATGCCGGTTAATAACGGAGGTATGGTCATGCAAGACAGCCATCCAGATCGATAAGCACCGCATACTAACAGAGTGAACCGCCACGCCCACGCCATGGCGGTATTCAGCAGCACTGCGCAGTGGTGGCCGGCTACCTCAGCCTAATCAGTCAACAGCCCCGGCATAGCCAAGCCGAGCACAAAGCTGTGCCGCACACGCTTTGGCACCGAACTGCTGCAGTTGATGGAAATACTGGCTGAGTACCGCCACGAAATGTGCATTGCGTGGCAGATCCGTCGCAAACACCTGCTCCAGTTGCAATAAGGCCTGCACAGGCGACATCGCAGGCCCTCGCGACTGCAGCAGCATGCTTATCTCGGCGGCCAACGGGTCACACACCTCAATCGCACGCCCCTGTTCATCAATACCGGACACGTAGTACATCCAGGCGGCGAGCCCCAGCGCCAGGCAATCAAAGCGACTGCCTCGTGCCAGATGAATACGGATGGGATCAAGCAGGCGCTGCGGAAGTTTTTGCGAACCATCCATGGCAATCTGCCAGGTTCGATGCTGCAGCGCCGGATTGCGAAAACGCTGTAACAAACTGGCAGCATAATCCTCTGCCGGCTGTGGACAATTCACCAGCGTCACCGCTTGCTCCTGCAGCATCAGGTGATGCACCAGTTGCGCCAGCGCTGCATCCTGCATGCAATCACTAATATGGCTATAGCCCGCCAGATAGCCCAGATACGCCAGAAAAGAATGGCTGCCGTTCAGCATACGCAGCTTCATTTCCTCGAATGGGCTCACATCGGCAACCAACTGCACCCCCACCCGCTCCCACGCTGGCCGGCCTTGCGGGAAATGATCCTCGATCACCCACTGTCGGAATGGTTCGGATGTCACCCCGGCCGGGTCATCCACGCCCCCCAGCAACGCCCGGATCTGGCTGCGGCTCGCATCGCTGACCATGGGGACAATACAATCCACCATGCTGGACGGACAGGCCACATGCTGCGCTACCCAGTCCACCATTTCTGCATCATCCTGCAGCGCCGCCAATTGCATTAATACCCGACGGGTAATCTCACCATTGGCCGGCATATTGTCACAGGACAACACCGCAAAGGCCGGCAAACCACGCTGGCGACGTAGACGTAATCCAGCCAGCAATACCGCAGGTGCCGACTGAGGCTGCAAAGGATGGGCCGCATCATGCAAGATGGTGGGATGGTCCAGCTGCAATTGCCCCGTAGCCGGCAAGTGACAATAGCCTTTCTCGGTAATGGTTAAGGTCACGATCGCCAGCTCCGGATGTGCTAGCGCCTCCAGCACCGCCAGCAGGCCATCCTCAGTCCGCGATAGTGCCTGGCAAACAATGCCAACAACGCGGCAATGCCAGCCCTGCCCATCAATATCAGACACCGAATACAGTAAATCCTGCTGCTTCAGCGCGCGAATCGTACCGCTGCTATCCGACAAGCTGACTTCACAATACCCCCAATCACCGCCATGCCGAGCAGCTAACTCATCTGCATAAACTGCCTGATGGGCACGATGAAATGCCCCGCACCCCAGGTGCAAGAGCCGCGGACGCAGATCCTGCCGAGGATATCCAGGCTGCGGGACTAATGCTGTCGCAATCGACTGACTCATGAGATTACCCAATGAATAGGATGATGAGACCAAACTGCACGGCACCAGCCCTAGCCCCTGCCATGTAAATCTGCAGCGTCCGTAAGCAGATTCAAATCGCGATCCTTCACCTCCGGCATCAGCAGTGCCGCAAGCAAGCCAATCGCAGAGTAAGCCATCACCATCACGGAAATCGGCCACCAACTACCACTAAGATGACAGAAAATACCTGCCAGCAAGGGGCCAAAACCTACCGCAACCAGCCCGCCCGTTTCTTTAGAAATTGCCATACGGGTAAAACGCTGACGAGCACCGAACAACTCTGCCAACGTGATATTTTCCAGCGCAAACAAGCCCAACACCGCAATATTGTGAATCACAATAATACATACCATGATTAGCCCAACCCCATGATTCGGCTCCATTATCAAAGAGAGCAAGGGGTATATGAGAAAAATAGCCATCACATTCAACACAATATAAGGCAGCCGCCGACCAAATTTATCAGAAAGCCAACCCAATAGTGGAATACTAAAAAACCCAACCACGGAACTAATCATCAAGGCATCGGTAGGAATGCTTTTATCAAATAACAATGTTTGAACCAGATAACCCGTAAGGAAAGTCTGTATCAGCCCAGAGTTACCCGCCTGGCCAAAACGCAGGCCGGTAGCAATCCAAAATGATCGACTACGAAACATGGAAACGAAACGATCATCAGCCACAACATGATCAGTTGCAGCAACTTGGATATTTTTTTCTTTTTCCTGAACAAATACCGGGCTTTCCTTAAGATTGGCACGCAGCCAGATAGCGAAAATCATGACAACAACACTGGATAGAAAGGGAATACGCCATCCCCACTCCATCAATTGCTGTCTATCCAAGGTATAAAATACCAGAGCCCAAATTGCAGTAGCTGCCAAAGTACCGCAATTGGTTCCCATGGCAACCAAAGAGGAAATAATACCGCGCCGCCCCACCGGTGCAAACTCAGCCAGCATGGTGCCAGCACCGGATATTTCAGCACCGGCACCCAGACCTTGTACAATTCGCAGCAATACTAATAAAATTGGTGCCATAATGCCAATTTGCGCATAGGTGGGCAACACACCAATCAGTGTGGTACACACTCCCATCATGGTAATTGTAATGAATAATACTTTTTTCCTGCCAATTGAATCGCCCATCCGGCCAAACACAAAAGCTCCCACAATACGGGCCAGATAACCAGCACCATAAGTACCCATTGCCAGAATGAGAACCATGGCCTTACTCTGGCCATAAAAGAAAATTTCATGGAAAACCAATGCAGCACCAAGCGAATACAGCTGGAAATCCATAAACTCTAATGCAGTACCCAACCAACCCGAAACTGCAGCCTTGACCAAACCAGATGTCTCTTTTCCATCCAGATCCTGCTCCAACACTTTTGCCGTATTCATTACATTTACTCCAAAACATCATTACCATCATGTATCGGTAAATTGAATTAACCAGGAAATTCCAATAATATTTTGCAACACTCCGCTGGCTCATTTTCAAACAAATGCAATGCCACACCCACCTGATTAAAATCAAGCTTATGCGTAATTAAAACATCAGGATTTAACTTTCCATCACCCATCCAGCAAATCACCTGAGGAAAACGCGCGCTATTCAATCGTGATGAAAAAATGGAAAGTTCCTTGCTGGTCAGGTCTTTCTGGCTGATCATGCATGGGACATCAGAAAAACCCATTATTCCAATCCGCCCTGCAGGCGAAGCCAATTCGATGGCCTGCTGCAAAATGGCTGGATGACATGCTGCATCCACAATCAGGGTAGGCGCGCGTCCATACTCCTGAAAATAGTCCAATAAATAAGCATCCTGATTAGTCACAACCTGATCTGCACCACACTCGATGGCACGATCCAGCCTTGATGCAATACGATCAGTCGCAACAAGATGTGCCACACCAAATACTTTTTTCAATACTTGAATCACCGCCAGCCCCATGGGACCGGCACCATAAACCAAGGCGACATCCTGCGCTGTTGGCTTTAATTGTGCGGTGATATTGGCCGCGATGCTGAATGGTTCAACCAGCGCCGCATGCAGTGCAGGGATTGTTTCTGGAACAATATGGGCATTGCAGGCAGGCACACAGGCAAACTCACTAAATCCACCATCACGGTGTACCCCAATCACCTGTAAATTCAGACAGACATTAGGTCGTCCAACCGAGCAGGGATAACATTGCCCACAACTGACCACCGGATCGATAACTACATGCTGGCCAATCCTGCTTGGCATCACGTCACGCCCAACCTGGTCAATGACACCAAAAAATTCATGCCCGATTACCCGTGGATATCTGGCAAATGGGTTATGCCCATGATAAATATGGACATCAGAACCACACACCCCGGCGTAGATGACTTTTACTCTTACCTCATCATCGGCAGGTTGTGGCATCTCGCGCTGCTGTATTTCGAGCACACCAGGCTGACTAATGACTATGCTTTTCATCACGGCTCCCATTCGTTACCAATTCCACATCGTGCCATCTTCCAGCCTGGCTATCGGTAGACAAGCTGGTTCATAGGGATATTTCTCAGCAATCTTCTCATCAAAATCCACACCCAAACCCGGCGCATCTCTTGGGTGCATATAACCATTATCAAATATCCAGTTTCGAGGAAATGCTTCCAGCATGGCTTCCGAATAGCCCATATATTCCTGAATACCAAAATTGGGAACCCATAAATCAAAGTGCAAAGCGGCTGCCATACTGATCGGAGACAAGTCGCTCGCGCCATGAGAGCCGGTGCGTATTTGATAAAGTGAAGCAAAATCAGCAATACGGCGCATACCACTGATCCCACCCGCATGCGTCACTGTCGTGCGAATAAAATCAATCAACTGCTGCTCGATTAATTGTTTGCAATCCCATATACTATTGAACACTTCCCCAACCGCAATTGGCGTAACGGTATGCTGTCTTATCAAGCGGAAACATTCCTGATTCTCTGCCGGCGTAGGATCTTCCATCCAAAATAAATGATATGGCTCAACATCTTTACCGAAACGTGCAGCTTCTATCGGTGTCAGGCGATGATGTATATCATGTAACAGGCAAGAATCCATGCCAAATTTATTACGAATTCTATCGAATACTGTTGGTATAAAATTCAGATACTTTTCTGTTGACCACAACTGCTCTTCAGGATAAACCCCTTTAGCTGCCGGCTCATACTTACCACCTTTTTGTTTTGCCAGCCCATAAGCAGATGACACACCAGGAATTCCACATTGCACACGTATCGCCTGGAATCCCATTTCAAGCAACCTGGCATAATCATCCAGCACGGCATCAATAGTACTTCCCGTGCAATGGCCATACACCATGACTTTTTCGCGTGAAGCACCACCCAGCAGTTGATACACTGGCATGTTTGCTGCTTTTCCTTTGATATCCCACAAGGCCATATCAATAGAAGAAATAGCGGACATGGTTACCGGACCACGTCGCCAGTAGCCACCTTTATAAAAATATTGCCAGATATCTTCTATTTTCTGCGCATCCCGTCCAATAAGCTGTGGGCACAGATGGTCACGCAGATACGCAGCAACGGAGAGTTCCCGCCCATTCAGGGTGGCATCGCCCACACCGCTCAACCCAGATTCCGTTGTTATTTTTAGCGTAACAAAATTTCGCCCAGGGCAACTTACGAACACATCTGCCTTGATTATTTTCATTGAATTCTCCAACAGCCATTAGCAAAACGCAGCAATGAAAATTAATACACAAGCATCTGCCATACAAGTATTTCACACTGCCCAAAATACCAGACCATGATTTAAAAATTGAAAATAATTTCAAAATATATATTTTGAAATTATTACAATCGGAAATATCAAAATATCAAAGAGATTTTTTTGATATTTTGATATTTCCGATTGATGGTGCGATGACTATTGAGATCAATAGCTTCTGCGGTGAATGGGCTGCTTGGCATGAATGACATACTGAGCAAAGCGATAAGAAAATACTGGAGGGGGCTATGCGCCCTGCTACCCGCGGGTATCAGGAAATGAGCTGGTAACAGGGCGCTAAAAAGGGGGAAGAGTGACGGCCAGGTATGGCACGGCACCTGACAAGCATCGGGATGAAAACCGAGCGCCGGTTTAACTGGAACAGCTAACGCTGATTTCCTGCGCCCAGGCAGGAGGCTCGGCGGCGTAAGCCTGATACTGCGGCTGCTCGTCAAAGGGGTGCTGCAGACAGTGATGCAGACTGGCGATTTGCGAAAAATCCCCCTGCTGAGCGGCTTGAATCGCCTGCTCGGCCAGATGATTGCGCAGGATATATTTGGGGTTGACCGCCAGCATAGCAGACCTGCGCTCGGCAGCCGGCCTGGTTTCCAGCTGCAGGTGCGCAGTGTAGCGTGCAGCCCAGTCATCAAACAGGCTGCGATCCAGGAACATGTCCCGCAATGCGTGGTTGTCGCCCGCGCTGTCAAAGTCGGCCAGCCGGCGGAAGAATACGGTGTAATCGGTCTGATGCGCATGCATGGCCAACAGTAGCGCTTCGATCAGTGCGTCATCACCCTCATCCGGCACAGCAAGGCCCAGCTTGTTGCGCATCAGCCCCTGCCAGTGTTGTGAGTACTGCTCCCGATAGCCGGAGAGTGCTTCCAGCAATTGCGCTTCACTCACCAGCGGCAGGAATGCCGAGGCCAGGCAATGCAGATTCCACAAACCAACCTGGGGTTGCTGGTTGTAGGCATAGCGCCCGGCATGGTCACTGTGATTACATACATGTGCTGCGTTGAAACCATCCATAAAGCCAAACGGGCCGTAATCCAGCGTCAGCCCCAACACGGACATATTGTCGGTATTCATTACGCCGTGACAGAAGCCGACAGCCTGCCACTGAGCAATCATCCGCGCCGTTCTGCTGACAATCTCGGCGAACAGTGCTGCATAGGGCTGTTCTTGCTGCGCACAGTCAGGAAAATGATGCCGGATGATGAAGTCGGCCAGCAGCCGGATTTCATCGTGCAGGCCGCGATGGTAGAACACCTCGAAACTACCAAAGCGGACAAAACTTTCCGCCAGACGGGTGAGCACGGCCGCCGTCTCCGGCCTCTCCCGGTAAACCGGATCTGGCGAGCCGATCATGGCCAGCGCCCGGGTGGTGGGGATGCCCAGGCCATGCATGGCTTCGCTGCACAGGTATTCACGAATGGTAGAGCGCAATACGGCTCGCCCGTCTCCCATGCGTGAAAACGGGGTAAGCCCAGCTCCCTTGAGCTGCCATTCCCAGCGCTGCCCATGGGAATCTGATGTATCACCCAGCAATAGCGCGCGGCCATCACCCAGCTGGGGTACATACACCCCAAACTGATGTCCTGCATACATGGCAGCAGTGGGCTGCATGTCGTCGGCAAGCCGGTTGCCGGACAACAACGCGAGCGCTGCTGGCTGAGCTAGCGTATCCGGCTGGATGCCCAGCATTGCACACAGGGAAGCATTTGCCGCAACAAGATACGGCTGACTGAGCGCCTGGGGCTGTACCCGGCGATAGAAGGCCGGCGGCAGTTCCAGAAAGCGTTGGCCAAAGGCCAGAGAAGAAAGGGCTTGCATGGCCCGATTCTAGACGTGAGCCGGGCAGATAAACACCAGAAGGCAATCAGGGTTTTTGCCGACGCCAGACCCGGCGCATGTCACGGGCAGCATTGAGCGAGGCCGAGGAGAAGCTGGTGGCAGCAAAGTGGCCGACTTGCCGGCTCATTTTGCTGACTGCGCTGCCAGAACTTTGTCCCAGCTGCAAAGCCTGCTTCATCACGCTGAAAGATGGGTGGTTGCCTGACTGTTCCAGTTGCTGCAGCAGGCGGCGGTGCATGTCATTGAGTGACTTCTCCGTTGCCAGCATCAGGTCGCGCTGATTGTCGGCCTGAGCCTGCAGCAGGGACACACCGCCCAGCAGGCTGCCATCAATCCGGCCTTGCAAATCGGCATCGGCCAGCGGGTAACCGGGCAGCCAGGCGGCAGTCCAGCTCAGACAGGCATCCTGCTGGGCATCCAGCAAGCGGCGCTGGCTCAACTCCATGGTGCTAAGGTAACGCTGGAAAGCGCTGGCAAACCACTCGTAGGCCATGAATCGTCCTTGTCTGTTGGACAACACTCAATGTGCCGCGCCCGGGCTGAGTGCCCAGACACGGATCAACTCCTGCAGCAGCGCCTCCAGAATCGGGTCACCCACCCGGTCCGAGGGATAGACGAACTGCAACTCGGCCAGTTTGCGCACACCGGGGACAACCGTCAATCGCCCGGCGGCTTCCCACTCCAGCGCTTCCTCTTCACGGGCCAGCGCAATGCCCACTCCACAGGCGACAAGTTCCAGAATGGAGGCCAGATTGTCGCTTTCTGCGACTTTCTTCGGTGAAATATTCAGTTCGCGCCAGAGTTCAGCTGTAATTTTGGACAGGCTGGAGAACTGAGACAGGCCAATCCACGGCAAACGCCCCAGATCTTTATGATTGGTCAGATCGATTCTGCTATCCCAGTTTTTGGGGATGACGATACGGAAGGGGAGATTGGTCAACAGTACGGTATTGACGTTGACGTAGGGGTTTTTACCCAGATAGAAGCCAGCATCCAGCTCTTTCTTGCGTACCAGGTTAAGGACTTCACCGGTCACCCCGTGCTGCAGACGCAAATCGAGCAGCGGGTATTTTTCCACCAGCGCCGCTACCCACTCGCCCATTTTCAGGGTGGCTGGCGTCAGGGTAAGGCCGATCTGCGCCTTACCTCCGGTTTGACCTTTCAGGCTTTTGGCATGATTAATGATTTCCCGCGCCGAAGCCAAGATGGACTGAGCCTGGGGCAGCAGCTCCTGCCCTGCCCGTGTCATGGTGACGCCGCCGGCAGTGCGTTCAAACAAGGGCATGCCCACTTCTTCTTCCAGTGCCTTGATCTGTGCGGTCACGGCGGGCTGGGATAAATGCAGTAACTCTGCGGCCTGCGTCAGGTGCCCTTGCTGGGCTACGGTGACAAAGGTCCTCAACTGATAGATTTCCATGTACGGCCTGTTCTCCCTGCCTGTAGCGAGCGGACTACATTCGTCTGTTTTACCGACCTTATCGTGGATAACATTTTGCGGTCATTACACGCTGTTCCACAACATTTTCACGTATTTTTTTCAAAAAAAACCGTAACCACAACATGGTAAATCGAGTAAAAATACCACTGTAACTCATTGTTTATTATTATTTTTTGCATTGCAGCATCCGTCTGGCAAATTTAATCAATCAAAAAAAGCGATTAGCAGGCGCAGCCTTTCGTCCCTTATGTTTCCTCCAGCGGTCAGACGATCGTTACGACAAAGGAGGATGCAATGAACGAGGACGTACTCAAGAAAGTACAGTCCAACCCGAAGTTCAAAGAGCTTGTTCACAAGAAGACAAGCCTGGGTTGGCAGCTCAGCATCGTAATGCTGGTCATTTACTATGGCTTCATTCTGATACTGGCATTTTCGCCGTCTACGCTGGGCGCACCGCTCGGCCCCGGCATGACCATGACTGTAGGCATCCCGGTAGGGATTCTGATCATTCTTTCTGCTTTCGTGCTGACCGGCCTGTACGTGCGCAAAGCCAACGGCGAGTTTGACCAGCTCAACCGCGAGATTGTAGAGGAGGCACAACAATGACAAAACGCACTGGCTCTCTCGCTCTGGCAGCATTAACGCTTTTCCCTGCCCTGGCTTTTGCCTCCGGCGCCATCGAAGGTGATGTCAAACAGCAGGCCACCAACTGGCACGCCATCATCATGTTCGTGGTGTTCGTGGCCTTTACCATGGGCATTACCTACTGGGCAGCACGCCGTACCCGTTCCGCTTCGGACTTCTACACCGCAGGCGGCGGTATCAGCGGTTTCCAGAATGGCCTGGCTATTGCCGGTGACTACATGTCGGCAGCCTCCTTCCTGGGTATTTCCGCCATGGTGTTCGACAAGGGCTATGACGGCCTGATCTACTCCATGGGCTTCTTGGTTGGCTGGCCGGTCATCCTGTTCCTGGTAGCCGAACGTCTGCGCAACCTGGGCAAATACACTTTTGCCGACGTAGCGTCCTACCGCCTGCAACAGACTCCGGTACGCATGTTTGCTGCCACTTCCACTCTGGTTGTGGTTGCCATGTACCTGATTGCCCAGATGGTTGGTGCCGGCAAGCTGATCCAGCTGCTGTTCGGCATGAACTACTCTTCCGCCGTGGTGATGGTGGGCATCCTGATGGTGTGCTACGTGCTGTTCGGCGGCATGCTGGCTACCACCTGGGTACAGATCATCAAGGCTGTGCTGCTGCTGTGTGGCGCATCCTTCATGGCCTTCATGGTACTGTCCACCGTGGGTTTCAGCCCGGAACTGATGTTCGAAAAGGCAGTTGCCGCTCACGCCAAACACGCTGCCATCATGGCACCGGGCAAGGCTGATCCGGTTGACTCCATTTCGCTGGGCATGGCGCTGATGTTTGGTACTGCCGGTCTGCCGCACATCCTGATGCGCTTCTTCACCGTGTCTGACGCCAAGGAAGCACGCAAGTCGGTATTCTACGCCACCGGTTTCATCGGCTACTTCTACATCCTCACCTTCATCATCGGTTTTGGCGCAATCATGCTGGTACTGAACCAGCCGGGCATGATGGAAACCATCACCAAGGATGGCAAGCAAATCACCCAACTGGTTGGTGGCAGCAATATGGCCGCCATTCACCTGGCCAATGCTGTTGGCGGTGACATGTTCCTGGGCTTCATCTCTGCGGTTGCTTTCGCCACCATCCTGGCCGTTGTAGCAGGTTTGGCCCTGTCCGGTGCCTCTGCTGTCTCGCACGACCTGTACGCCTCCGTCATCATGAAGGGCAAGGCTAACGAAGCTGACGAAATCCGTGTATCCAAGATCACTACCGTGGCACTGGGCGTGATTGCCATCGTGCTGGGTCTGGTGTTCGAGAAGCAGAACATTGCCTTCATGGTAGGTCTGGCCTTCTCCATCGCCGCTTCCGCCAACTTTCCGGTACTGTTCCTGTCCATGTTCTGGAAAGGCCTGACCACACGCGGTGCCGTAATCGGCGGCTTCATCGGCCTGGCTACTGCCGTGGTGCTGATTGTCTTGGGACCGGCAGTATGGGTGGATGTGATGAAACACAAAGCCGCCCTGTTCCCGTACAAGAACCCGGCCATTTTCTCCATCACCCTGGCGTTCGTAACCACCTGGCTGTTCTCGGTGACCGACAACTCCAAGTCTGCTGCTGAAGAAAAAGCCAAGTTCGATGCCCAGTTCGTCCGCTCCATGACCGGCATTGGTGCCTCCGGCGCTTCCAAGCACTAATCGTTTCACCCTGGGCCGCATCCTGCGGGATGCGGCTACAGCACGACAAAACATAAAAGGAGAAGGTAATGTCCACCCTCGAGTCCATTCTGAAAGAAACCCGCAGCTTTCCGCCGTCCGACGACTTCCGCCACAAGGCTACGGTTTCGGGCATGGAAGCCTACAACGCACTGTGCGAACAGGCTGATGACAGCTACCTGTCGTTCTGGGGGGACCTTGCCCGCGAACTGATCACCTGGAAAAAGCCCTTCTCGCGGGTTCTGGATGATAGCAACGCACCTTTCTTCAAATGGTTTGACGATGGCGTTCTGAACGTCTCCTACAACTGCCTGGACCGTCACCTGCCGCTCAACGCCAACAAGATCGCCCTGATCTTCGAAGCTGATGATGGTGAAGTGACCCGGGTTACCTATTCCGAACTGCACCGCCGCGTTTGCCAGTTTGCCAATGGCCTGAAGAGCCTGGGCATTGGCAAGGGCGACCGTGTGGTCATCTACATGCCGATGGTGATTGAGGCCATCGTGGCCATGCAGGCCTGCGCCCGTATCGGTGCCATCCACTCTGTGGTATTCGGTGGTTTCTCAGCAGGTGCCGTGCGCGACCGTATCCAGGATGCCGGTGCCAAGCTGGTGATTACCGCCAATGAAGGCCTGCGCGGCGGCAAAACCGTTCCGCTGAAGGCCACTGTGGACGAAGCCCTGGCACTGGAAGGCTGCGAATCTGTACAGAACGTGGTGGTTTACCAGCGCACCAATGGCGGCGCACAGTGGACCGAAGGCCGCGACGTATGGTGGCACAAGCTGGTGGAAGGCCAGGCCGAAGCCTGCGAACCGGAATGGATGCTGGCTGACGACCCGCTGTTCATCCTGTACACCTCCGGCTCTACCGGCAAACCGAAAGGCATCCAGCACAGCAGCGCTGGCTATCTCTTGGGTGCCATCAACAGCTTCCGCTGGGCTTTTGACTACAAACCGAATGATGTGTACTGGTGCACCGCCGATGTGGGCTGGATCACCGGTCACTCCTATATCTGCTACGGCCCGCTGGGCATCGGCGCCACCCAGGTGGTGTTCGAAGGTGTACCGACCTACCCGGATGCCGGTCGCTTCTGGCGCATGATCGAGCAGCACAAGGTCAGCATTTTCTACACGGCACCGACCGCCATCCGCTCGCTGATCAAACTGGGCAACGACCTGCCCAAGCAGTTCGACCTGTCCAGCCTGCGCCTATTGGGCACCGTGGGCGAGCCGATCAATCCGGAAGCCTGGATGTGGTACTACGAAGTGGTGGGCGGTGGCCGCTGCCCTATCGTGGACACCTGGTGGCAAACCGAAACCGGCTCGGCCATGATTGCGCCGATCCCGGGTGCCGTACCCACCAAGCCGGGCTCTTGCACCCTGCCGCTACCGGGCATCATTGCCGATATCGTGGACGAATCGGGCGCGCAGGTGGAACCGGGCCGCGGTGGCTTCCTGGTGATCAAGAAGCCCTTCCCGTCCCTGGTACGTACCATCTGGAACGACCCGGACCGCTTCAAGAAAACCTACTTCCCGGACGAGTTCAACGGCCAGTACTACCTGGCTGGCGACTCGGCCAACCGCGACGAAAACGGCTACTTCTGGATCATGGGCCGTATCGACGATGTGCTGAACGTATCCGGCCACCGTCTGGGCACCATGGAAATCGAATCGGCACTGGTGGCCAACCCGCTGGTGGCCGAAGCCGCCGTGGTGGGCAAACCGCATGAAGTGAAGGGTGAAGCCGTGGTGGCCTTCGTGGTACTGAAGGGCGCCCGTCCGGAAGGCGATGAAGCCAAGAAGATTGCGGCCGAACTCAAGAACTGGGTAGCCCACGAAATCGGCAAGATCGCCCAGCCGGACGACATCCGCTTTGGCGAAAACCTGCCCAAGACCCGCTCCGGCAAGATCATGCGCCGTCTGTTGCGCTCGATCGCCAAGGGCGAGGAAATCACACAGGACGTTTCCACGCTGGAAAATCCGCAGATTCTGGGCCAGCTGCAAAACCCCATCTGAATCAGTTCAGGAGCACACTGACCTTGAGCCCGGTGATTTCACCGGGCTTTTTTTTATTGTGCAGAACTGGCCGCACAGCACAGTACATCACTAGCAGAGATTTTGCCCTCCGGCATGCAAGCCAGCCATAGTGCATCACTCAATGCAGATAAACCCCTTCTGGCTGTGGCGCTTCCACCCCAACCGGCAGGCCCTGCATCTCCCGTACTGCAGATTCGATGGTATGACATAGCGCAGCCAGTGGCAGATCATTGCCTTCACGGCCAAAGGGTTCTTCCAGCTCTTCCCCTATCACCTCCAGTGCCAGATAAGTGTAGGCAATGAATACCGCAATGGGCGGAGTCAGCCAGCCTATGCTGCTGACCAGCCCCATCGGTAGCAGCAGGCTGTAAATGGTGACCGTACGGTTCAACAGAACGCGGTATGTATAAGGGATCGGTGTGGTGTCGATGCGCTCGCAACCGCCCAGGATTTCCGACATGGTGTTCAGCTTGTGGTCCAGCGCATGCCACTGCAACTCGCTGATGCAGCCTTCGCGCTGCAATTGCTGGATCAGCTCTCCCAGGCGTCGCAGGATGATGGCAGGTGCAAAACGCGCAGCCAGCACTTCGTCCTGCAGACTGGCAGGCAGCAGCCGCAGCAGGTGTTGGCAATCGTGCTCCAGTCGCAGCTGTGCTTTCAGCGCATAGGCAAAGGCACACAGCAAGTCTGCGGCCTCGGCAGTGAGCGGATGGCGCGGCACCGCCGACAGCAGTTGCCGGGTAATCGAGCGATTGACAATCAGCAAGCCGCCCCACAGCTTGCGCGCCTCCCAAAAGCGTTCATAACTGACCGAGTTGCGAAAACCAAGGAAGATAGCCAGCGACACGCCCAGCAGGGTAAAGGTGGGAATGCTGAGCGCAGAGTCTCCGAAACTGCTGAGCCACCAATGGCGTACCGATGCCGCCAGCACCGCAATCAGCAAGACCAGCAACAGCCGTGGCAGGATGCGCGGCAAAACCGAGCCATGCCAGACAAACAGCAGACGGAACCAGCTGAGGGAGGAACGGACAATCATGGGCAATATCAGTAAAAGGTGGTGAAGCTGTCATGATAAGACATTGCCGTTTATGTTGCAGTGCAAAACATTCACTCACCCTGGCATTCAATGTCGGCTAACATAATCTGCCAATATGCTAAGCACGCCATATTGCGAGGCAGGCATTGCGCCAAGGCACTTAGCCATCTACCACGAGAGCAAGCAGCTTAATTTGCCTGCCAGTATGAACGGGCGGTAAAACCTACTGCCCATACGGGTCTTATTCCGAGAAATCTCAAACTGCGTGGATAACGCGATTGCCCCCAGAGCGCTGCGGCACCATAGCGCCCGCCGGTACCCGTGTGGCCAAGGTCGATACCAGGAGAAAGCGGATTTCCCCAATATCCGACCCGGTATGCCATCTTTATATTAAACGCCGTTTTGGCCAACTGCGGAGCCCAACCATGCCCACCCCCTTCCCGGCCGACTGGCAGGCACTGCTCCTGCACGAACCTTTTGCCGCCATGACAGAGGAACAGCTAGCCTTACTGGCCAGTCATGCACGCCGACAACATTTTTCACGCGGCAGCAGCTTGACTAGCCCGCAGGCCGGGCCAGCCAGCCAGCTGTTCATCGTGGTGGACGGCCAGGTACTGGCAGAAGACATCTATAGCGGCCAGCCTTTTGCCATGCTGGGTCAGGGCGACATGTTTCCGCTAGGTGCCCTGCTGGCACAGCGACCGGTAAGCAATCATTACCGTGCCGACAGCGACTGCATGGTGTTGCAGCTGCCACGCGCAGCCTTTGTCGCGCTTTGTGCAGAAGCACCAGCTTTCCAACTGTTTTGTACCCAACGCCTGGCCAACCTGCTGTCCCGCGCCAGACAGTTGCACCCCTCGGCACTGGGCGGACAGGGACTCAGCCTGCATACACCGCTGTCTGCTGTCATCCAGCGGCCACCGGTCACCTGCCGGCCAGATACCCCCCTGCGCCCCCTGCTGGAGCAGATGCAGACTGAGGGGGTGGGCTCGGTCGTGATCACCAGCCCTGAACAGCGCCTGCTCGGGCTGTTTACCCTGCGTGACTTACTGAGTGCGCATCTGGCAGGCCGGGGAGACGACACCCCGGTAAAAGACATGATGCGCCAGCCTGGCTGCATCCTTCCCCCCAGCGCCCTGGCCAGCGAAGCGATGCTGGCACTGGTGCAAAGTGGTGAACGCCATGTGATGGTGTGCGAGGGCAGCACGCTGGTGGGTATTGTTTCCGAGCACGACCTGTATCGCCTGTCGCGGCTGGACATGAAGGAGATGCTGCAACGCCTGAGCCGCTGTGACAGCACTGCGGCGCTGGCCGGCGTAGCGGCCACCTTTCGTCGTCAGGTAGTCGCCCTGTTCAAGCAAGGCATGGATGCAGATGCCAGCACCCGCTTGCTCAGCCTGTTCAATGACCAGTTACTGGCACGGCTGTGCCAGCTGCATCTGGCCGAGGCCGGACTGGAAGACGTGGAGGTCTGCTGGCTGCAATTTGGCAGCAGTGGCCGCCAAGAGAACACGTTGACCTCGGATCAGGACAGCGGGCTGGTATTTCGCAGCAGCAGCCCGCTGCGCCAGCAGCAGCTTTCCCAGCAGCTGCCAGCTATTGCCCAGCGCATCTGTTCGGCACTTAGCGCCTGCGGCATTCCCTTGTGCCGTCATGGCGTCATGGCTGGCAACCCCAGCCATTGCCTGTCGCTTGAGGACTGGAGCGATACCTTTCTCAGCCAGCTGATGCTGTCACCGGATAGTGCCGGTCATGTCGGTCTGTATCTGGATATGCGCCCTGCCTGGGGGCAGCATACCTTGGGTCTGGAGCTGGCCAGCGCACTACGTCAGCGTGCCACCGACCCTGCCGTGCTGCAGGCACTCAGCCGCAATGCCCGCAGCTATCAGCCGCCGCTAGGCTGGAGTGGTCGCCTGCAAACCAACCAGGATGACAAGCTCGATCTCAAGCCAGCGCTGGACCTGTTTGTCGACGGTGCCCGCATTCTGGCATTACAGGCCGGCTCGGCGGCCAGCCGCACCTGCGAGCGCTTTGCTGCAGCTGCAGATCTGCCTGGACTGAGCAGCAGCGATTGCCAGAGCTTCGCCGACAGCGCCCGTTTCCTGCAGGATCTGCGTCTGCGACATCAACTTGCATGCCAGGAAAATGGCGAACGCCTGGACAACCTGATCGATCCGCAGCAGCTGGGGACTCTGGACGCCCGCATCCTGAAGGAAACACTGCGCCAGGCCCGTAAACTGCAGGCTTGGTTGGGTCAGCATCTGCCCTGAACAACAGATTGCGCCCCACTACGCGGCGGGCAAGGTTGTGAAGCAGCCACGAAACCCGGATAATTTTGCGGTTTTGCTTTCCGGGTTTTCCAGCCATGAATTCTGGGCTTTATCTGCCGCTGCTGGTCGCACTGGCATTTTGCCAGCATCTCAGCCAGCGGCAGGCCAATGATGTTGGCCGTTTGCTGCTGAGTGCAGCCGCCACCGGTCTTGCCTGCCTGA
This sequence comes from Aquitalea denitrificans, assembly GCF_009856625.1. Classification (GTDB taxonomy): domain Bacteria; phylum Pseudomonadota; class Gammaproteobacteria; order Burkholderiales; family Chromobacteriaceae; genus Aquitalea; species Aquitalea denitrificans. The sequence goes on from NZ_CP047241.1 coordinate 3,194,231, forward strand.
TCAGCCTGCTGCTGGGTACAATCCTGCTAGCCATGGCTGGCCAGCTAAACGGCAGCGGCCACTCCCTGTGGCCGGCGCTGCTGGTCGGCACAGTCTGTCCGCTACTGCTGAATGCATTGCTGCTGCAAGTTGCTGCCACCCAGGCACGCTGGCTCGGCCTGCGCTGGTACTGGCTGTTGCTGGACAATCTGCTGCTAGGCCTGCCCCTGTTCAGCTCTACCATCCCTTCCGGCACGCTGGCTGGCAGCCTGCTAACCTTATTGCCGGTACTGCTGTTCAGCCTGCTGCTGGCGCAGTTTGCCACCCTGCCGCAACGCTTGGAGCGTTGCAATCTGCCAGCAGCGCTGCGTGGCCAGCCCGCCTTGCTGGCATGCGCGCTGCTGCTGGCGCTGGCCCTGCACCGTCTAGGAGCCCATCTGTCATGAGTATTGCCATCCAGTTCACCCTGCTGTTACTGGCCGGCATCCTGCTGCTACGCCTGTTGCGCCACATTGCCACCCGTCAACAACCCACAGTTGACGATCTACGTCCTCTGGCTGAACGCATTGACGCCATCCTGCCCCAAACCCAGTGTGGCCAGTGCGGCCATCCCGGCTGCCAACCCTATGCCGATGCCCTGGCCAAGGGCGAAGACCGCATCAACCGCTGCCCACCCGGCGGCGAGGAAGGCATCCACAAACTGGCCGCCCTGCTGCACGTGGACTATCTGCCATTTGCCGCCGATGCTCCGCCCGGCAAACCCAAGGCCGTCGCCCTGATCGATGAAAGCACCTGTATCGGCTGTACCCTGTGCATCCAGGCCTGTCCGGTCGACGCCATTCTGGGTTCGGCCAAACAGATGCACACCGTACTGGCTGATGAATGCACCGGCTGCGAACTCTGCCTGACACCCTGCCCGGTGGACTGCATCAGCATGCGCCCCGCCACAACACCGGCAGACTGGCGCTGGGGCTACCCGGTGATTGCCATCAAGGCAGTAAAGAGCGAGGCCATGCGATGAGGCGCTTTGTCTCCTTATCAGGTGGTTTCAAACTGCCCCTGCCGGCAGAGGATCACCCCTCCGTGCCGCTGAGCACCCTGCCGCTTCCTTCGCAGCTGGTGCTGGCGCTGCAAGACAGCCAGCCCTGCGTGAGCATTGGCCAACAAGTGCTGAAATACCAGCAGCTGGCCAATGCCGACAGCGAATACGGCACCGCCCTGCATGCGCCGACATCCGGCCGCATCATTGCCATCCGCCAGCAAGTACAGGCCTTGCCCGGTACACCGCTGGCCAGCAGCCTGATACTGGAAGTGGACGGCCACGACGCAGCTTTGCCACTGAACCCGGCCTCCCCGGCGCAGCTGACCCGGCTCGACCTTGCCCTGCAACTGCAGGAAATGGGAGTAACTGGCAACCACGGTCCGCTGCTGCCACTGGAGTGGGCCACACAGCAGCAAGCCCTGCCCTTGCTGATAATCAATGCCGTCGAAGACGAACCCGGCCTTGCTGCCGTCAGCACACTGCTGAGCGCACAGGCAGACGCGGTTGTGGCCGCAATTGCCATGCTGGAACAGGTATTGCAGCCAACACGTATTGCCATTGCCATCCAGCAACAACAGCATGCGGCTCTCAAGGCCATGCACACCGCCGCAGCCGGACGCAACTGGCATATCGCAACCATTACCGCACCCTACCCGGCGGCGGATGAAGCTAGCCTGTGCACACTGCTGGCCCGACCGGAAGAGTCCCGTTTCAGCCTGTGCCTGCCGGTGGATGCAGTTGCCGCCGCCGGTGCCGCCATCCTGCAAGGACAGCCCTGTATCAGCCGCATGGTCAGCCTGGGCGGCAAATTAGCCCGCCCCGGCAATGTACTGGCACTACTGGGCACACCACTCAGCCATGTGATGGCGTTTGCCGGCGCAACTGCCTGCCAGGACATCGGCCACGGCGGTAGCTTGCGCGCTTATACCCTGCCTGCAGCCCAAGCCGATGCGCTTGGCTTGCACTGGCACAGCAACTGCCTGCAAGCAATTGCGCTGGCTAGCGCGCCCTCCGTTCAAGACTGTGTCCGTTGCGGCGATTGCGCACGCATCTGCCCCAGTCAGCTACAGCCGCAGGAACTCTACTGGCACTGCCGCCAGCAGGACACGGCACAGGCACTGACATGGGGCCTGCCAGATTGCAGCCTGTGTGGTTTGTGCAGCGCAGTCTGCCCCAGTCAACTGCCTTTGCTGGAGCAGTTCCGCCACAGTGCACTGCAATACCGTAGCGCACAGCAACAACAACAGGTGGCAGACCAGGCCCGGCAGCGGCATCGTTTTCGCCAGCTCCGTCTGGAACGGGACAAGCAGGAAAAAGCCCAACGACTGGCAGAACGGGCGGCAGAACAGGCAGCAAAACGCGAGCAGGCAGCCAGTACGCCACAAGTAGCCGCCAAGGCCACCACCGATAGCGCAGACAAACAGGCGGCCATCGCTGCCGCCATGGCACGGGCTGCACAGCGCAACAGCCTGCATCAGGAAAAGCAGTCCACCGGCCACAGTGACGACAGCCAGCCGGATGCACGCGCCGCCGCCATTGCTGCCAGCCGTCAGGCGACAATCGATGCCGCCATGGCACGTGCGGCAGCACGCAAGGCTGCGCAGGATGCCGCCAAGGCTGTCAGCACTGATACGCACCATCCGTCAGTGCCAGCCAACGCAATCAGCGACAAGCAAGCACTGATTGAAGCTGCCATGCAGCGTGCCGCCGCTCAGAAATCAGCACAGGCCGCCACCGCACCCACCAGCATGGATGCGGACAAGAAAGCCCTGATCGCAGCCGCCATGCAGCGTGCCGCCGCTCAGAAATCAGCACAGGCCGCCACCGCCCCCACCAGCATGGATGCGGACAAGAAAGCCCTGATCGCAGCCGCCATGCAGCGTGCCGCCGCGCAAAAAACCGCACAGCAGGCTGCGCAACAAGAAGACAATACAGCCCCGCCAGACAAGGCAAACGGACCGGAGAACCCATGATATCCACCACGATACGTCTTGCCCCTACCCTGGCCTGCCGCCAACGCCAGACGCTGCTGGCCTTGCTGCCTGCCGTACTGGTTTGGCTGGCCCAGCAAGGCGAGCCGGCACTATTCAGCCTGCTGCTGGCCCTATCCTGCAGCCTGCTTGGGGAAATCGCCTGTCTCTACCTGCGCAAACAGACCATCTCCCAAGCCTGGCAGCAAGCAAGCAGCCTGCTGAGCGGGGTACTGCTCAGCCTGCTATTCCCTGCAGCCAGCTCTCCTATAGTGCTGATCGCTGCCTGTATGGCAGCCGTCCTGCTGCGCCAGTTAAGCAACGGTCCCTTTCATCCGGTAACGGTCAGCCTGCTTCTGCTGGCACCGTGGCTGCCGACGGCCCTGCCGGTTACCAATCTGCCGCTGTCGCTGGCCTTGCTGATGGGCTGTCTATGGCTGGCTTGGCGACATCTGCTTGCCTGGCAGGCTCCGACGGGCGTGGTGCTGGTACTGCTGCTCAGCCTGCCGCAGGGAACCGGCTGGATGTTGCTGCAGCCGGCATTGTGGCTGCTGGCCGGCTGGGTGATGACTGACGGCAACAGCACCCCCATTACCCCGCGTGGCCGGCTACTGCATGGCGTGGCCGCCGGATTGCTCTGCGGAGGTCTGAGTCTGCAAGACAGCTGGATGAACATCGGCAGCGTGCTGGCAGCCAGCCTGCTCTTGCTCAGCGCGTGTGCGCCGCTGCTTGACCGGCTGCTGCTGTCGCCGCCATCCCGCACGTAGAAACCGCAGGCTGTTCGGGCTTGGCATGGCCTGCGCTACAATAGCAGGCCTGCCCGCCCCTCACTTGCACCGGCAGCCCAAGTACCAAACCCGCCCCAGGCCGACCAACATGAATGCCACCAAGCGCTACGAAATCTTCCGCCGCCTGCGCGAGCACACGCCCAAGCCCACCACGGAACTGGAATACCGCACACCGTTCGAGCTGCTGATTGCCGTATTGCTGTCAGCCCAGGCAACCGATGTAAGCGTCAACAAAGCCACCCGCCCGCTATACGCGGTGGCCAATACCCCGGCAGCCATGCTGGCATTGGGTGAGGAGAGCCTGGCCGATTACATCAAGACTATCGGCTTGTACCGTACCAAGGCCAAGAATGTCATCGCCACCTGTCGTTTGCTGCTGGAAAAGCATGGCGGCGAAGTTCCGGATGACCGCGAAGCACTGGAAGCCCTGCCCGGCGTTGGCCGTAAAACCGCCAATGTGGTACTCAACACCGCGTTTGGCCACCCCACCATTGCCGTGGATACCCATATTTTCCGCGTATCCAACCGCACCCGGTTGGCACCGGGCAAGGACGTGCGTGAGGTTGAAGACAAACTGGTGCGCTACGTACCGGCTGAATTCAAGGTAGACGCCCACCACTGGCTGATCCTGCATGGTCGCTATGTATGCAAGGCGCGCAAGCCGGAATGCCATCGCTGCGTGATTGCCGATCTGTGTGAATACCCGGCAAAACCGGTATGATTGAATCAATGCGGCCTGCTGCAGTCTGGCCGCAGTTCCCTGGAAATACAGCGGATCGTCCCTATATCGGTCTGAAAGCTTCCCCGAAAGGATAATTCTGTGACTCCGTATCTTCGCCCCATTGTCGGCGCCCTTCTGGCTGCGTCGTTGCTCTCGGGTTGCGACAAGATCGAAAGCCTGTTCCACAAGCAGAGCCAGCCGGCCCCGGTAGCCGTGCCTGCACAGTCGGACGGGCGTGTCGCCATGTTGCTGCCCGACTTTACCCAGCTGGTCGAACGTGACGGCCCCGCAGTGGTAAACATTCAGGCCAACCGCACAGAGGCAGCACCACAGCAAAGTGAATTGCCCTTCCCGGTACCGGAAGACGACCCGCTGTTCGACTTCTTCAAGCGCTTCATTCCCAATCAGCCTAACCAGCAGGACCAAACACCGGAAGAAAGCGTGTCCTATGGTTCCGGCTTCATCATCAGCGATGACGGCTTCATCATGACCAATGCCCACGTGGTGAGCGGCGGCAGCCAGATCAAGGTGATGCTGACCGACAAGCGCGAACTCAAGGCGCGCCTGGTGGGCCTGGACAAGCGCACCGACGTGGCCCTGCTGAAGGTGGATGCATCCAGCCTGCCGGTGGTCAAGGTGGGCAGCCCGTCCCAGTTGAAAGTGGGCGAGTGGGTAGCCGCCATCGGCGCACCCTTTGGCTTTGAAAACACCGTCACCGCAGGCATTGTGTCGGCCAAGGGCCGCAGTCTGCCCGATGAAAACTACGTTCCTTTCATCCAGACCGATGTTGCCATCAATCCAGGCAACTCCGGCGGACCGCTATTCAACCTGCGCGGTGAAGTGGTTGGCATCAACTCACAGATCTACAGCCGCTCTGGTGGCTTCATGGGCATTTCCTTTGCGATCCCGATTGATCTGGCCATGAATGTGGCCGAGCAGATCAAGGCCAAGGGCAAGGTCAGCCGTGGTCAGCTGGGCATCAATATCCAGGAAGTATCACAAGAGCTGGCACAGTCCTTCGGCCTGCCGCGCCCCAGCGGTGCGCTGGTCGTGCGGGTAGATCCGCAAGGCCCTGCCGGCAAGGCTGGCCTGCAGACCGGGGATATCATCCTGAAAATGGATGACCGCAGCATCGAAAGCTCCAAAGACCTGCCGATGATGGTTGGCTCGCTACAACCAGGTGCCAAGGTAAAGCTGTCGGTGTGGCGCAAGGGCGAAGAAAAAACCATCCAGGCCACGCTGGGTGAACTGGCTCCCGAAGCCACTCCGCAAGCCAAGCAGCAAGATGAAGCCGCGCCGCAGAACTACCAGTTCAGCAAGCTGGGATTGACGGTGACCGAACTCACCACGCGCCAGCGTACCGAGCTGGGCCTCAACGGCGGCTTGCTGGTACAGAAAGCGCAAGGCGCGGCGGCCCGTTCCGGCCTGCAACATGGTGATGTGATCATGGGGCTGAACCAGAATGAAATCACCACGGTAAAAAGTTTCGAAAAAGCCCTGTCAAGCGCACATGGCAAGATAGCCTTGCTGGTACGGCGCCAGGACAACACGCTGTTCGTACCGCTCCGCCTCGATTGATATGCCGACAAGCCGCCGCAAGGCGGCTTTTTAGTGGCTGCCGATATCGCTGCCGACATCCAATAAACCAGCAAAAGCAAAGGAGAGAAAATGAGTTTTCTGACAACTGATCTGTGTGATGCCAATGAAGGCCGGGTGCGCGTGGTCGAGCCCATGTTCCAGCGCTATGGCAACCATGCCCGCTTTGCCGGACAAATCGTCACCCTCAAGCTGTTTGAAGACAACACCCTGGTGCGCGAAACCCTGGCTCAGGACGGCCATGGCAAGGTGTTGGTGGTGGATGGCGGCGGTTCGCTGCGTTGTGCGCTGCTGGGCGACCAGATCGGCGACCTGGCGGTAGCCAATCGCTGGGAAGGGGTAGTGATTTACGGCTGCATCCGTGACTCCGTGACACTGAACCAGTTGCCGCTGGGAATCCGTGCGCTGAACACTCATCCGCTGAAGTCGGTTAAACGCGGCGAAGGTCAGCGTGATCTGCCAGTCTGCTTTGGCGGTGTCACCTTTACCTCCGGTGAGTGGCTGTATGCCGATGAAGATGGCGTGATCGTCTCGTCCGCAGCACTGCTGTAAGCAGGCGGTCAGACACCATCGTGGCTGCGGGCGTGTACCGGCAGGGCTGCCTGCTCGGCCGGTTCGCCCCAGCCCAGATGTTCCTGCCACCAGGTATGGAACTCTGGAGTCAACTGCTCCGGCACGTCCAGCGTAGCCGCAGTGATGTCGATATCGTCCGGATCGGACTCATGCTGATAACTGAGTGTCGCCCCGCAATGCGGGCAGAAGCCGCGCTGCACGGCAGCAGATGAATGGTAGTACATCGGTTTTTCACTAAGCCATTCCAATTCGATCAAGCGTACGGTAAACCAGGTGAGAAAGGCGGCACCGCTAGCCTTGCGGCAGCTCTGACAATGGCAGTGTGTAACATGAAAAGGCTGGCCATTTACCCGATAGCGCACCGCGCCACACAGGCAGCCGCCGTTCAGAATGCTGCTCATGCTGGTCTCCTGCGGCCAGGTGTGTGGCCTGGCCATGCACCGACACTTGATTGGCTCGTTCAGGAACTATAGACAGCTATAAGCAATCTTGCAAAATGTCACATGACCAAAAAAAACGATGCCGCAGCATCGTTTTGGTCCGGCTCAGTCTGTATTCAGGCCGGCTGGGTTGGTGTCTTGCTATCCAACGCCGTCATCTGATTGTTTTCGTCCACAAACACCAGCTTGGGCTGGTGATTGGCCAGTTCGGCATCCTCGTACTGGGCAAAGGAAGCGATGATCAGCAAATCGCCCGGCGCAGCACGGCGCGCGGCCGAGCCATTGACCGAGATCACGCCGGAGCCGCGTTCGGCCTTGATGGCATAGGTGGCAAAACGCTCGCCGTTATTGACGTTCCAGATCTGGACTTCCTCGTACTCGCGGATATCGGCGGCTTCCAGCAGGTTTTCGTCGATGGCGCAGGAGCCGATGTAATGCAGTTCTGCATGCGTGGTGGTGACGCGGTGCAGCTTGGACTTGAGCATGATACGTTGCATGGTTCTGGTCTTTCCTTGCCCGGCTTAGCGGGACACTTCCACATTATCGATCAGACGGGTACGTCCCAGACGGGCTGCTGCCAGCACCACCAGGCGCTTCTCGCCGGCATGGGCCACTTCCAAGGTATCGGCATGGCGTACCTCGACATAATCCACCGTCCAGCCTGCCTGTTGCAGATCAGCACTGGTTTTGGCTTCCAGCGCCGCATAGTCGCTGTCTCCAGCCTGCAACGCATCACGCATGGCCGACAGGTTGCGGTACAGGCGCGGCGCTTCGGCACGTTCCTCCGCCGTCAGGTAGCCATTGCGTGAGGACAACGCCAGGCCGTCTTCGGCGCGACCAGTATCCACCGGGATAACAGCCACCGGGATGTTCAGATCGTCGACCATCGCCTTGATGACATGCAGTTGCTGGAAGTCCTTCTTGCCGAAACAGGCCACATCAGGCTGCACGATATTGAACAGTTTGCTCACCACCGTAGCCACGCCACGGAAATGGCCGGGACGGAAGGCACCGCACAGCTCGTTCTGGATGTGCGGCGGTTCTACGTTGAAATCCTGCTTCACACGCGGGTACAACTCCTGCTCAGTGGGGAAGAACAGTGCATCCACACCTGCGGCTTCCAGCTTGGCGCAGTCGGAGTCGAAAGTACGCGGATAGGCATCAAAATCCTCGCCCTGACCAAACTGCAGGCGATTGACAAAAATGCTGACCACCACCTTGTCGGCATGTTCATGCGCGGCGGCAACCAGCGCGAGGTGTCCCTCGTGCAGATTACCCATGGTGGGAACAAAGGCCAGCTTACCGGCCTGGCGACGCCATGCACGCATGGCTGCCACGCTGCGGATGATTTCCATTTCCTTACCCTTTTGGCTTAGAAGGTATGTTCGGCAGCCGGGAACGTCCCTGCCTTGACTGCCTTGACGTAGGCTTCGACCGCACCCTGGATGCTGCCGGCCTCATTCATGAAATTCTTGACGAAACGGGCTTTCTTGCCCGGATACACGCCGAGGATGTCGTGCAATACCAGTACCTGGCCGCTGACATCGGCACCGGCACCAATGCCGATGGTGGGCACGGCAACCGCCTCGGTCACGCGGGCGGCCAGTTCGGCGGGCACACATTCCATCAGCACCAGGCTGGCACCGGCATCAGCCAGCTTGCGGGCATCATCCAGCAGGCGCTCGGCATCGCTCTGGGTCTTGCCCTGCACACGATAACCGCCAAAGGTGTTGACGAACTGCGGGGTGAGGCCGATGTGGGAACAGACCGGAATGCCGCGTTCCACCAGGAAACGGGTGGTTTCTGCCATGAAACCGCCGCCTTCGAGCTTCACCATGTGGGCACCGGCCTGCATCAGGCGGGCGGCACTGGCAAAAGCCTGCTGTGGGCTTTCCTGGTAGCTGCCGAACGGCAGGTCGCTCAGTACCATGGCATCGCCAGCACCAGCGGCAACGCAACGGGTGTGGTAGACCATTTCGTCCATGGTCACCGGTAGGGTGGAATCACGATTCTGGATCACCATGCCCAGAGAATCGCCCACCAGCAGAATCTCTACCCCGGCCTGATCAAGGAGGGTGGAAAAGCTTGCGTCATAGCTGGTGAGCATGACGATCTTCTGGCCTTCGGCGGCCATCTTCTGCAGGGTGTTGACGGTAATTTTCATACCTGTACTTCCTCGGTGTGGTCGGGAAATGCAAGGCGTCACTTGTATTCAGACGCTCTTGTTGAAGTAGCTGCGCTGTCCGCGCATCTCGCTGATGCAGCGCAACAATAGCTCGAAATCCTCGTTACCATCAACCAACTCCAGATGGTCGGTATTGACGATCAGCAAGGGCGCTGCTTCGTACTGATGGAAAAATTCGCTGTACGCGGCATGCACGCGCTTGAGGTAGCCTGCGGGGAAATCCTGCTCCAGCTGGCTGGCACGGGCGGCACTGCGCTCCAGCAACACCTGCTCCGAGGCTTGCAGGTAAATCACCAGATCCGGCACCGGATACTGTGGCAGCAGTTGCTGGGCAATACGCTGGTACAGCGCCAGCTCCTGCTCGTCCAGATTCACCCGGGCAAACAGCGCATCCTTTTCAAACAGGAAGTCCGACACCACCGGGCTGGCCAGGGTATCGCCCAGCAGCATGCCACGTGCCATGTCGGCACGCTGCATCAGAAAGGATAGTTGGGTGGCCAGACCGTGGGAAGCGACATTGCGATAGAAACGGGGCAGAAAGGGATTGGACGCCGGATCCTCTGCCAGCAACTGCACGCCCCAGTAGCTGGCCAGGCGGCGTGCCAGTGCCGATTTACCCGAGCCAATCGGGCCTTCTACCACCACATAACGCAAATGGCTGTGACTCATGTTTTGCTCCTTGAGCTGACTGGCTACACCAGCTTGTGCACGCCGCTGCAGTCGAGCTTGGCGGTAATGGCAGCAGCCGGGCCATGTGCCCCTACCTGCTGCTCAGGGGCGATTTCTGCTAACGGTACCATGACAAAGGCGCGCAGGTGCATGCGCGGATGCGGCAGCAACAGGCGCGGATCGTCCAGCACGGTATCCTGATATAGCAGGACATCCAGGTCGAGAACCCGTGGTGCGTTGCGGAAACTGCGCTCGCGGCCAAAGCCGGCTTCAATCTGCATCAGGGCATCCAGCAGTTGATGTGGCGTCAGTTCCGTGTCCAGCAGCGCCACGGCATTGATGAAATCAGGCTGGTCCAGATATCCCACCGGCGTGGTGAGATAAAGTGAAGAATGCGCAAGCACGGTAGTGCCAGCCAGATTGGCAAGGGCCGCAAGTGCGGCCCTGATCTGCTCCGCTGGCTGCTCCAGATTGCTACCCAGAGCGACGTAGGCCAGACTCACTCAGCCTCTCCTCCCGGACCGGAATTTTCAGTGCGGCGGCGGTTGCTGGTGCGACGACGGCGGCGTTTTTTCGCCGGCTCTTCGCTGCCGCTGTTTTTTGCCTCGTTGATCAGCGTCTCGCGCTCGGCCTGATCGCCGCGCTGGAAGGCTTCCCACCATTCCACCAGACTGGCTGGCAGCTCGCCTGCCTCGGCGCGCAAGGACATGAAATCGAAGGCGGCACGGAAGCGCGGCTGTTCCAGGAAGCGGTAGGGACGCGCACCGCTGCGACTGTCGAAACGGCCCTGCAGTGTCCAGATTTCACGCATGGTCACGCTAAAACGGCGCGGAATGGCAAAATCGTTATCCTGCTCGTTTTCCACGTCCGCAATGGCCATTTGCAAGGCCTGCAGGGACTTTTCGCCGGCAGCGATATGCTGCTGCCAATGCTGGTTTACCTGTTGCCACAGCAAGGTCGCCAGCAGGAAACCGACAGACACCGGCTTGTCGCCCCGGATACGGGCATCGGTACTTTGCAGGCCCAGCTGCAGGAACAAATCGTCGCCATCTTCACCCATCACCGCGTCCAGCAGCGGGAACACCCCGCGCGACAGACCTTCTTCGCGCAGCTTTTTCAGGCAGGCATAGGCATGGCCGGACATCAGCAGCTTGAGCATTTCGTCAAACAGCCGGGCCGGCGGTTCCTTTTTCAGCAGATGGGCATGGGCATGAATCGGCTTGCGGGTGTCTTCGTCAATCTCGAAACCCAGCTTGGCCGCCAGACGCACCGCACGCAGCATACGTACCGGGTCTTCCTGATAACGCCGTGCTGGCTGGCCAATCATTACCAGCTTTTTAGCCTTCAGGTCCTTCACGCCGTGGTGATAGTCGATGATGGACTCATCCGACGGATCGAAGAACAGCGCGTTGACGGTGAAGTCACGTCGATGGGCGTCTTCTTCCTGACTACCAAAGGTGTTGTCGGCCATGATGCGGCCAGATTCGTTCTGGTCGTCAATGCCGCCACCGCGGAAGGTGGTGACCTCGATGGTTTCCGGCCCCACCATCACGTGTACGATGCGGAAGCGTCGGCCAATGATGCGCGAGCGGCGGAACAGATGATGCACTTGTTCCGGCGTGGCATTGGTGGCAACGTCAAAATCTTTGGGTGCAACATCCAGCAACAGGTCACGCACAGCCCCCCCTACCACGAAGGCAGAGAAACCGGCTTCCTGTAAACGGGAAGTCACCTTGAGCGCAGCAGTGCTGAGCTGATCGCGGCGAACGCCATGCTGGGACAGCGGAATCACGCGTGGTTTGCTACGGCGTTTGCCCATGCCAGACGGCAGCTCCAGTACTTTACGGATAAGCTTGCGGATCATTTAGAGGAATAAGGACGTGGAATGAAGGGATTCGCAAGAAAGGAATTCAAGCGGCAGATTATAGCCTGAATCTTCTGACAAGATATACCGCTCTGGCCCAATTTATCCTGACAGGCAATAGGCCGCATGCCGGGTGATGATTGCCCGCCGTCGGCAGCGGGCCTAGAATCGCACACCATCTGCCGCATTTTCCGTGTAAAGACTGCCCGTGATTCCCTTACTCGCCCTGGATATCCAGACTCTGCCCGATGTCAATGGCATCCGCACCCTCTACCAGCTGGATGCCGACATCAGCGATGCAGACGTTGTTTACTTTGCCCTGCAACGCAGCCGGGCCAGCCGGGCGGATGAATTCCTGCCCTACCACCTGCATCGTGTCGTCGGCATCCATGCCGTACTGCACATCCGCCAGGAGGTGGAACTGCATTGCTCGGAAGCCGGGCAGGATGAAGCATCCATGTTGCAGACACTGTCCGCCCTGCTCAATGAGCACACACCACAGATTGTCAGCTGGCATGGTTCCCAGTTGATGCTGCCGGTTTTGCGCCATCGCGCCATGCTGCATGGTATTGCCTTTCCCGGTGGGGCCAACGGCCTGTTCGGCCAAACGCTGGAACTGAGCCGCCTGCTTTGCCAGAACGCCCAGCCCGGCTGTGTACCGCAGCAGGAAATGGCGGGGCTGTGCGGCCTGCCGCGCATTCCCGAGCATGATGCCCCGCAATCCTGGGCGACGGCGGCAACCGGCAAGCTGCACACCCTGCTGGCTTGTAGCGCCCAACGCGCAGCCTGCCACTACCTGATGTGGCTGCGGCTGGCGGTACTGCAAGGTCAGATTTCCGCCCTAACCCGCAGCCAGCATGAACAAAAGCTGGCACTGTTGCTGAATCAGGCTGGCGGACACTGGCAGGATTTTCTGCAACAGTGGCCTGCACACAACAGGGGTTGACAGGCTATGTGGTCAGGAATAATCTTTTCCCATGCGCCGATTTGATACAGCTTGCTGGGCGCACTATAAATGCCAGCTAAAGCGTGAGTCGGAAAACCCGCTGCGCTCTCTGGCCCGGCGGGTTTTTCTTTTTCCGTCTTATAGTGCGCGCACTGTGCGACATCGGGCATGTTGAAGGTAGTACCGTTTTACCGTTCCAGAACGTATCCGGAACACCGGCGCCGAGTTAATCGACAACTTGCAGGGCGCCCAAAAATCCTGCTAAAGCGTCGCCTGACGGTAAGGTCGGGCACGCAACAGCGCCACCCATACCCGATGGAGTTTCACCATGTACGATTGCCTGCAAGACAGCTGTAGCGACTTTTCCTTTGCCGTATACGATGCCGTGGGAAGAAAACGCCCCCTTCAAGGCAGCCTGACTGCCACCTTGCTGTCTGCCGACAGCAGCCTGCCCCTGCAAAACCTGATCAACTACGCTGACCAGCTGGGCTACAGCAGCCAGCTGGACGAGAGCGGCTTGCTGACCATTCATGATGTCGGCCTGCTGGATGCGCTGAACATCAACAGCCGCTTTGGCCAGCATCTGATCATCAGCTGTGATTTGCGCCGCGAAACACCAGTGCGTTTCTGAGCACAGCGGCAGCATGTTCCCGCCCTCTGGCAACAGAGACTGAAGTGCACCAGTGGCAGGCTGACGTCGCCATTGCACAAGACAGGCCGGGCAGCCGCTCCTTATAATGGAGCGCTTGCCCACCTTGTCGAATTGATCCGCCTCCATGTTGCAGGAACTCAAAAGCGCTGCGCCCGGTGCCATTTCCGGTGAAGCCAGACAGATCGTCCGCCTTGCCTTGCCGATGATGATTGCCCAGGTGGCCCAGGTGGCCACCGGCTTTGTCGATACCGTCATGGCCGGCCGGGTCAGCACCGACGATCTGGCAGCAGTCTCGCTGGGTGCCAGCATTTTCATCACCGTCTATGTGACCTTGATGGGCGTGGTGACGTCGCTCAATCCGGTATTGAGCCATCAGCTGGGCGCTGGAGAGAAAGAACAGATTGGCGAAACCGGCCGCCAGGGTATGTGGTTCGGCCTGTTTGTCGGCCTGCTTGGTGCCGCCGCCATGCTGCTGGCCGAACACCCCTTGCGCCTGTGGCTGCAACTGCCGAGCGACGTGGAAGACAAGGTGATGCTGTTCATCACCGGCACTGCCGTGGGCATGCCTGCCGCCATGGTGCACCGTGCCCTGCATGCCTATGCCTCCAGCCTGAACCGGCCCAAGGTGATCATGGTGGTCAGCCTGATTGCGCTGGCGCTCAACATTCCGCTTAATTACGCGCTGATTCACGGCCTGTACGGCCTGCCCAGGCTGGGTGGTGCCGGTTGCGGCTGGGCCACCGGCATCGTGTTCTGGTTCAACTGTCTGACCTTGCTGGCTTATATCTGCTGGCATCGCCATTTCCGCCCCTATGGCCTGACGCGGCGGATGAGCTGGCCCGACTGGAAGCGCTACGGGGCCTTCCTCAAGCTGGGCCTGCCTATCGGCCTGTCCTTCTTTGTCGAAGTCAGCCTGTTTTCCTTTATTGCCCTGTTGATTGCCAAGCTGGGCATGACGGTGGTGGCCAGCCACCAATCGGTGCTCAATTTTTCCAGCATCATCTACATGCTGCCGCAAAGCATTTCCACGGCCCTTACCGTAAGAGTCGGGCAGCGCGCCGGTGGCGGTGATTATCACCAGGCCCGCTTTGTCGCCGGGGTCGGCCTGCTGGTGGGGCTGGCCACCGCACTGTGCACCATGCTGCTGGTGCTGTGGCTGCGCAGCGATATCATGGCCATCTATTCACCGGATCCACAAGTCATTGCCATGGGCTCCAGTCTGCTGCTGTTTGCTGCCGTATTCCAGCTGACCGATGCCGCCCAGACCATTGCCTCCGGCGCACTGCGCGGCTACAAGCTGACCACCATTCCCATGGTGATCCACATTACCGCCTTCTGGGGCATAGGGCTGGGGCTTGGCATCACGCTGGGCCTCACCGACTGGCTGGTCTCCCCCATGGGCATTTACGGTTTCTGGCTGGCACTGGTCATCAGTCTGAGCATTGCCGCCCTGATGCTGGTGAGCTATCTGGCGCGGGAAAGCCGCCTGCGCCTGCGCCACCATACCCTGCAAGAAAGCTGATGATGACGCTGTGCATTCAATCGCAAGTTTCGCTCAAACCCCATAACACCTTTGGCATGGATGTCAGCGCCGCCCATTTCTGCCAACTGGACGACCTGGCCCGGCTGCCTTCCCTGCTGGCCGACAAACACTACCAGCAAGGTCCGGTACTTTGGCTGGGTGGCGGCAGCAATCTTTTGCTGACGCAAGACTACCCCGGCCTGGTGGTCAAACTGGCCCTGCGTGGCATCCATCTGCTGGAAGACCATGGCGACAGCCTGCTGGTGGAAGCTGCCGCCGGGGAAAACTGGCATGACTTTGTGCGCTATTGCCTGCAACAAGGCTGGTACGGGCTGGAAAACCTCAGCCTGATTCCCGGCACGGTAGGTGCCTGTCCGGTGCAGAATATCGGTGCCTACGGTGTGGAAGTGAAGGACCGCATTGCCCAGGTGGTGTGTGCCGATCTGCAAGCCAATGGCACGCCTGTGGTACTGGAGAATACCGACTGCCGCTTTGCCTATCGCGACAGCGTTTTCAAACACGAAGCCGCCGGTCGCCTGCTGGTGACAGCCGTGCGCTTCAGCCTGTCACGCCAGCCGCAACTGAAGACGGCTTATGGCGACATCCAGCAGGAGCTGGACAAACGTGGCATCAGCCAAGCCACGCCACTGGATGTCAGCGACGTGGTGATGGCCATCCGGGCCAGCAAGCTGCCCAACCCGGCCGAGCTGGGCAATGCTGGCAGCTTCTTCAAGAATCCGGTAATCGGCCAGGCACAGGCCGACGAACTGTTGCAGCGCTTTCCAGCCCTGCCGCACTACCCGGCCGGGCCCGGCAAGGTGAAACTGGCAGCAGGCTGGCTGATTGATCAGGCTGGCCTGAAAGGCTACCGCCAGGGTGATGCCGCCGTGCATGAGCGCCAGGCGCTGGTGCTGGTGAATCACGGTGCCGCCAGCGGCAGCCAGATGTGGGCACTGGCACGCCATGTGCAGGACACGGTGCGCCAGCGTTACGGTGTGGAACTGGAAGCCGAACCGCTGGTCCTGTAATACCAGCCTGACACAGGAAACAAACATGCAAACGACACGACACAGCAAACGACCGGTGCTGGTTTTCGATCTGGGTGGCGTACTGCTGGACTGGAACGGCATCGATCCCCTGATGGCCGTGTCGCAAGGACGTCTGGAGCGTGAACAAGCCAGGCAATTCTGGATGCATACGCCGGAGGTGGCACTGCTGGATACCGGCCGGGTGGCACCGGAAGAGTTCGCCCGGCTGATGGATGAACGGCTGCAACTGGGACTGGGCACTGCGGCCATGCAGCAAGCACTGGACGACTGGCTGCAAGGCCCCTACCCCGGCGTGCGAGAGCTGCTGCAGCAACTGGGAGCACACTACCGGCTGGCTGTACTCAGCAATAACAATGCGCTGCACTGGGGCAAGATCGAGCGCCAGTTCGACATCCTGCCATTGTTCGAAACCTGCTTTGCCTCACACCACATGGGCTTGCGCAAACCGGACCTGGCGGTTTACCGCCATGTGCAGCAAGCCTTGCAGGTAGATGCTGCCGACATCATCTTTTTTGATGACAACATCGAATGTGTGCACAGTGCCACGCAAGCAGGCTGGCAGGCCTGCCACACCGTCGGCTTTGACGCGGTGCGACAGGCGGTGCAGGCTCACGGCCTGCTGGACTGAAACATTCAGAACAGCCCGGCGGCACTGACAAACAGCACCACCACTACAGCATAACCACCCATCCAGCACAGTGAGCGCAGCGTGGCCTTGTCGCTGATGTAACACAGGCCATGGCCCAGGCGCAGCAACACATACACCACCGCCAGCACGTCCAGCCGGGCCGCTGGCACCTTCATCATCCAGGCCAGCAACATGGCTGCGGCATAGCTGGGAAAGGCTTCCCAGGCATTTTGTTGCGCCCAGTTGGCGCGCTGGCGCCAACCGGTAGCCCCCGCCAGCACCACACGCGGCTGATGGTTGTCATACGGTGCACCAGCCTTGGCCAGCGCCGTCCACAGCAAAGGCAAAAAAGAAGCCAGCAAGATACTCCACAGTGCAAACGGCATGAGAACTCCTTGGCAAAGGGAAAAACCGGCAAGTCTGAACCCATCAGAAACGCGGGCCCGACCCCAGGTAAGCCTGGTCATCAAACGTACTGACCCATTGCGGCCGGTACACCACCAGAATGGCGATGGTCAGCCCACTGGTAAACGCTTCCGACCACGACAACAGGAAATAAAACGGTAAGGCCTCGTCCAGCAGGTAATCCCAGCCATAGGCTGCGTTCATGCCCAGCGCCAGCATGCCGGCAGCACCGCTCAGAAACAGGCTGAGCCCTCCTGCAATGAAGGCATTGATAAAAACATAGACAAACAGCTGGGTAGGCAGGCGACGACGGGCCAGTTGCAGCAAACCGGCACTCAAGGCTACCGGAAGTGCGGCACCACACAGCCAGTTGAGTCCGACGGATAGCAAGTCGCCATGCCCACCAGCCACCAGGGCCAACAACACCACGGCCATCGCCAGCATGGCCAGCCAGGGCCCCATCAGCAAGGTCAGAATGGTAGCACCCAGCATGTGAAAAGACAGCCCAGGCCTGAGTCCACCCTTAAGCAGCCACAAGCCCAGCAACAAGACGCAAGCCCCCATCCACGCATTGCAGGTGGCAGCATTCAGTGTGCGCCAAGCCACCCGGGATGCGGCAAAACCCAGCAGCAGGCCGGACAGCACCATGGTCACAATCAGCAGCCACGGTGGAAACAACACAGCAGGCAAATCCATGAATGCTCCAGCCCGACACGGTGTTGCGCATGATACCACTACGACGATAAGCCCCACAGCATAAGCACGGCTGGGTACAATAGCGCTTTTGCCGCCAGGGTTCCGACATGAGCAAGCAGCCAGCCAACCATCTTATTGCCCAACAGGTCAGCATTGCGCTGGCTGAGGATATTGGTCAGGCCGACTGGACCGCCCAGTTGATTGACCAGGCGGAAGAATGCAGTGCCACCGTGCTGCTGCGCGAGGATGCCGTGCTGTGCGGCAAGGCCTGGTTTGAGGAATGCTTCCGCCAGGTAGATGAGCGCTGCAGTGTGCTGTGGCAGGTGCGCGAAGGCCGCAAGATTGCCGCCGGCACCGTGCTGTGCGAAATCACCGGCCCGGCACGCGCCTTGCTGACAGCGGAACGCTCTGCGCTGAATTTCCTGCAGACCCTGTCTGCCGTGGCCACCCAGACCCGACACTATGTCGATGTGGTGGCCGGTACCCGTGCCCGTATTCTCGATACCCGCAAAACCCTGCCCGGTCTGCGCCTGGCACAGAAATACGCCGTCACCGTCGGCGGTGGCGACAACCAGCGCATCGGTTTGTATGACGGAATCCTGATAAAGGAAAACCACATCATGGCTGCCGGTGGTATCCGCCAGGCGCTGGAACAGGCATTCCGCATCATCCCACCCGGCGTGACGCTGCAGATTGAAGTGGAAAACCTGGATGAGCTTCAGCAGGCACTGGATGCCGGTGCCACACTCATTCTGCTGGACAATATGTCGCTGGACGACATGCGCCAGGCAGTGGAACGCAGCGCCGGCAAGGCCTTGCTGGAAGCCTCCGGCGGCGTGGACATGGCAACCGTGCGCGCCATTGCCGAAACCGGTGTCGACCGCATTTCCATCGGCAAACTCACCAAGGACATCCAGGCCATCGACCTGTCCATGCGCTTTCAGCACTGAGCCACCAGCAAGGACAATGCCGCCACGGGCAAGGCGCATTGTCCTTTTGTCATTTTACAAGGTATACCGATAAGGCAGAGGCCACAGCAACAGGCCATCGATTGAGCAATGGGGGAACAGCATATCTTGCGCAGGCAATTCAAGGACAAGGGCAAGCTTGCCAAATGGCTGGCGGCCATCTTTCTGGTCAGCACGCTGCTGATGGTCGTACTCGACCTTGCCGGCACGCGCCAGCAAGGCGAAAGCGAGGCACGCAATCAGGCCGCCGGCTTGTCCGAACTGCTGGAAGAACGCCTGTCCTCGGGCCTGCGCGAAACCAGCCTGATCCTGAAAAGCGCCAGCGACAGCAATCTGGTACAACTGCTGCTCAACAAGCACCTGCTGAATGCCGAGCAACAGCAACGCATTGATCTGCTGATGCACGGCAAGCTGCGCCAAATGCCCTACCTCAAGCAGATCGACATCCTGGATAGCTCCTGCTACGTGCTGTATTCCAGCCAGAACCACAGCCCGTCTTCCCAGCTTAAGGCCGATTACTGCCGCTGGTACCACCGCAATGGCAGCCAGGACAGCAGTTTCACCTCCACCCGGCAGGAGCAGGCCCAGGGTGGCATCGTACTGGTACAAAAACTGCTGAATCAGGATGACGAAACCATCGGCATGGTCGTGGGCGTGCTGGACAAGCGCTTTTTCCAGGCCGAAGTTGCCAAGCTGCCGGTAGGGCGCTTCGGCGAAATCCTGGTGCTGGACCAGCGCCAGATTCTGCAGGCCAGCTGGCCTGCCCAGACCAGCGATCCGGATCAGCCACTCAACGAGCTGCAAAGTACAGAAGTACTGGAACGCCACGACAACTATCTGCAGTTTCGCGCCAATTCGATTCTGGACCAGGAGCCAAGGCTTTACAGCTCGCGCATGATGAGCGGCTTCCCTTTCCGCGTGGTGGTGGGCATTGCCGAACGCGACTTTACCCGTGCCTATCATGACAAGGCCAGCATGGCCGTGCTGGCTTGGCTGTTTACCGCCGCACTCACGCTGATTACCCTGCGCAGCCACCTGGGCAATATCCGGCAGAACCGTCTGCTATCGGCCAGCGCCGCACGTATCCGCGAAAGTGAAGAGCTGGCCAGGCTTACCCTGGACACCGCCCCGGTAGCCCTGATTCTGGTTGCCACCGAAACCATGCGCATACTGCGTGCCAACGCACCGGCCCGTGAAATGCTGCAAATACCCTCTGCCCCGCAGCGCAGTGATGGCCAGCCAGCCATTCTGGACCTGCCGCTGCACTTGAACCCGGTTGGCGACTGGCTGCGTGCCGGTGAGGCAGTATCCAATCGCGAAACCGAACTGCAACGAGAAGACCAGAGCACCTTGTGGGCGATTGTGTCGGTTGAACTGATGCCGCATCAGCAGATACCCGCCGCACTGATTGCCCTGTATGACATTTCAGAACGCAAGTCGCTGGAAAACGAGCTGGAAGAGAAAAACCGTCTGCTCAACGAAATGGCCATTACCGATCCGCTAACGCGGCTATGCAATCGCCGTCACGCCGATCAGGTGCTGAAAGAAGAGCTACAACGTTGTGAACGCTACAGCCAGCCGATGTCGGTGGCCGTGTTTGATATCGACCACTTCAAGCAGTTCAATGACAGTTTTGGCCACCAGGCCGGGGACAATGTCCTGCTGGCCGTCGCCAATGCACTGATAGACTGCACGCGCAGCATGGACGTGTGTGCGCGCATCGGCGGCGAAGAATTCCTGGTGATTTTCCCCAGCACCCGCCTGCGGGATGCGGAAAAAGTAATGGCCCGGGTACAGCAGGTATTGGGCGGCACCATCTTCCCCTTTACCGATGACAAGGTTACCTTCAGCGGCGGCATCACCGACTGGCGACCGGGGGACAGCCCGTCAGGCATGCTAAACCGTGCCGACAAGCTGCTGTATCAAGCCAAGATGGCTGGTCGCGACCTGATGCTCAGCGACGGCAACAGCGAGTAAAGCAGGTCGGAATCACCTGGCAGACAGCGCCTGAGCCAGCAGCCGCAGCATGGCAGCCGTTGCGCCCCAAATGGTGTAGTGCTGCCATTGCATGGCCAGATACTGGCCGCTGACCCCATCACGCACGTAGCTGTGCTTCTGGTATTGGCTGCCATCCAGAGCCAGAGACAGCGGAACCTCGAATACCTCGGCCACTTCGCCAGGCTCCGGTCGCAGCAGCAAGGGTGGCTGCAACATGGCCACCACCGGTGTAACCACAAAATCGGTAATGGTGACATATTCCGGCAGCGTACCCAGTACCACCACCTGCTCGGCCGACAACCCGATTTCCTCCTGCGCTTCGCGCAAGGCAGCCGCAATCACCGAACTGTCCTCGGCATCCACTTTGCCACCGGGAAAGCTCACCTGCCCGGCATGGGTAGACAGTGACTCGGTGCGTCGTGTCAGCAACACCGTCGGCCCGCTGTCGTGCCATACCAAAGGCACCAGCACTGCAGCCGGACGCTGCTTTGCACCGGCCACCCGCCAGGGAATATCCCCGGCGCGACCATCAAAAGCAAACCCTGCCAGACGCTGGCGTATCCAGGCCTGGGCCTCCACCATTTCAGCCGGCCACATGGCTGTCATCCTTGTTTTGATTGTGGGCCAATCTTGGGTAAGGCCAATTCGTTCCAGTGCGCAAACAGCCGCACGGCCAGCCCAAGCACAAACAGCAGCTGCAACAGCCAGCTCGTAATCCAGGTCAGCTGGTCCAGCACAAACAGGCCGCCAGCTACCAGTATGGACACGGTGCCGTAAAAATCCTTGTGCAGGATGAAGGGAATGTCATTTACCATCATGTCGCGTACCACACCGCCACCCACCGCAGTAATGAAGCCCAGCAACACCACGCCGAAGGCATTCAGGTCATACATCAGGCCAACCTGGGCTCCGGTAATGCTGAATGCCACCAGTCCCAGCGAATCTGCAATGATGAACAGGCGCTCCAGCGTACGGCTCTGACGGCGGTGCAGCCGCAGCAATGCCGACAGCAGCAGCGTGGCCGCAATAATGGCCAGACTGGTGTAATTGAAAAATACCAGCGGCACCCGCGCCACCAGCACATCACGCAAAATACCGCCACCAATGGCGGTAAGCAGCGCCACCACCACGATGCCCAGCAAGTCCAGCTGCTTGCGTACACCGATCAGATAACCGGAAAAGGCAAAGGCAACGGTGCCGATGGCGGAAAAGACTTCCATCTGGAAGAAACGACTGCTGAATTCCATCTTGCGGGTAATACCAAGAAAAACGCCAGACCTGCTCAGGTCCGGCGTCGGGTTCATCCATTACATCCCGGAAGCGGGATCATGTCCTTGCCACCTGTCAGCGGCGCATGGAGTCGAAGAAGGCCAGATTGGACTTGGTGGCCTTGATCTTGTCCTGCAGGAATTCCATTGCCTCGATATCGTCCATCGGGTACAGCAGCTTGCGCAGCACCCAGATGCGTTGCAGCTGGTCTTGCGGCACCAGCAGTTCTTCGCGACGGGTGCCGGAACGGTTGATGTTCAGTGCCGGGAAGATGCGCTTTTCCGCCATGCGACGATCCAGATGGATTTCACAGTTGCCGGTACCCTTGAATTCTTCGTAGATCACATCGTCCATACGGCTGCCGGTATCGATCAGCGCGGTGGCGATGATGGTGAGGCTACCGCCTTCTTCCACATTACGCGCGGCACCGAAGAAGCGCTTGGGGCGCTGCAGTGCATTGGCGTCCACACCACCGGTCAACACCTTGCCCGAAGCAGGCACCACGGTGTTATAGGCACGAGCCAGACGGGTCACCGAATCCAACAGGATGACTACGTCCTTCTTGTGCTCGACCAGGCGCTTGGCCTTTTCGATCACCATTTCGGCCACCTGCACGTGGCGGGTAGCCGGCTCGTCGAAGGTGGAGGACACAACCTCGCCCTTTACCGAGCGCTGCATTTCGGTCACTTCTTCCGGACGCTCGTCAATCAGCAACACAATCATCACCGCTTCCGGGTGATTGGTGGTGATGGCATGGGCGATGTGCTGCAACATGACCGTTTTGCCGGACTTCGGCGGTGCCACCAGCAAGGCGCGCTGGCCTTTGCCGATAGGAGCGATCAGATCAATGATGCGGCTGGTGATGTTTTCCTCGCTGCGGATGTCACGTTCGAGCTTGAACTGCTCGGTCGGGAACAGCGGCGTGAGGTTTTCAAACAGAATCTTGTGCTTGGAGTTCTCTGGCGGCTCGCCGTTGACCTTGTCCACCTTCACCAGCGCAAAATAGCGTTCGCCATCTTTTGGGGTGCGGATCTCGCCTTCGATAGAGTCGCCGGTGTGCAGATTGAAACGGCGGATCTGCGATGGGCTGACATAGATGTCATCCGGGCCGGCCAGATACGAGGTATCCGGGCTGCGCAGGAAACCAAAACCATCCGGCAGCACTTCCAGGGTGCCCTCACCGAAGATGCTTTCGCCTTTTTTGGCCTGGTTTTTCAGAAGCGCAAAGATAAGATCTTGCTTGCGCAGGCGATTAGCGCCCTCGATCTCGTTGGAAATAGCCATTTCCACGAGCTGGGATACATGAAGGTGTTTGAGATCAGATAAATGCATAGCGGCCGTTGGTCGACTCGTAAAGATTGAGCAGAACGCTGTTCGTGGGGTGTGGATGCGGATACGAAACAGGCGGCTGATGTGCCGCCTGCTTGAAGAAGTTCAGGTGAGAATAGACGCTTTAGATGTGGCTGTCAATGAAGGCGGCCAACTGGCTCTTGGCCAGTGCACCCACCTTGGTGGCGGCAACCTGGCCGTCCTTGAAAATCATCAGCGTCGGGATGCCGCGGATGCCGAATTTTGGCGGGGTCAGCTCGTTCTGGTCGATGTTCAGCTTGGCAACTTTCAGGCGACCGGCGTATTCCTTGGCCACTTCATCCAGGATGGGGGCGATCATCTTGCAAGGACCGCACCATTCAGCCCAGTAGTCGACCAGAACCGGCACATCGGCCTTCAGGACGTCTTGTTCAAAGGAGTCGTCGGTTACGTGCAGGATAAGATCGCTCATGGCTTCCTCTAGTATTCGGGGTGGTTTGCAGTGTCGTTAGCCGTTGATGGTAACAATTGACTGACCTTGGGGCAACCGCCGTCTGGTTGCGACGGAGGCACTGACCGACCGCGTTCACCCTGGCTGGCAATACGGTCGGCACGTCAGGAAATGCGTGCATAAATGCGGCTGGTCAACTGAGAATGGGATCAGACCCTGCCATTTTCAAGTAGCAGGCAAGGCCGCCGCCAGCAATTGGCGGGTGTAAGGCTGCTGCGGATGGTCAAACACCTGTGCTGTCATGCCCTGCTCCACCACCCGGCCCGCCTGCAACACCAGCACCCGGTGCGCCACTGCCCGGATGACGGCCAGATCGTGGCTGATGAACAAATAGCTGAGACCATACTTGCGCTGCAGGCTGCGCAATAGTTGCAGCACCTGCTTTTGCAGTGTGGCATCCAGCGCACTGGTTGGCTCGTCCAGCAGGATCAGCCGCGGCTTGAGCACCAGGGCACGCGCAATGGCGATGCGCTGGCGCTGGCCGCCGGAAAATTCGTGCGGGTAGCGATCCATAAAGTCATGATGCAGGCCGACCTCGGCCAGAGTGGCAATCACCTGCTGGCGCACCTGTTCTGCACTCAGCCGGGGCTGATGCAGCGCCAGGCCTTCAGACACGATCTGCGCCACCGTCATGCGAGGCGACAGCGAGGAGAACGGGTCCTGGAATACCACCTGAAAGTCCTTGCGCGCATGGCGCAGGCGACGGCCACGCAAGTCGTGCAGTGCCATGTCGTCCAGCCTGATCTCGCCTTGACTAGGCAAGAGGCGCAGCAATGCGTGGCCCAGCGTGGTCTTGCCGGAACCGGACTCACCGACAATGCCCAGCGTTTGCCCGGCCGGAATATCCAGTGATACATGCTGCACTACCGGCACCAGCCGCTGGCTGAACCAGCCTGCCTTACGGTGATAGCTGACGGTGATGTCACTGGCCTGCAGCCGTAGCGGCACCGCAGCCGGCTCCTGCGCATCATCGTCCAGGATGCCTGGCCTGCTGGCCAGCAGTTCGGCGGTATAAGGGTGGGCCGGATGATTGAAAACCTGTGACACCTTGCCGCTTTCCACCACCAGACCTCCACGCATCACCACCACTTTGTCGGCAAAGCGCCGTACCAGGTTCAGATCGTGGGTGATGAACAACACCGCCATGCCCAGTTCCTGTTGCAACTCATCCAGTAGTTGCAGGATTTGTGCCTGTACCGTCACATCCAGTGCAGTGGTCGGTTCATCGGCAATCAGCAAGCGTGGCTGACAGGCCAGGGCCATGGCAATCATTGCGCGCTGACGCTGGCCACCGGACAGCTGAAAGGGATAGCTGTCCACTTTTTCCGCCGCATCAGTAATGCCGGTGCGCAGCAGCAAGCGGATGGCCTCGGCACGGGCTTCGCGCGCCGTCAGCCCCAGGTGCATGGTGAGGGTTTCGCCAATCTGCCGGCCAATGGTGAACAGCGGATTGAGTGCATGCATCGGCTCCTGAAAGATCATGGCGATATCACGACCACGGATCTGACGCAGGCGGGCCTCTCCGGCCCCCAGCAGCTCCTCGCCGGCCATACGTACAGAACCGCTCAATCGTACATCCGGGTTCAATTGCAACAGGGCCTGGGCGGTGACGGTCTTACCCGAGCCGGACTCGCCCACCAGCGCCACCTTTTCGCCTGCAGCCACGCTGAAGCCTACTGAGGACAGCACTTGCTGACTGCCAAAGTGAGCATTCAGCGCGGCAACGGTCAACAGGGTTTCCATCTCAGCCTTTCCGGGTGTCCAGCGCGGCGCGCAGGCCCTCGCCAATGAAAATCAGCAGCAGCAAGGTGGTGGTCAGTACGGCAAAGGTAGGCAGAGCAATCCACCAGGCATCCAGATTATCCTTGCCCTGTGCCAGCAGCTCGCCCAGGCTGGGCGTGGAAGATGGCACACCCAGACCTAGAAAATCCAGGCTGGTGAGGGCCAAAATCGCCCCGCTCACCCGGAATGGCAGAAAGGCCAACACCGGTGTCAGGCTGTTGGGCAGCACATGCCGCCACATGATCTGCCAGCTGTTCAGGCCGGTAGCCCGCGCCGCCAGCACATATTCCATCTGGCGGTTGCGCAGGAATTCGGCCCGCACATAATCGGCCAGGCCCATCCAGCCAAACAGGGTGAGCAGCAGCAGGAGCAGCCACAAGCCGGGCTTGAACAGCGAGGCCAGGATGATCAACAGGTAAAGCTCGGGCAGGCTGCCCCAGACCTCCAGCAGACGCTGCACCACCAGGTCAAACTTGCCGCCAAAAAAACCCTGCAGTGCACCAAACAACACGCCCAGCACAGTGCCGGACAGGGTAAGCGCCAGCGCAAACAGCACCGACACCCGAAAGCCGTAGATCAGCCGCGCCAGCACATCGCGCCCACGGTCATCGGTACCCAGCACATTATCGAAGGACGGTGCTGCCGGGTTGGGATTGTCGGCAAAGTAGTTCACCGTGTTGTAGCTGTAAGGATTCATCGCATAGACAGCAAAATTGCCTGGCCGGGCAAACTGGTCCTGGATGAAGGGGTCCAGATAATCGGTAGCGGTATCGAAATCACCACCGAATTCGGTTTCCTTGTAATCAAACAACACTGGGAAATACAGCTGGTCGTGGTAGCGCACCACCAGCGGTTTGTCGTTGGACAGCAGCTCGGCCCCCAGTGACAGCGCAAACAGCAGCAGAAACAGCCACAGACTGAAAAAACCACGTTTGTGCTGACGGAAGCGCCGCCAGGCACGCTGGCCAGGGGTAAGGCTGGGTGCGTGGCTCATCGCTCCCCTCCGTCGAAACTGACGCGCGGATCCACCAGCACATAGCTGAGATCGGACAGCAGCTTGGCCACCAGCCCCAGCAGGGTGAACACATACAGGCTGCCCATCACCACCGGGTAATCGCGCCGCATGACAGACTCGTAGGACAGCAGGCCCAGCCCGTCCAGCGAAAACAGGGTTTCAATCAGCAGGCTGCCGGTGAAGAAAGCCCCGATGAAGGCGACCGGGAAACCGGTAATCAGCGGAATCAGCGCATTGCGGAACACATGGCGGTAGAGGATGGTACGCTCGGACAGGCCCTTGGCACGGGCGGTGTACACATACTGACGGCGGATTTCTTCCAGGAACACGTTCTTGGTCAGCATGGTCATCACCGCCAGATTACCCACCACCGAGGCCGTTACCGGCAGCACGATATGCCACAGGTAATCCAGCACCTTGTCCAGCCAGCTCAAGCTATCCCAGTTGTCGCTCACCAGCCCGCGCAGCGGAAACAACTGCCAGAAACTGCCACCACCAAACAGCACCAGCAAGGCCACGCCCAGTACGAAGCCCGGAATGGCGTAACCCAACAGAATCACCGTACTGC
The DNA here is from genome assembly GCF_009856625.1 of Aquitalea denitrificans. Lineage (GTDB taxonomy): Bacteria > Pseudomonadota > Gammaproteobacteria > Burkholderiales > Chromobacteriaceae > Aquitalea > Aquitalea denitrificans. The sequence continues at coordinate 3,221,375 of NZ_CP047241.1, forward strand.
TGGCCAGATCGAACAGGCTGCCGTCGCGCACCGCCTTGGCAATGCCCAGCGGGATGCACAACAGATAGGTGATGAAGAAGGTCCACAGGCCGATGCTCATTGATACCGGCAAACGGGACAAAATCAGCTGCGCCACCGACTGGTGATGGAAAAAGCTGTCGCCCAGATCAAACCGGGCAAAGCCGGCCAGCATATGCCCAAAACGTTGCAAGGGCGGCTGATCAAAACCGTACAGCTGTTTTAGCGCCTGTAACTCCTCCGGCTGCAAGCCGCCGCGGCTATGCATGGGACCGGCAGCGGCCACGGTTTCGCCGGCCACGCCAGCATGGCTCAGTTGCTGCACCATCTGCTCCACCGGGCCACCCGGCACAAACTGGATGATGGCAAAGGTGAGTGCCAGCACGCCGATCAGTGTGGGAATCATCAGCAACAACCGTTTCAGGATATAGCGCCACATGCTTATTTTTTCTCCCACCAGGTTTCGATGGCCCACGTGGTCGGGCTGTAATACAGCGGCAGTTTGGCCGGCTGGCCAAAGCGGTTCCACCATGCCATGCGGTGATAAGGCAGATTCCAGTTGGGCACCAGGTAATAACCGGCGCGCAGCACCCGGTCCAGTGCATGGCTGGCGGCAAGCAGTTGCTGGCGATCGGCAAAGTGCATGAAGTTTAGTAACAATGCCTCGACTGCCGGGTCGCACAGGCCGGCCCAGTTTTGTGAACCCGGCGTCTGTGCCGCCTGGCAGCTATGGAAATCCAGCTGCTCGTTGCCCGGGCTGTTGCCGGCGGCGTACACCACCACCGTCATGTCGTAGTCGAAGTCGTTCAGCCGGCGCTGGTAGATGGCCGGGTCCACCACGCGCACGTTCAGCGTAATGCCCAGCTTGGCCAGATTCTGCTGCCAGCCGCTGGCGACGCGGTCGTATACCTTGGAATAAGTGAGGAACTCGATGCGCAAGGGCCGGCCCATGTGGTCCACCAGCTGGCCGCCCTCGTAACGCCAGCCGGCTTCAAACAACAGCTGGCGTGCCTGGCGCAGATTGCGACGGATGCCATAGCGGCCATCGGTGAACGGCGGCTCCACCGGCAGGCCAAACACTGCCGGGTCCAGCTTTTCCCGGATCGGCTCCAGCAGTTTCAGCTCGTCTGGCCCCGGCAAACCGCTGGCAGCCATCTCGCTATTGGTGAAGAAGCTGTTGCTGCGCCGGTACTGGCCGTAAAACAGGTTGCGGTTGGCCCATTCGAAGTCAAAGGCCAGGCTGATGGCCTGCCGCAGGCGCTTGTCGGCAAACTGTGGCCGCCGCACATTGAACACAAAGCCCTGCATGCCGGCACTGCGCTGATGCGGCAGCACTTTCTTGACGATGCGGCCATCATCAAACTTGGGGCCGATATACGAACGCGCCCACTGCTTGGCCATGTTCTCGGCTGATACATCGAACTCGCCGGCCTTGAAAGCCTCCAGCCGGGCGGTTTCGTCCTGGTAATAGCGGTAGCCGACTTCGTCAAAATTGAACATGCCGCGGCGTACCGGCAAATTGGCCGCCCAGTAATGCAGATTGCGGCTAAAACGGATGTTCTTGCCCAACTGGTATTGGCTCAGCACATAAGGGCCGGAACCGACGGGCGGCACCAGCACCATGTCGGCCAGTGTCTTGCCGGCGGGAATCCACTGCCGGGAAAACACCGGCAACTGGCACAGAATCATGTGCAGTTCGGAATTTCTGCGCTTGAAGTCAAAACGGATCGTGGCTGCATCCAGCGCCACCACCTGCTTCACATCGGCCCAGTACAGCCGATACAGCGGGGCGGCGCTGCGGTCGCGGGTGAGGGTATTGAAGGAAGCCACCACATCGGCGGCCTGCACCGACCGGCCATTGGCAAAACGGGCCAGCGGGTTGAGGTGAAAGCGCATCGACAGCTTGTCCGCCGCCAGCTGCATATCGTCGGCCAGCAGGCCGTAGCAGCTGTAGGGTTCGTCCTCGCTGCTCACCCCCAGGGTTTCCAGCGTCAGCGCCTCGATACCGTCCGCCTTGTCGCCCTTGAGGGAAAAGGGATTGAGTGTGTCAAAACCTCCCTGTGCCGACAGCATCAGCCGTCCACCCTTGGGTGCCGCCGGATTGACATAGTCAAAATGTGTAAAGCCTGCCGCGTATTTCGGCGCATAGCCCAGCGCCTGAGACGGCGCAGCCATGCCGCTGCACGCCCACAGCAGCAGCGTGACCCCTAGCCAGTGTAAATGTTTCATCTTGTTTTACAGCTTACGCATTAATCATGACTAGCTTATCATTGTGGTTTTTACTCTTGTCCAGACAGGCTGGCGCGGTGCGTCAGACTCTGCCACTACAAGCTTTATGATACATCCTGGCTAGAATAGCCTGTTTCCGTATGGTGGCGGTATGTTGCCCCCCACCGTTTTACGGCTTGTTACCACGATATAAACCTTTTTCCGACCGGCTGCCGCAGAGTAAAGGCAGGCTGTAGGACAATCCCCACGACAGCGTAGCCCAGGCTTGGGTATAATGCCCCCCTGTTTCTACCAAGAAGGACTCCAAATGGGCTTTCTGCAAGGCAAAAAAATTCTGATTACCGGCATGATCTCCAACCGCTCCATCGCTTACGGCATTGCTCAGGCCTGCCACCGCGAAGGTGCCGAGCTGGCGTTCACCTATGTGGTGGACAAGCTGGAAGATCGTGTACGCGAGATGGCCAAGGACTTCGGCAGTCAACTGGTATACCGCTGCGACGTACAGAACGACGATGAAATCAATCAACTGTTTGTCGACCTGGGCAAACAGTGGGATGGCCTGGACGGCCTGGTACACGCCATTGCCTTCGCCCCGCGCGAATCGCTGGAAGGCGACTTCCTGGACGCACTGAGCCGCGAAGCATTCCAGACCGCACATGATGTATCGGCCTACAGCTTCCCGGCACTGGCCAAGGCTGCCCGCCCGATGATGCAAGGCCGTAACGGTGCCCTGCTGACCCTGTCCTACCTGGGTGCGGTACGTGCCATCCCCAACTACAATGTGATGGGTCTGGCCAAGGCCAGCCTGGAAGCATCGGTACGCTTCATGGCTGCCAGCCTGGGCAAGGACGGCATCCGGGTGAACGGCCTGTCCGCCGGTCCGATCAAGACCCTGGCTGCTGCCGGCATTTCCGGCTTCTCCAAGCTGCTGTCGATTGCTGCCGGCCAATCCTGTCTGCGCCGCAATGTGACCACCGAAGAAGTGGGTAACACCGCTGCCTTCCTGCTGTCGGACCTGTCCTCCGGCATCACCGGCGAAATCACCTATGTGGACGCCGGTTTCAGCATCAACTCGATGAACGTGCCGGACGCCTGATTCCGCAGCTTTCATCGCGTATCTCCTTGGCTTCACTGAGGGGATAAGCATTACAGGGCGCTCTCCTGCCGGGACAGCGCCCTGTTTTACTTTATGGCTCCACCATACGGTGGATGGTTGCCGCCCCAAGCCCATTGCACACTGCGCCCACACCCACCTTCATCAGGAGCGCAGCATGAGCAATCAACCCGTTTTCATCCCGGTCGGTGATCTGGCCGACGGCTTTGCCCCGGAAAGCCACATCCTGCCTTTCAGCCCGCTGCTGCAAGGCCGTCAGTTGCAACTGCATTTTGCCGATGGCAGCCGTGCCCGCTTGCAAGTGAATGCCGCGGATTGCCAGCTGACGGCATTGACCGACGGAGAGGCGTCAGGCTTCAGCGGCCAGGGCCGCTACCGCGCCAGCAGCCTACGCCCCGATATCGTGTTGCTGGATTTCCTGCTGGAAGGGCAGCACGGGCATTCGCTCAGCCTGGTACTGGATCTGGCACATGGCCTGTTCACTGCCGTGGCCGGGGTGCTGCCACAGGAGGAGGATGTCGCCCGCTCCGCCTTCAGCCGCGTGCTGTCCGGTGAGGCGCTGACCGCGGTGGACTGCCGTTTTGCCCATGGCTGCATCGATCAGCCGGTGACAGCACACAGCGCGCTGCACCACAGCACCGACGAGCTGATCGGCCTGCGCAACCAGTACCGCTACAGCCCCACCGAATGCTACGAACACATCTATCTGAATAGCCACTTCTATACCTGGCAATGCCTGCAAGGGGTGGAGCAAGGGCTGGCCGATGTGGACCGCTGCCATTACTTCAAACTGGCAGAGCAGCTCTACCTGTTTGTCTGGCGGGAAAAGATTGTCCCCACGCTGGGCGTGGTGCTGATCGACCTGCAGCAGCTGAAAACCGATGGCAAGATTTTTGGCTATCAGGGCAATGACTTTACTGCCCTGTCCAATTTCCCGGTGGGTGCCAAGGCGCAGATCCTCAACCACACCAGCCATGCGCTGTAAGCCGGAGACGTACCCATGCTGAGCTTTGACTTTGCCGGCAAGGTGGTCTTGGTGACTGGCGGCGCACAAGGCATAGGTGCCGCCATCAGCCAACTGTTTGCCCGCCACACGGCCACGGTGGTGGTGGCCGATGTGCAGGCAGAAACAGCCCGTGCCACTGCCACCGCCTTGCAGGCACAAGGCTTCAGGGCTAGTGCCTGCCAGTGCGATCTGGCCGAGCCGGAACAGGCCACCGCACTTGTCGCGCAGGTACTGGCAGAATATGGTCGGCTGGATGTGCTGATCCACAACGCGGCCTACTTCCCGCTCACTGCGTTTGCCGACATCACCCCGCCCCTGCTGCAGCGAACGCTGGCGGTGAATCTGCAGGCGCTGTTCTGGCTGAGTCAGGCCGCCCTGCCCGCCATGCGCGCGCAAGGCGGCGGGCGCATGCTGGTGACTTCCTCGGTGACCGGCCCGCGGGTTGCCTATCCGGGGCTGGCACACTATGCCGCTTCCAAGGCAGGGGTCAATGGCTTCATCCGCGCCGCCGCGCTGGAACTGGCGGGCGATGGCATCACCGTCAACGGCGTGGAACCGGGCATGATCCGCACCCCGGCCATGGATAATCTGGGCGATGACAGCCTGAATGCCGCCATCGCCCGCAACATTCCACTGGGGCGACTGGGCGAGCCGGGAGATATTGCCGCCGCCATGCTGTTTCTCGCTTCGGATGCCGCCGCCTACATCACCGGCCAGACCATCATCGTGGATGGCGGTGCCACCTTGCCGGAAAGCACGGCGGCGCTGCACTGAAACAATTGGTAGCACCGCAAACGACAACACCGCCATGTAGGCGGTGTTGTTCATTGAATCCAATTGAAACTGTACTCAGGACAGTGCGTTGAAAGCCAGGGTAGGCACATCGACAATGCTGGAGCCGCCATCAGCCACAATGGCGGCCCCGGTGATGATGCTGGCCTGCTCCGACAGCAGGAAGCGACAGATGCTGGCGATTTCCTCCGGCGCGGCAGCCCGGCGCAAGGGAACATCCGCCGTTACCCGGGCATAGGCCTCATCCAGGCTGTCGCCATACTGTTGCATCAACGGCTGCATTTCTTCATCCGCCATCGGCGTTTTCACCCAGCCGGGACACACCGCATTCACCCTCACCCCGTGCGGGCCGTAATCACGCGCCAGCGAACGGGTGAGGCCAATCAGCGCATGCTTGGCGGTGGTATAGCCACACACCTCCGGCCCGGCGGCCAGTGAGGCTATCGAAGCCAGCAGCACCATGGCACCCCGGCTGGCCATCAAATCCGGCAGACATGCTCGTGCAGCAACAAAAGCGGTACCCAGATTGGCACGCATGGCGGCCTGCCACGCGGCATCGTCCGTATCCAGCGCACTGCCCATGCCCAGGCCACCGGCGCAACACAGCAGGTCAGTCACCGTGCCAAAGCGCTGGTGGATATGCGCCAGCCAGTCCGGCCAAAGCGTGCTGTCCGCTGCATCGCCCGCCAGTGCCAGCGCACCGTATTGCGCGGCCAGCTGCTGCACGGGTGCGGCACGACGGCCAATCAACACCAGCTGCACGCCGTCGGCTGCCAGCAATGCGGCGCAGGCTGCGCCTATGCCACTGCCGGCACCGGTAATCACCACGGTTTTGGCTTGTGCTGCCATCTGCTTTCCTTCCTGAAATAAGAACGGGAAAGCACAGTGTAGGCAGGCCAGCCATCTTCCCCCATCCACCAGATGGAGGAGCCGCCTCTGCATGTGGCCCACATGGTGCCGGGCAAATGGCAGATGGCGACTTGGGAACAGGCGCTCAGAATGTTAAGATATTAATCACATTGATCCGCCATCCTGAATCGCATGCCAACTTCCAGCGCACAACACCAGCACCGCCTGCCGCAGCACTTGCTGCGCGCCCGTGAAGCCGTCATGGCTTACTTTCGTCCCTTGCTCAACAGTGTGGGCCTGACCGAACAGCAATGGCGCATTCTGCGCCTGCTGGATGACCGCGGCGAAATGGAAGCCGGGGTGATTGCCGACCTGGCCTGCATCCTGTCCCCCAGCCTCACCGGCATTCTGGTGCGCATGGAAAAGGCCGGCCTGATTCACCGCAGCCGTGACAAGGTGGATAGCCGTCGGCTGATCGTGTCCTTGTCAAGGGAAGGCCGTCGCTTGACCCGTGAAGTCGCGCCGCTGTCCAATGCCTGCTACCGGCAGATAGAAGCGCATTTTGGCGAGGAAAAGCTGGAGCTGCTGATCAGCCTGCTGAACGAACTGGAACAACTGCCTGCCCCCGTGGCGCTGACCGAGGACAAGCCGCAGCCGACCGAAGCGGACCTCTGAAATTAGAAACGGAAAGCAACAGACCCCGGTGTAATGCCGGGGCCTGTTGTGTATTGTTTTACCGCGTGAAAATCAGCCCGCACTGGCCACCACTCGCCGCACCGCCGCCATTACCGCCAGCAAGGCCAGCTTTTGTGTGGACAACAGCCGGATATAGCGGCGAAAAGGCGGGAAGCTGCCCACCACTTCACTGGCGGCAAAATGCTCGACTTCCAGCCGCCAGCCCTGCTCATCCGCAATCAGTTCACAACGCTTGAAATCCAGCGGCATCAGCGCAGTGTGCAAGTCGCGGTCCTGCTGTAACAAGGCCATCAGGCCCGCCAGCGCTGCACCATCCCCCTCACGGCACAAACAGGCAAAACCGCTGCGCTGCCAGTTGCCGCGGTGTTGCAGTTGCAGCCGGGACGGACGGGATGGCGCAGTACCAGGCAGTGCCAGTACAAAGCAGCAACTGACGGTATGAAGCAGGAACTGGCTTTCCACCCGCTCCTCCACCCGGAAAAACCAGTCCGCAGCAGGCAAGCGGTATGCCGGACAGCCCTCTTCCGCACCGACCACTTCCAGCCCGTTCAGGTCTTGCGCCAGCCTGACCAGGGTTGCCCCCGGCCGGTAAGCCCGTGGCAGGCGCGGCTGCCACAGCCGCTCAAGCACCAGAGGCAACACGCTTGAGCTCCTCGTCGATCAGCGAAGCATGGCCGCCCACCTTGCCGAACTCCTCGGCCAGAATGTCTTCAATGGCTACGGCACGGAAGGGGTTCACCTTCTGGACAAACACGGTCCACACCAGTGCATACAGCGCAGTCAGACCCAGCATGATGCCAAAGGGCAGATAGATGTCCCGCGGATGCATGCCCGGCGGAGTGATGTACCAGATGGCAATCAGGATGCCCACCGAGGAGATGATCTGCGGCAGCGGGAACCAGGGCGAGCGATAGGCCCGCGGGAAATCCGGCCGGGTGAAGCGCAGACGGACAATGGCCAGATTCACCAGCAGATAAGCCACACCCCAGGCGCACACCGCCGCCAGCACCAGCGGCATGATGCGGTCCAGATCACCCTGGATGAACCAGGCATGGACGCAGGGAATGACCACCGCCACCAGAATGCCCACCAGCGGCGTCTTGAAACGCGGGTGCAGATAGGTAAACGCCTTGGGCAGCGCACCATCCACCGCCATGCCGTACAGGATGCGCGGCAATGCGGCAATCAGGGTATTGATGGTGGCGGCACCGGCAAACAGCAGGCCGATACCCAGCCAGATCTTGCCGAAGGGGCCCATCACCTGATCGGCAAAGGCCGGAATGGCCATCGGGGTATCCAGCAAATGCGGGCCGGTGGGATTTTTCGGGTCCATCGCCACATTGGCCACCTGATGCACCATGGCCGCACCGTAGATGGCCATGGTGACGGCCACGCCGGTCAGGCCCAGCTTGGCGGCACGCGGAATATTGCGACCGGCGTTTTTCAGCTCCGGGGCCAGCGGGGTCACCAGCTCGAAACCGACAAACATGAACATGGCCATGCCGATGAGGCTGAGCACGCCGCTGGCGTCACTCAGGTCCAGCGGGCTGCCAAACCAGCCTTGCAGCGACACGGCCGGGGCCTTGATGAGGCCGATGATGCCGAACACGGTAAGCGTGGCCCACATCACGAAGGTCAGCACGATTTCGGCCTTGCCGAAAATGGTGACGCCCAGCGCATTGAGGATGCCGAACAGCACCACCAGCCCAACCCCCACCATCCAGGAAGTACCGCTGTGCTCCAGCATGGTGTTGAGGTGTTCAAAGTTCACCAGCGCCATGATGCCGGACAGGATGGTTTCCGCCGTACCGGCAAACACATGCACCAGCAGATAAGCGGAAATGGTGCCGGTAATCGCCCAGAAGCGCCCCAGCCCGCAGGATATGTAATCGTAGACAGCACCGGACGTCGGCATCATCGAGGCCGCTTCGGCAAAGGTGGTGGCCTGCGCCTGCATCATGATGAAGGCAATCAGCATGGCCAGGGCAAAGGTACTGCCCGCCATGCCAAAACCGCTGGTAACGGTAAGGATGACCGGGCTGGCCATCACCACGCCGACCGAACTGGCCAGCGCCACCGGAAAACCCACCACCCCTTGCTGCAGGTGCCGGGTCAGTTTCTTCTCTATCGACATGCTGTTTTCCTCCTGAAGACTCGCTAACCATGGCAGGGAGGCACTGCAGCAGGCTTGCTACCTGTCTGTGGCGCATCAGTACACCTTCCCCATCATGCTGATAACCGGGCGCGCTTCTTTTTATGGCTGTCCCGGACGAAACCGTCACTGCCGCAAGTACTGTTCGGCTTGTTGCCGGACAAACAGCGCATGCGCCAGCGCGGTACGACTACTCACATCAAACTTGCGAAACAGGTGCAATAAATGGGTTTTGACCGTGGCGAGCCCCATGTTCAGCTCGCGGGCAATGGTCTTGTTGCAGGCACCGGTAGACAACAGCATGGCCACTGCCTGCTCGCGCTCGGTCAGCACGATGGCGGGGTCCGGGCAAGGCTGGCTCAGCGTGCTGTCCAGCGCCATGTCCAGCAGACCATGCAAGCCATGCAGCACACGCAGCTCGTCGTCGGCAAAGCCGGGCATCCGCCCTTGCCGTAACAAGGAGAAAGCGGCCACCACCCGCCCCTGCCGCCGCAGCAGGATTTCCGCGACATCCACCAGCCGGTTGCTGGCCAGAAACGGCGCATAGCGCGATGTGGCACGTTGCGCGGTCGGCAAGGCGCTGCCCAGCGTCACCACATCCAGCGGCTGGCGCGCCAGCCTGGCCGGATGCAGCGGGTCGTGCCCCATGTAACGCGCAACATAGTGCTGGTGCAGCTCTTGCGGCATGTGGCGCAAGACGAAATCATGCGGCTGCTGCTGCCGGTCCACCCGGTAAAAGGCAGTGGCGCTATGCGGCAACACATCCTGCAGCACGTCCAGACAGCGTTGCAACGGCTTTGCCACCGGTGCGTCAGCAAGCAGATGGGCCATGGTGTTGTCCTGGCAATGGGCGGAAGCAGGCGCTTGGCCCACTCCCTCCCGTCACGTGGTTCAGGCAGCCTCGAAACCGGCGGCCAGCGCACTGACGATGGCATCGCATTCTGCCTGACCAATGACCAGCGGCGGCGACAGGATGATCTTGGTGCCCACCGGGCGTACCAGCACGCCGTTTTCACGCGCGATTTCGGCAACCTTGTTGGCATAGCCGCCCATCGGATCGATAGGCTCGCGGCTGTGCTTGTCCTGCACCAGATCCAGCGCAATCATCAGGCCCTTGCCACGTACCTCACCAACGGCGGCGTATTTGTCGGCAAACGGGTTGAGCTTGGCCAGCAGGTATTCACCCTGGGCGGCGGCCTGGGCCGGCAGGTTTTCCTCGCGCACGATCTTGAGGTTGGCAATGGCCGCCGCGCAGGCTACCGGGTGACCGGCATAGGTGTAGCCGTGCATGATGACGCCGCCAAAATCCTGGTTCTTGGCAAAGGCATCGGCCACCCGCTGGTTCACCACGGTGGCACCCAGCGGCACATAGCCGGAGGAAATGCCCTTGGCCAGGCACATGATGTCCGGCTTCACGCCCCACAGACGGCTGCCGAACATGGAACCGGAACGGCCAAAACCGGTAACGATTTCATCGGCAATCAACAGCACGCCGTACTTGTCGCACACCGCGCGGATCAGCGGCCAGTAGCTGGCGGGCGGCACGATGACGCCACCGGCACCCTGGATGGGTTCGGCAATAAAGGCGGCCACGGTGTCCGGGCTCTGGAACAGGATTTCCCGCTCCAGCATCTGCGCGCAGATTTGCGCCAGCTCTTCCGGATCTTCGGTAAACGGGTTGCGGTACAGCCACGGCGTTTCCACATGGAAGCAGCCGGGCAGCAGCGGTTCGTAGCTGCGACGGAACACGGTATTGCCATTGACCGAAGCACCACCGAAATGCACGCCGTGATAGCCCTGCTTGAGCGAGATGAACTTGGTGCGGTCCGGCTGGCCGCTGACGCGCCAGTATTGGCGGGCCAGCTTGAGCGCGGTTTCCACCGCATCCGAGCCGCCGGAACTGAAGCTGACCCGCGCCATGTCTTCCTGCTTCAGCATGTCGATGAGGGTGGCGGACAGCTCCTCGGCCCGCGGGTGGGAGATGCCGTCAAATAGCTGGAAATACTCCAGTTCGTCCAGCTGCGCCACGATGGCCTGCTTGATTTCCGGGCGGTTGTGGCCGACGTTGACGTTCCACAAACCGGCCACGCCATCCACCAGCTTGTGGCCCTGGTCGTCAAACACGTAACAGCCATCCCCCCGCACGACGCGGATGGGCTGACGCTGCTTCATTTCATTGGGGTGCAGCATGGGGTGCCAGAAACGGGACTTGTCGTAAGACATGGGTTACTCCTTTGCAGACAAATGTGCGGCCGATGACGGCCAACAAAATCTGAGGCGGCTTTCCGCTTCGCCTTGCACCCCTGCTGGCCATCACGTGGCGGAACAGCAGGCAGGGATGCGCGGGACCGGTATTTTTCTTGCCGCTCAGTGCGCGATGCAGACCGACTTGGTCTCGGTAAAGTTTTCCACCGCCCCGCGACCAAACTCGCGGCCGATGCCGGATTGTTTGAAACCGCCAAACGGCAGGCTGGGGTCCAGCGGGATATGACTGTTGACCCACACCGTGCCAGCCTCGATGCGCGGCACCAGGTTCATGGCGGCGGACAGGTCGTTGGTCCACAAGCTGGCAGCCAGGCCATAGCGCGAGTCATTGGCCATGGCAATGGCCTCGTCGGGATGGTCGAAGGGCAGCGCCACCAGCACCGGGCCGAATACTTCCTCGCGCACGATGGTGCTGTGCTGGGCCGCATTGACAATGATGGTGGGCTTGACGAAGTAACCCGGCAGATCAGCCGCGCCGCCACCGGCCAGAATGCTGGCGCCTTCGCTGCGGGCGGTGTCGATCAGCCGACACACCGACTGCTGCTGGCGTGCCGACACCAGCGGATTGACCTGGGCGTTCAGGTCCATGCCGCTACCCAGCGTCATGCTGTTGGCGGCAGCGGCCAGTCCTTCGACGACCTGATTGAACTTGCTGCGCTGGATATACAGGCGGGAAGCGGCGGCACATACCTGGCCCTGATTGAGGAAGCCGCCCATCAGCGCGCCCTGGATGGCCTTGTCCACATCCACATCACCCAGCATGATCATCGGGTTCTTGCCGCCCAGCTCCAGCGAGAAACGGGTCATATTGTCGATGGCGGTATGGCCGATGGTTTTGCCGATTTCGGTGGAGCCGGTAAACGACACCTTGCTCACCAGCGGGTGGCCGGCCAGCGCCTGACCGGCACGGGAGCCACGCCCGGTCAGCACATTCACCACGCCGGGCGGAATGCCGGCCTCCAGTGCCAGCTCACCCAGACGCAGCGCGGTGAGCGGGGTTTCGGTGGACGGCTTGAGCACTACGGTACAACCGGCGGCCAATGCCGGCACCATCTTCCAGATGGCAATCATCAGCGGGAAATTCCACGGCACGATGCCGGCCACCACCCCCACCGGCTGGCGGCGGGTATAGGCGGTATAACGGGTGCCGGGCGGTACCGGAATCGACACGTCCATGGTTTCGCCACCCAGCTTGGTGGCCCAGCCGGCCATGTAGCGGACAAATTCGATGGACGCGCCCACTTCAATGGCACGCGAGATATGGATGGACTTGCCCTGGTTCAGTGTTTCCAGTTGGGCCAGCTCCTCGGCGTGCGCTTCCAGCACATCGGCCAGCTTCAGCAGAATGCGCTCGCGCTCGGCCGGGCGCAGGCCGGACCACACGCCAGAGCAAAATGCACGGTGCGCGCTTTGCACCACCGCATCCACATCCTGTTCGTTGCCATCGGCCACGCTGGCAATCACCTGTCCTGTAGCCGGATTACGCACCTCGCTGCGTTGGCCGGACTGGGCCGCCACCATCTTGCCGTCCACCAGCAAGCCATGCTCGCGCAGCAGGAAGGTATTCACCGCGTCCAGTACCACTACCCGATTGTGATCCATTTTCTCTCCACTCCTTGCAGGGCGGGCTTACCCGAAAGCAGGCCGCCTGATTTGCCTTGTCGCCATCTGTCACCGACAAGCAGCAACAGCAGCAACGCGATTTGTTGCAGATCAATATACGCGTCAGTTTTTGGCGGCCTGATCCCAAATCGGCAAATCCTGCATGGCCTGCCCGGCAGGACAGCACAGCGCAAAACAGGCAGCACCCGGACCCCGTTGTTGCAATGAAGAAACAGCAGCCAACACGGCAGGAGGATTGCCGGACAAGGCTGTGGCAAGCCTTGCCCGACAAGGGTGACAGACAAATAGATAATATATTAAGTATTTTTTGCAGCACATCGGCAAATGACCCAATATAGTCAGGACTTGGCCAGTACAAGACAGCATGTCCAAAACGGACATGCCACCAACTTGCCGCGGCAGACAAGATGGCCCGCAGAGGCCGGGCGACCGCACATGCAGTCGCATCAGATTGACATCTACATCGTCAGAAACAGCAGGTGAGCGGCCACAGGCTGCCACCGGAGAACTGCATCAGGAGGTCCACCATGCTGGCTGAAGTCCGCCATTTCGATGACGCCCAATGTCATGCCGCACACTTGCCCGGCTGGCAGCAGGTATACGACCAAATCAGTGGCGGGCGCTTTTACAGCTCGCTGTCCCGCCTGAATACCGGCCATCTGGAAGTGTTCCGCGAAGCCTTCAACCAGCGCGTGGTGCAATATGGCCGCGCCCCCGCCGACATGGTGCACTTCGCCATCCCCATCCACGCCCCGCTGCCGCTCACCCTGCAAGGCCGCGCAGTTGGCTGTCATGCCATTACCGCCTTGCGCAGCAATGAAGAATTCATCATGCATGCGCCTGCCGAGGTGGACTCCATTCAGCTATCGGTGCGCAACGAAGACCTGGCGGCACTGGCACCGGAGTTTTACCAGCAGCTAAGCAGCAAGCGCCAATGGCAGCCGGTGATCCAGATTCCGCCCGAGCAACTGGCCCACACCCGCCAGTTATTGCTAAGCGTGTTCGATCAAGCAGTGGAAAACCCGGACCTGATGCGCTTTGCCGGCAGCCAGAAGCTGGTGCAACACCAGTTGATCAGCCTGCTGCTGGACCTGCTGCACGGCAGTGTGCCGGAGCGCGCCATCAACCTCACCCACGCCACCCACTGTGACATCGTGCGGCGCAGCCAGGCCATCGTGCTGGCCAGCAGTGACGAACCGGTGACGGTGCTGGACCTGTGCCAGCAGCTGCGCATCAGCCGGCGCACCCTGCAAAACAGCTTTCAGCTGATCGCAGGCACCACGCCGGTGGATTATCTGCGCTCTATCCGGCTCAATGCGGTGCGGCGCATGCTGCTGTCAGCAGAACATGCCGGGCTTGGCGTGCGTGACGCTGCCGGGCACTGGGGCTTTTACCATCTGGGACATTTTGCCCGCGATTACCGCAAGCTGTTTTGCGAGCTGCCATCGGAAACCCGCCAGCGCAGCCTGCTGCAATAAAACCCGCTGACAAAACCCCCGCTCCTGCCCGGATTCTCCAAGAGCTTTTGTCAGCCGCACCAGGCTGCCGGTGCTGCCTCAGCCCGCATGCTGCTGGCGGTAGGCGCTGGGCTTGCTGCCGGTTTCACGCAGGAAGAAGCGGGAAAAATACGCCGGATCCTTGAAGCCCAGGTGATAGGCAATTTCGTTTACCGACCCGGCGGAATACATCAACAGGCGCTTGGCCTCCTGCAACAGCCGGTCATGCACCAGCCGCTTGGACGGCAAATCCGCCATGCGCCGGCAAATATCATTCAGCCGCGACTCGGTCACCCCCATCTCCTCGCCATAGCGCCACAGCGGCCAGTGCTCGCGAAAATGCGCTTCGATCAAGGCATTGAAACGATGGAAAATCTGCAAGTCCTCGCGGCGGCATTGCCGGCTGTGCTCGCCCTGCGCACTCAGGCGCAAGGCAGTCACCAGTACCAGCTGCACCAGGCCGTGCAGCGCGGCCTCGCGCCCCACCGCATCATGGCCATACTCCTCGGCCAGCAGGGCCAGTAGCTGCGGCAGGTGCTGCGTGGCCTCCCCGTCGGCCAGCTCGACACAGAAGGGCTGCATCAGCCCTGCCTCGCGCTGGGTCAGCGGCAGTGTGTGCAATAACTGGCGTGCCAGTTCCTGCCGCACGGTCAGCACATAGCCTTCGGCATCGGCCTCGGTGATGAAAGCATGCGGCACCGTGGGCGGGGTAAAGAAAAACAGCGGTGCCTGCGCCACATAGTGCTGATCTTCCAGATACAGCCGTATCTGCCCGCTGGCCAGATAATGCAGCTGGAAAAAGCGGTCGTGCCGGTGCACCGGCATATTGCGGCCAAAGAATTCCGCCAGCTTGCCAAAGGCTTCCACATTGATATCCGACTCGCCATAGCGACTGTCATACACCTTGCCGATGTCGATATTGGGAATCGGGGTACGGCTTTCCTGCTTCATGGCGGCTCCATCCTGTCATGTGCGCAAAATGCCACATGCCGACTGATTTCCATCTTTTGTACAGCAAGCATTTTCCAGCTGCAAGCCACAACCGGCCACTGCCCTTTGAATTGATTGGTTTTCTCGCATTTCCAAGCAGTATTCCGGAGAAAGCCAATAAACCAGCGTTCGCAATAATTCCATGAAAAGTACAGTTAATTCCTTAGAAAATGCGGCATGCCACATGGCATAGTGGGCAGCAACAGCGCTTGCAGCAGATAAAGCGCGTTGACAAAGGCGGAAGCAGGCCCGTATAAAGTTAACATATTAAATAAATGGCCAGCACCGCTGTCCACCACCACAACAAGGAAGAGACCGATGAAGCAAGGCCGCATCGTGCTGAACCAGCAAGCCCGCCGCGTGACCGCGCTGGCCGATGGCAAGCTGCTGCTGGACAACGGCAATCCACTGGCGGACACCCCGCAATGGCTGGCTCCCGCCAGCGGCACCGTGTATGGCGTGGCGCTGAACCACCGCAGCCTGCTGGAACAGCTGGAAGCCGACTTCCAGCAGCCGCCCTACCAGAAAGCCCCGGCCACGCCGGTGCTGTTCATCAAACCGCGCAATACCCACGCCGGCCACGGCAGCACCATTGCCCTGCCGACCCAGGCCGGCAAGGTGTTTGCCGGTGGTGCGCTGGGCGTGGTGATTGGCAAGGTGGCCAGCAAAGTGGCGGTCGAGCAGGCGCTGGAGGTGGTGGCTGGCTACACCGTGGCAAATGAAATCAGCCTGGAAGAAACCAGCTTCTACCGCCCGGCCGTCAAGGCCAAGTGCCGCGACGGTTTCTGCCCGATGGGCCCGTGGCTGGTGGACGCCGCCGCCATCGACCCGCTCAAGGTGGAAATCCGCAGCTATCTGAACGGCGAGCTGGCTGAAACCAATCACAGCCGCGACTGGTTGCGCTCCGTGCCGCAACTGATTGCCGCCCTCAGCCAGTTCATGACCTTGCAGCCGGGCGACGTGATCATCCCCGCCACCCCGCTGCGCCAACTGGAAATCCGCCCCGGCGACACCGTGGCCGTGGAAATCGACGGTATTGGCCGCCTGGAAAACCACCTGATCGCCGAGGAGAGCGCCCAATGAAACACGCCCGCATCCGCCTGCCCGGTGAGGCAGAGATCCACGCAGTTCTGGTGAATGACGACCACTCGGTACAACTGGCTGATGGCCGCCGCTTTGCCGAAGAGGCGGTCGAATGGCTGCCGCCGGCTGAAGGCACGGTATTCGCGCTGGGGCTGAATTATGCCGACCACGCCGCCGAACTGGCCTTCAAGGCCCCGACTGAGCCATTGGTATTCCTCAAGTCACCTGCCACCCTCACCGGCCACCGGCAGGTATCGGTACGCCCGGACAACATCACGTACATGCATTACGAGTGCGAGCTGGTGGTGATTATCGGCAAGACCGCCAAGAACGTCAGCCGCGAACAGGCGATGGACTACGTGGCCGGCTTCAGCGTGTGCAATGACTACGCAGTACGTGACTACCTGGAAAACTATTACCGGCCCAACTTGCGGGTGAAAAACCGCGACACTCTCACTCCGATCGGCCCGTGGTGGGTGGACCGTGACGACGTGGCCAACCCGGCCAGCCTCACCCTGCGCACCTGGGTGAATGGCGAGCTGCGCCAGCAGGGCAACACCAGCGACATGGTGTTCGATATTCCTTATCTCATCGAATACCTCAGCAGCTTCATGACCCTGTCCCCCGGCGACATGATCGCCACCGGCACACCGGAAGGGCTGGCCGATGTGCTGCCCGGCGATGAAGTGATTGTTGAGGTGGAGGGCGTGGGCCGTCTGGTCAACCACATTGTCAGCGAGGCGCAATACGCGGATCGCCAGGCGCAAACCGTGTGAAACATTACCCGGCGCAGCCTTGTAGCCGTTGCGCACGCACAGGAGAACACAAGATGATCAAGCACTGGATCAATGGCCGCGAGGTCGAGAGCAAGGAAGTCTTTGAAACCGTCAACCCGGCCACCGGCGAAGTGATTACCGAAGTCGCCTCCGGTGGCGCGGCAGAAATCAACGCTGCCGTGGCCGCCGCCAAGGAAGCCTTCCCCAAGTGGGCGGGCACTCCGGCCAAGGAACGCGCCAAAATCATGCGCCGTCTGGGCGAGCTGATCGACCAGAACGTGCCCATGCTGGCCGAGCTGGAAACACTGGACACCGGCCTGCCCATCCATCAGACCAAGAACGTGCTGATTCCGCGCGCCTCGCACAACTTCGATTTCTTCGCCGAAGTGTGTACCCGCATGAACGGCCACAGCTATCCGGTGGACGACAGCATGCTCAACTACACGCTGTACCAGCCGGTGGGCGTGTGCGGTCTGGTGTCGCCGTGGAATGTGCCTTTCATGACCGCCACCTGGAAAACCGCGCCCTGCCTGGCGCTGGGCAATACTGCAGTGCTGAAGATGTCCGAGCTGTCCCCGCTCACGGCAAATGAGCTGGGTCGGCTGGCGCTGGAAGCCGGTGTGCCGCCCGGCGTGTTCAATGTGGTGCAGGGCTATGGTGCCACCGCAGGGGATGCGCTGGTGCGCCATCCGGATGTGCGCGCCGTGTCGTTTACCGGCGGCACCGCCACCGGCAAGCGCATCATGCAGAATGCCGGGCTGAAGAAGTTTTCCATGGAGCTGGGCGGCAAGTCGCCAGTGCTGATTTTTGCCGATGCCGATCTGGACCGCGCACTGGATGCCGCGCTGTTCACCATCTTCTCGCTCAATGGCGAACGCTGTACCGCAGGCAGCCGCATCTTCATCCAGCGTCCGGTATACGACAAGTTTGTCGAAGAATTTGCCGCGCGCGCCAAGCGCCTGATCGTCGGCGACCCGCAAGACCCGAAAACTCAGGTCGGCTCCATGATCACCCCGCAGCACTACGACAAGGTCACCGGCTATATCCGCATCGGCATGGAAGAAGGCGCCCGTCTGGTGGCCGGTGGTCTGGAACGCCCGGCCGGCCTGCCTGCCCATCTGGCGCGTGGCAACTTCATCCAGCCCACGGTGTTTGCCGATGTGGACAACCGCATGCGCATTGCGCAGGAAGAAATCTTCGGCCCGGTGGTGTGCCTGATGCCGTTTGACGACGAGGCCGATGCGCTGCGCCTGGCCAACGATGTGGAATACGGCCTGGCGTCCTATATCTGGACCCAGGACATCGGCAAGGCCCACCGTCTGGCCCGTGGCATCGAAGCCGGCATGGTGTTCATCAACAGCCAGAACGTGCGTGACCTGCGCCAGCCCTTTGGTGGTGTGAAAGCCTCCGGCACCGGGCGCGAGGGGGGCGAATACAGCTTCGAGGTGTTTGCCGAAATCAAGAACGTCTGCATTTCGATGGGCGACCACCATATTCCGCGCTGGGGCCTGTAAGCGCAGTGCCGCTGCGCTATTTTGTTAGCAGCTGAAAAACAACAGATGGTCAGGGCGCCACAGAACGCCCGGCCACCTGGCAGTGGCACACATCAATGCCCACCGCCCTCACGACTACAAAGGAGACACTCCATGGGACAACTCGCCCTGGCGGCCAAGATCACGCATGTGCCGTCGATGTATCTTTCCGAACTGCCCGGCCAGCATCAGGGCTGCCGTCAGGCCGCCATCGACGGCCACAAGGAAATCGGCCGTCGCTGCCGCGAACTGGGGGTGGACACCATCGTGGTGTTCGATACCCACTGGCTAGTGAATTCCGGCTACCACGTCAATTGCGCGCCGGCCTTTGAAGGGGTTTACACCTCCAACGAACTGCCGCATTTCATCAAGAACCTGCCCTATGCCTACCCGGGCAATCCGGCACTGGGCCAGCTGCTGGCCGATGCCGCCACGGCGGCCGGGGTGCACACCCGCGCCCACGATGCCACCACGCTGGCGCTGGAGTACGGCACGCTGGTGCCGATGCGCTACATGAATGCCGACCAGCATTTCAAGGTGGTATCGGTGTCCGCCATGTGCACGGTGCACAACCTGGCCGACAGCGCCCGGCTGGGCATGGCCATGCGTCAGGCAGTGGAAGAACAGTACGACGGCAAGGTGGCCTTCCTCGCCAGCGGTTCGCTGTCACACCGTTTTGCCCAGAACGGCGTGGCCGAACAATACCTGCACAAGGTATGGAGCCCCTTCCTTGAAACCTTCGACCACGAAGTGGTGGACATGTGGCAGCGCGGCGACTGGAAAACCTTCTGCGCCATGCTGCCGGAGTATGCGGAAAAGTGTCATGGCGAAGGCTTCATGCACGACACCGCCATGCTGCTGGGCGCGCTGGGCTGGGACGAATACCAAGGCAAGGCCGAGGTGATCACCCCTTACTTTGGCAGCTCCGGCACCGGCCAGATCAACGTGGTGCTACCGGTCTGATTAGCCATCCCGCACGGCCAGCGCTGCCCCGGCAGGCTGGCTGTTTTTCCCGGAGGATTCCATGCCGCATTTCATCGTCGAATGCACCGACAATATCCGCGAGCAGGCCGACCTGCCCGGCCTGTTCGAAAAAGCCCATGCCTACCTGATTGGCACCGGTCTGTATCCGGTGGCCGGCATCCGCAGCCGCGCCGTCTGGCTGGACACCTGGCGCATGGCCGATGGCGAGGCGGACTACGCCTTTGTCCACATGAGCCTGAAAATCGGCCATGGCCGCACGTTTGAAGAGCGCGAACGCACCGCGCAGGGCCTGTTTGCGCTGATCAAGCAGCACTTCGCCCCGCTGTTTGATGCCCGCTATCTGGCGCTCACTTTTGAGCTGAGCGAGCTGGACGCCAAGCTCAGCTACAAGCACAACAATGTGCACCAGCGCTTCAAGTAAGCCGACCCATGCATTCCGTCCGCAATCCGCAGCAGCAGGCCAGGCTGATCGTGCTACTCGGTGTGCTGGTGGCCTTCGGCCCCTTGTCCATCGACATGTATTTGCCGGCCCTGCCCACCATTGCCGCCGATCTGGCTGCGCCGGTGGCGCGCATCCAGCTGACCATCGGCGGCTTTCTGGCCGGTTTCTGCGGCGGCATGCTGCTGTACGGCCCGCTGTCCGACCGCTATGGCCGCCGCCCGGTACTGCTGACTGGCCTCAGCCTGTATGTGCTGGCCAGCCTGGCTTGCGCTGCGGTGCAAACGGCAGAACAGCTGATTGCCCTGCGCGTGCTACAGGCCATGGGCGGTGGTGCGGCCACGGTGATGGCACGCGCCATCGTGCGCGATGCCTTTCCGCTGAGCGAAGCCAGCCATGTACTGACGCTGATGCAGCAGATCACCATGATCGCCCCCTTGCTGGCCCCGCTGCTGGGGGGCTGGCTGCTGTTGCTGGCCGGCTGGCGCAGCCTGTTCTTGCTGCTGGCGCTGCTGGGTGCGGTGTCGCTGGCGCTGGTGGTGTGGCAGTTGCCGGAAAGCCATCCGCCATCCGCTCGGTCGGACATCACGCTGGGCAAAGCCTTCCGTGCCTACGGCCACCTGCTACAACACCTGCCTACCATGGGCTACAGCCTGGCGCTGGGGCTGAGCTTTGGCGCGATGTTCGCCTACATCACCGGCTCGCCCTTTGTGTACATCCAGTACTTCGGCGTGGCCGCGCAGCATTACGGCTATTTGTTCGGGCTGAATATCGTCGCCATCGTGCTGTTCAGCCAGCTCAACCGACATCTGCTGCGGCGGCATGCCATCGACAGCCTGTTGCAATGGCAATGCGGCGTGGTGGCGCTGGCCGGGCTGGCACTGTGGCTGCTGGGTGCACACAGCCTGTGGCTGACGGTGCTGCCACTGCTGTTCAGCGTGGGCATGACCGGCAGTATCGGCCCCAATGCCATGGCCCGGCTGCTGCAACTGCATGCCGACCGTGCCGGCGCGGTGATGGCGCTGGCGGTCTCCGGCCAGTTTGGCTGCGGCATGCTGGCCAGTGCGCTGGTGGCCAGCCTGTTTGACGGCAGCCCGCGCGCCATGTGCCTGCTGGTGATGGCCTGTGGTGTCGCTGCCTGGCTGAGTCTGCAATTGATCCGTTTTTCTCGGAAACCGACATGAACTCCCACTCCCGCCCATCCGCATCCCTGCTGCGTGAACAGGCTTATATCAACGGCCAATGGCTGTCAGGCGCACAGCAGTTTGCCGTGCACAACCCGGCCAGCGGCGCACTGCTGGCACAAGTGGCCGATCTGTGCGCAGCAGAAACCCGCAGCGCCATTGCTGCCGCCAACGCCGCCCTGCCCGCCTGGCGGGCGCTGACTGCACAGCAGCGTGCCGCCATGTTGCTGCGCTGGCATGCGCTGATCCTGCAGCACCAGGGTGAACTGGCGGCGCTGATCAGCCAGGAGCAAGGCAAGCCCGCCGCAGAAAGCGCAGGCGAAATTGCCTACGGTGCCAGCTATATCGAATGGTTTGCCGAAGAGGGAAAACGCGCTTATGGCGAGGTGATTCCCAGCCCCTTTACCGACAAGCGCCTGCTCACCGTGCGGCAAGGCGTGGGCGTGGTGGCGGCCATCACGCCTTGGAATTTTCCGCACGCCATGGTTACCCGCAAGGTGGCCCCGGCGCTGGCCGCTGGCTGTACCGTGGTGCTGAAACCGGCAGCGGAAACGCCGCTGTCCGCACTGGCGCTGGCGGCGCTGGCCGAACAGGCTGGCCTGCCGCCCGGCGTATTCAATGTGGTCACCGGCAGCGATGCGGTGGCCATTGGCGGCGAGCTGACCGCCAGCCCGCTGGTGCGGGCGCTGAGCTTCACCGGCTCCACCGCTGTCGGCAAATTGCTGATGCGCCAGTGCGCCGACACGGTGAAAAAACTGGGGCTGGAGCTGGGTGGC
The DNA here is from genome assembly GCF_009856625.1 of Aquitalea denitrificans. Classification (GTDB taxonomy): domain Bacteria; phylum Pseudomonadota; class Gammaproteobacteria; order Burkholderiales; family Chromobacteriaceae; genus Aquitalea; species Aquitalea denitrificans. The sequence goes on from NZ_CP047241.1 coordinate 3,243,379, forward strand.
AATGCGCCCTTCATCGTGTTTGACGATGCCGATCTGGATGCTGCCGTGCAGGGCGCGCTGTTTGCCAAATTCCGCAACAGCGGCCAGACCTGTGTCTGCGCCAACCGCCTGCTGGTACAGGACGGCATCTACGATGCCTTTGCCAGCAAACTTGCCGCCGCCGTAACGGCTTTGCAAGTGGGCCCGGCCAGCGAACCCGGCATGCAGCAAGGCCCGCTGATCAGCCAGGCCGCGGTGGCCAAGGTGCAGCGCCATATAGCCAACGCCGTCAGCCTGGGGGCAAGGGTGCTCAGCGGCGGTGCGCCGCATGCACGCGGCGGCAACTTCTTTCAGCCTACGGTGCTGGCCGATGTCACCGAACAGATGCAGGTGGCACAGGAAGAAACCTTCGGCCCACTGGCTCCGCTGATCCGCTTTCAAGACGAAGCAGAGGCCATCCGTCTGGCCAATAGCGGCGAGTCGGGCCTCGCCGCCTACTTCTACAGCCGCGATGTAAGCCGTTGCTGGCGGGTGGCCGAAGCCATCGAAGCGGGGATGGTGGGCATCAACGAAGGGGCCATTTCCACCGCAGTCGCCCCGTTTGGCGGCATCAAGCAGTCCGGGCTGGGTCGCGAAGGCGGACGGCTGGGGCTGGAAGAATTCATGGAAACCAAATACCTGTGCTTTGGCGGCATCGCCAACTGAGGAGACCACATGCTGACGCAAGACATCATCCACACTACCGCCCGCCGCCTGCATCAGGCCGAACAGCAACGCGAGCAGATCCGCCAGATTTCGCTGGACTACCCGGACATCACTATTGAAGACGCCTATGCCATCCAGCGCTGCTGGGTGGAGATGAAGCTGGCTGAAGGCCGCACGATCAAGGGCCACAAGATCGGTCTGACTTCGCGTGCCATGCAGATGTCCTCGCAGATCAACGAGCCGGACTACGGCACCCTGCTGGACGACATGTTCTTCAATGATGGCAGCGACATTCCCACCAGCCGCTTCATCGTGCCGCGGGTAGAGGTGGAGCTAGCCTTCATTCTGGGCAAAGAGCTGAAAGGCCCGGACATCACCCTGTTCGATGTGTATCAGGCCACTGATTTTGTCATTCCGGCACTGGAAATCATCGACGCGCGCAGCCAGTCCATCGACCCGGCATCCGGCCGTCCGCGCAAGGTGTTCGACACCATTTCCGACAACGCCGCCAATGCCGGCGTGGTGATGGGCGGCCGCCCGGTGAAGCCGTCCGAGCTGGACCTGCGCTGGGTATCCGCGCTGATGTACCGCAACGGGGTGATCGAGGAATCCGGCGTGGCCGCGGCGGTGCTGAACCACCCGGCCAACGGCGTGGCCTGGCTGGCCAACAAGCTGGCACCGTTTGATGTCAGCCTCAAGCCCGGTCAGGTGATTCTGGGTGGCTCCTTCACCCGCCCGGTGCCGGCGCGGGCTGGCGATACCTTCCATGTGGACTATGGCCCGCTGGGTGCCATCAGCTGCCGCTTTGTTTAGATCAGCGAACAAAAACCCTGCTGCTGCGTTGCGCCTCCTGGCCGTACACCTTGTACTGTCTGCGTCGGCGCGCCTTGCATCAGGGGCGCTGCGCTATTTTGTTAGCTGCTCTTGTTTTTTAAGGAAAATTCCATGCAGAACCCATCCAACCGCTTCAAGGCTGCGCTGAAAAACGGTGAAGTGCAGATCGGCCTGTGGCTGAGCCTGGCCAGCCCCTACAGCGCCGAGCTGCTGGCCGGTGCCGGTTTCGACTGGCTGCTGATCGACGGCGAACACGCACCCAACACACTTACCGACATGCTGGGCCAGTTGCAGGCCATCGCCCCCTACCCCAGCCACCCGGTGGTGCGCCCGGTATGGAACGACCCGGTGCGCATCAAGCAGATTCTGGATATTGGCGCGCAAACCCTGCTGCTGCCCATGGTGCAGACCGCCGAAGAAGCGGCACTGGCGGTAGCCGCCACCCGCTATCCACCGCATGGCATCCGCGGGGTGGGCAGCGCCATTGCCCGCGCCTCGCGCTGGAACCGCATCGAGGGCTACCTCAAGCAGGCTGAACAAGAGCTGTGCGTGCTGGTGCAGATTGAAACCCGTCAGGGCCTTAACAATCTGGATGCCATTGCCGCCACGCCCGGCGTGGATGGCGTGTTCATCGGCCCGGCAGATTTGTCCGCCGACATGGGTTATCTCGGCCAGCCTGCCCACCCGGAAGTGCAAGCCGCCATCGAACAGGCCATCGCCCGCATCCGCGCCCAGGGCAAGGCGGCCGGCATCCTGATGGCTGACGAGAAACTGGCCCGTTACTACATTGAGCTTGGCGCGCAGTTTGTCGCCGTCGGGGTGGACAGCACGGTGCTGGCGCGCAGTGCCGAAGCACTGGCCGGTCGCTTCAAGACTGGCGGCCAGCAGGCCGGTGCCAGTGGGGTGTACTGAAACAAAACCGGGCAGCCTGCCGGGCTGTCCGCTGGCACTGTGTCCAGCCACCAGATAATTAATATATTCAATTAACCACAACCGAAAGGACCGCACAGCCACTTAGCACACCGCAGCAAGGTGATCTGCCAGCAAGAGCAGGCACCACGACAAAGGACAACACGCCGGAACGCTCCCGGCACACAATAGAGGAGATGCGCATGAGTCTGGATAAAGCCACGACCTGCCACACCGCGCCCGACCTGATGGATCAGGCGCGCAAGCACGACACACAGCAAGAACAACAGGTGATTCGCAAAGTTTCCGGACGCTTGATCTGGTTTCTGTTCATCCTGTTCGTATTTTCCTTTCTGGACCGCATCAACATCGGCTTTGCCGGCCTCACCATGGCCAAAAGCCTGAACCTGACGGCCACCATGTTCGGCTTTGCCGCCACCATCTTTTACATCACCTACGTGTTGTGCGGCATTCCCAGCAACATGATGCTCAGCCGTATCGGTGCCCGGCGCTGGATGGCCGGCATCATGGTGGCCTGGGGCTTTGCCTCCACCGCCACCATGTTTGCCCATGACGCCACCAGCCTGTACATCCTGCGTGCGCTGGTGGGCATTACCGAAGCCGGCTTCCTGCCCGGCATGCTGGTCTACCTCACCCTCTGGTTTCCACGCGTCTACCGCGCCCGCGCCAATGCCCTGTTCATGATTGCCATGCCGGTGACCGCAGCACTGGGTTCGGTGGTATCCGGCTATCTGCTGGAAATGGACGGCATCTGGCAACTGGCCGGCTGGCAGTGGCTGTTTCTGGTGGAAGGCCTGCCTTCGGCCGTGCTGGGCGTGGTGGTGTGGTTCTATCTGGATGACTCGCCCGCCAAGGCGAAATGGCTCAGCCCGGAAGAAAAGCGCTGCCTGCAAGGCATGCTGGACGCCGAGGCACACCAGCCGGCCCAGCAACATTCCGGCGTAATGCACGAACTGCTGCAACCGACGGTGCTGAAATTCGCCTTCGCCTATTTCTGCCTGGTCAACACCCTGAGCATGGTGAATATCTGGGTGCCGCAAATCGTCAAAAGCTTCAATGCCGGCAGCAGCAATGTCACCATCGGCATCCTGGCCGCCATTCCGCAGCTGGGCACCATTTTGCTGATGCTGTGGTGGGGCGCGCGCTCCGACCGCACCCAGGAGCGCAAATGGCATACCGTGCTGCCCATGCTGTTTGCCGCTGCAGGCTGGCTGCTGACGGCCTATGCCGGCGACCCGGTGGTGCGTCTGGCCGGCATCGTGATGGCTTCGGCCGGTTCCTTTACCGCCATGACCATTTTCTGGACCACCCCCGACACCACGCTATCGACCAAGGCCAAGGCAGTGGGCATTGCGCTGATCAACGCCACCGGCAATATCGGTTCGGCGCTCAGCTCCTTCGTGGTGGGCTGGCTGAAGGACATGTCGCACAGCTTCACCAGCGGCCTGTTGTATGCGGTGGCCGCCTTATTGATAGGTGCCCTGGTGTTTCTGCTGATTCCGCTGCAAAAGCCGGCACGCCACTGAGCCATTAACCCTTCCTTTTTTACCTGCACGGTGTCCGGCCTCAGGGCCGCACACCGCGACGGCCTGCGTCCATCAATCGCCAACGCAGGCCCAAACCGGAGCCATACCATGCAAGGCAAACATCTTTGGGCAGCCCTGTTCCTGCTGCCACTGCTGGCCCACGCCGACGTCACCCTGTACGGCACGCTGGACGAAACCATCGAATCGGTCGGCACTCGTGGCGCTGCCAACGGTCAGGCTGGCAACAGCGTGCGCCGCATCAGTTCGGACAGTTCGCTGATCGGCTTCAAGGGCCGTGAAGAGCTGGGCAACGGACTGAGCGCCTACTGGCAACTGGAGAGCAATCTGTGGCTGGACAGCGCGCCGTCCTATGCCACCTTCGGCACCCGCGACAGTTTTGTCGGTCTGGCCACACCCGCCGGCAATGTGCAGGCCGGCCTGATCAGCCCGCCCACCCGCGTGGTGGCCGGCATGCTGGATGTCAATCAGGGCAATACCGGCATTGGCATGTCCGGCGCGCTGCTGGGCAAACTGGGCAATATCCTGTCCGCTGACGGCCTGTTGAAAAGCTATGGCAGCGCCACCCCGGCCGACGGTAATGGCAACACCCTGGTGCGCACCAGCCCCTTCGACACCCGCCGCAAGAACGCCGTGCAGTACACCAGCCCCAGCTGGCAGGGGCTGACGGCAACCGTGGGCTATGACGCAGTGGAAACACGCGCCGCCGGTGCCAGCCATGCCGCCAGCGTGTTTGACCTCGGGCTGAGCTATCGCGGTGGCCCATGGCTGCTGACCTCCGCTTACGAGCGCATCGACACCGGTGTGGATGATGCTGCCAGCAGTACAACCCAGTTCCGCCAGGTATGGAACCTGCGCGCTGGCGGCTACTACCGTTTTGGCGAAGTCAGCCGTATCGGCCTGCTGCTCGACCACACGGATGGCAAGCTCACCCCCACTGCCGCCGCCAGTTATCAGGGCAGCAGCCTCAGCCAGAATGTGTGGTATGCCCAGGCCGTTATCGGCGTCGGCGACCATGGACGGCTGATCAGCCAGTATGGCGAGTCCGGCAAGCTGCAAGGCAGCGCAGCCAGCGATAGCGGGCGGGCACGCCATGCCGAGCTGGGCTACGAATACGACCTGTCGCGTCACACCACGCTGAAGGCCCTCTATGCGCAAATCTGGAATCATGGCAGCGCCGCCTATGATTTCGGCTTCAGCAGTATTGGCAGTGTGCCCGCCGGCAGTACGGTGCACGGGCTCGCCATGGGTCTGCGCCACAGCTTCTGACGCCAAACTCGCTCCAGATGGGCAGATTCTCCTTTCAGCTGCACCATCCTTGTCAGCCGCTCCTTGCTGGGCGGCTGTTTTTTTGCCGCATCTGCCTTTTGGTGCAAGGTCGAATCAATCCATGAAAAGTACAGTAATCAACCTGAAACTTGTATTTCATGGCTATTGGGTGGGCTACATAATGCAGTCAGCAAGCACAGCTTCCGCGCTCGTCAGACCACAACAACACCAGGTGCAAGCTAGCTGCCGTATTGCCTTGTTCACGGCACAAATACTTAACTTATTAATAAAATACATGCAACAGGAGACATTCATGAGCGAGAACACCCTGCTGGCCCGCCTCCAGCAAATCCTGCCGGAAATCGCCGCCAACGCGGACCAGGCCGAAGCCATGCGCCAGGTGCCGGAACAGAATATCCGTCTACTCAAGAGCATAGGCATGCATCGCGCCTTCCAGCCGAAGAAATACGGCGGACTGGAAATCTCCCTGCCGGAGTTTGCCGACTGTGTGGCCGCACTGGCCGGTGCCTGTGGCGGCACCGCCTGGGCATTCAGCCTGCTGTGCACCCACAGCCATCAGCTGGCCATGTTTTCGCAACAGCTGCAGGATGAAATCTGGGGCGACAACCCGCACGCCACCGCCAGCAGCAGCATCGCCCCGTTCAGCCAGATCGAAGAAGCCGAAGGCGGTGTTTATCTGAGCGGCGAAATGGGCTGGAGCAGCGGCTGTGACCATGCCGAATGGGCCATTGTCGGCATGCGCCGTAAAAATACCGAGGGCGAACTGGTGTACAGCTTTGGCGTGCTGCCACGCAGCGACTATGAAATCCGCGACAACTGGTTTGCCATGGGCATGAAGGGCAGCGGCTCCAAAACCCTGGTGATTCGCAATGCCTTCATCCCCAATCACCGTATCGAAGCGGCCAAGGACATGATGGAAGGCCGCTCCAGCGGCTTTGGCCTGTATCCGGACAGCGATATTTTCACCACCCCGTATCGGCCCTACTTTGCCAGCGGCTTTGCCGCCATCAGCCTGGGCATTGCCGAACGCATGTTGCAGGCATTCAAGGACAAAACCGCCAATCGCGTGCGGGCCTACACCGGGGCCAGTGTCGGCACCGCCACGCCTGCCCTGATGCGTCTGGCCGAATCCACCCATCAGGTAGCCGCCGCCCGGGCCTTGCTGGAGAAGACCTGGCAGGATCATGCCGCTCACGGCCGTCGCCGTGCCTACCCGGACCGCCTGACACTGGCCTACTGGCGTACCAATCAGGCTTATGCGGTCAAGATGTGCATCGAAGCAGTGGACCGCCTGTTCAGCGCCGCCGGTGCCACCAGCTGGATGGAAGGCAACGAGCTGCAACGCCTGTTCCGTGATTCGCACATGACCGGTGCCCACGCTTATACCGATTACGATGTCTGCACCCAGATCCTTGGCCGCGAACTGATGGGTCTGGAACCCGACCCGAGCATGGTCTGACACCACCTCACAACAAGCAAAACAAGGAGATGAGGATGACAAGCAAACCACCGGCCAGCGCGGACGACCCGCGTCTGTTCCGCCGCGCGCTGGGTAACTTTGCCACCGGCGTCACTGTGATGACGGCCTGCGGTAGCGATGGACAAAAAGTGGGCGTCACCGCCAACAGTTTCAACTCGGTATCGCTGGACCCGCCACTTATTCTGTGGAGCATAGACAAGCGTTCGGGCAGCTACCCGGTATTTGCCTCGGCCAGTCACTTTGCCGTCAATATCCTGGCAGCCGACCAGATCAGCCTGTCCAACCGCTTTGCCCGCCCCAGTGACGACCGCTTTGCCGGCGTGCCGCACACGCAGGGTGCCGGTGGCGCGCCGCTGCTGGAAGACTGCGCCGCCCGCTTCGTGTGCGAACGCCATGCCATGCATGACGGTGGCGACCACTGGATCATGCTGGGCAAGGTGGTGGCACTGGACGACTTTGGCCGGGCACCCCTGCTCTACCATCAGGGCAGTTATGCCATGGCCTTGCCGCACAGTCTGCAGCAGAAAAAAGAGCTGCCGGCGCTGGCATGCAGCAACCTGCAAAAGCGCCTGGACAACAATATCTACTATCTGCTGACCCAGGCTGTGCGTACTTACCAGAATCACTACCAGCCACGCCAACTGGCAACAGGGCTGCGCACCAGTGAGGCACGCATGCTGCTGGTGCTGGAGGACGGGCTTGATCTGGCGGCACTGCATGGCGCAGTCAACATGCCTGAACGGGAGGTGGAACAGGCAGTGGCCATGCTGCTGCGCAAGGAGCTGATCAGCCTTCAGGAGCAACACTACAGGCTGACCGAACAGGGCCGTTTGCAAGCAGAAGCCCTGCACGATCTGGCAGAACAACAACAGCAGGAACTACTGGGAGGCTTCGATGCAGAACAGGTATCGGTACTGAAAAACATACTGCAGGGCATCATCCGCCAACGTTAGCCTCAAGTACCTCAACGGCTTCAGGCGCGGCCTCGCCGCCCCTGAAGCGGTCCAACTCCATTACGGCATGGCTTGCAGCTGCTGCTCCAGCGTTTGCAGGCGATGACGCAGATCCTCCAGCAGAATACCCACCTGCTCGGCATGTCCAAGCTTGCAGGCTTTTTCCATTTGTTCGCAGTCACGCGCCACCTGCTGGGCATCGATCAGCCGGGCTGCACCCTTAATCTTGTGCAGCACCTGCGCCAGATCCATCCACTGCTGCCGGTCATACAAGGAAAACGCTTCAGCCAGGTCATGCCGGTTGCTGTCCAGCAGCTTGCACACAAACTTTTTCATCAACACCGCATCGCCATCAAACAGGGCGGACAGGCTGTCATTCACATAAACCGGCAGCCGCTGCATGCTGACTGCCAGGCTAAAACGCAACAAGGTGGTATGCAGCACCGGCAAGGTTACCGGCTTGGCCAGCAGGATATTGAAGCCGGCTTCCTGTGCTCGTTGCCACTCTTTCTCACCCGGGTCGGCTGATATGCCAATGACCGGACGCATATCACCATCGCTGCGTAGTTGCCGCACCAGACAAAAGCCATCCAGCTGAGGCATGCCCAGGTCGGTCAGCAGGCAGTCAAACTGTTGCAGCCGCCATTGATTCAGCGCCTCCAGTCCGTTGCTGACCCCCGCCACCTCACAGCCCAGCCGTTGCAACTGGCTGTTGAGCAAAAACAGATTGGCCAGATTGTCCTCGGCCACCAATACCCGTGGTTGCAGGCCTTCGGCCCAGAGACCGGCAGCCGGCTGCCCCTGGCTGTCCAGTGCGCCATATGCACCGGGGCCAGATTCGGACACTGCACTCTGCGGCCGGCTGCTGATGCGTTGCATCATTGAAAAAATCTGATTGTTTGACATGACACTGACACCTGATTTGATTATCTGGACACTCCCGCCTCTTCATCCGCTTGTCGGGCTCACGCAAGAAGCGCTTTAAGCTTAGAAAGGGGAACGGCATCACTATCCGGGTTATTTCTCAACAAACAATAAGAAATTTCTGATCATGCAAAAGGTCAGCGCATAGCTCGCCAATCGACACAGTAAATGCAGGTGATGTGTCGCATCCGAGCCGCAGACAGCAGGCAAAAACATTGCCGAGACATCCCAGGCACAACGGGTTACATTGCTGTCTGATGGCAACAAGGCCAGAACATTGAAGTGGCCAGAGACGGAGCAAGCATGATCCACCACCACCACCCTCTTACCTCCAGCTGCCTGGGAACACAGCGCCAGCTATCCAGCTTTCACTTTGGTCAGCCGGGCAGCCCTGCTGGCAAGGCCTATATCCAGGCCTCGCTGCATGCGGACGAACTACCCGGCATGCTGACCGCCTGGGAACTGAAACAGCAGCTGCAGGAGCTGGAACAACAAGGCAAAATTGCCGGGGAAATCATTCTGGTTCCGCAAGCCAACCCCATCGGGCACGCCCAGTCGATACAGGGTTATCAGTTGGGCCGTTTCGACCTGGCCAGCGGACAAAATTTCAACCGCCACTATCCGCAACTCACCAACGCGGTTTATGCCGCGGTAAAAAACCAACTGGGTGCAGATGCAAAGAGCAATACCGCCCATATCCGGCAGGCCATGCGCCAGCACCTGCGGCAGCTGACCGAACCCACCGAGCTGGTCAGCCTGCGCAAGACACTGATGCTGCTGGCGGCCGATGCCGACATCGTGCTGGACCTGCACTGCGACAGTAATGCAGCGTTGCATGTCTATACCGGCACACCACTATGGGAGCAATGCGAACCACTGGCTCGCTATCTGCAATCGCATGCGCAGCTGTTGGCTACCGAATCGGGTGATTATCCCTTTGACGAAGCCTGCAGCCAGACCTGGTGGGAATTGCAGGCCTTGTGCCAGCGGGATGGGCTGGACGTCCCCATCGAAATGGCCTGCCTGTCGGTTACAGTAGAATTGCGTGGCCAGCATCAGGTAAACCGGCAACTGGCCACACAGGATGCAACTGCCATTCTGAACTTCCTGCGCTGGCGCGGGCTGATCACCGGCGCTACACCCGCAGCCTTACCACCGCTACCTTATCCGGCAACCCCCTTGGCCGGGTCCGAAAACCTGCTTGCTCCCCATCCGGGTGTGGTCAGCTTTTTGCTGCCGCCAGGCAGCGTGGTAACGGCGGGACAGCCGGTGGCCGAAGTCATCGACCCGTTGCAGGACAAGGTGGCAGTACTCAGCTCGGCATACGGCGGCATGTTGTATGCACATGAGCTACATCCCTATGCCACAGCCGGAATGACCGTAGCCAAGGTAGCCACGGCGCAGGCATTCAAAACTGGCAAACTGCTATCAGCCTGAAGACCGGCTAACCCGGGTCTGGTGCAGCATCAGACCCGGCCCTGGCAATGGCCTGCAGCAGGCAGGATGGACACAGGCAATCCTTGCCATCCTCGTCCAGCGGCATGATGTTAGGCAGCTTTGCACACCAGCAGCTGTTGGCCGGCCCATTGGCTCCGCAACTGAAGCTGTCGCCGCAACGCTGGCACTGTTTGGCCTCGACTTGTGGCGGCAAGGCAAGCAGGCGGTTCCACACCGCTTTCTTCTCGAAATCACTGAAACCAGGCCAGCCGGCAATTTCCTTGATGGAGCGTCGACAACTTAGGCAGTGTTCACCGGTGGCATCCAGCTGGCAACGCTGCTGGCATGGTGACGGGATGGGCGGCTTCATGCCGCACACCTACTGGGGGGGCAATTACCAGCCAATAAGGGAAGTCGCAGTCGTGGCGACAAAGGTCGCACACTACGGTCCTGCCCGGCGGCTGACCAAATGGAAATGCTACACATATGATGCATATACAACCTGCTACAAGGGGAATAGTACTAACCCGGCACGCGGGACCAGATACCAAAAATCATACGGCATGATAACAAGACAATTAAATGACATGGAGATACAAGCATTTCACTTGTCCGTGCGCAAATAAAAATCCACCGCCATCATGCCGGCATTTCACCCTTCCATCACATCACTGCTATATCCTTTGTCGCCCACCTTCACGCTGTGGGTCTGCAAGGTATCAAGCTGCAGCATGCTCAGGCTGCGGCCATAAACACCGCCGGTATCCAGATACCAGACATTGTCGATACTGCGTACACCGGCCTGGGGCGTATGTCCGACACAGAGCATGAAAACCCCGACCACAGGCTTGCGCACCATCCCCCTGGCGCGTAAACGACACCAGGTAATCTGCCGCAACAGCTTGCCCCCTTCTTCGCCCCAGGGCTGAGGCAGGGCCAGTTGTTCGCGCAGGCCATTCCAGTCATCCAGTGGGCAGTCAGCATGCAGCAGCCCGATCAGTCCGTGCTCGCTCACCACCTCCATCGCCAGCGGCAGGCGGTTGAACGCTGTACGATAGGCCTGCTTGTCCCGCTCCGCCAGACAGATAAACCAGCCGCCACCATTGTTCAGGTAACGCTCGCAGGCATCGGTTTGCGCCAGATCGAAATCCAGTGCCATCTGCTCGTGATTTCCACGCACAGCATAAAACCAGGGCTTGGCCAGCCACTCCAGTACCTGGCGTGACTCCGGCCCCCGGTCCACCAGGTCGCCTACGGAAAACAGGCGATCGCGACTACCATCGAACACCACGCTTTCCAGCAACTGGCGCAATTCGGTAAAACAGCCGTGGACATCACCCACAACATAATCCCGTCCATTCAGGTTGGCGGGCAGGCTGGCAAACAACTCAGTCATACACAATCACAAAGGTTTTATCGATTTACCGCTTTATTATGCACATCTGTCCCGCTACTGCGGGAATGTGTCTAGCGGCAGGCATGAAAAAACGGCGCAGAATCTGCGCCGTTTCTGTATGAACTACCGCCTGAATTACTGCGCCGCAGATGCAGCAGCCGGAGCGGCAGCACCGCCACCGATGGTCTGCATCACTTTCCACTGGCCGCCTTCAACCTTGTAAACGGTAATGCCGCCGTCTTTCAGGTCACCCTTGTCGTCGTAGGTCCAGTTGGCGGAAGTCACACCGGAGTACTTGATCTTGGCCAGAACCGGCAGATAAGCCTTGGGATCGGTGGAGTTGGCATCCTTCATGGCCTGGATCATGGCGCGGGTAGCGTCATAGCCATACGGAGAGTAGGTGGCTACGTCGGTCTTGAAACGTGCCTTGTACTTGTCGGAGTAGTCCTTGCCCTTGGGCATCTGCTCCAGCGGCAGGCCAGCCAGCGAGGCGATGGAGCCTTCGGCTTCCTTGCCTGCCAGTTGCAGGAAGTTCGGGGTCTTGGTCATTTCGCCGGAGATTAGCGGAGCCTTCAGGCCCAGGCGCTTCATCTGCTTGGCCATCGGAGCGGACTGGGCATCAGCGCCACCATAGAAAATCACGTCCGGGCTAACACCCTTGATGGAGGTGAGAATGGCGGCAAAGTCAGTTGCCTTGTCATTGGTGAATTCGCGCTTGGCTACTTCGCCACCAGCAGCCTTGACGGCTTTTTCGAATTCGTCCGCCAGGCCTTGGCCGTAAGCGGTACGGTCGTCAACGATAACGATTTTCTTGGCCTTCAGGGTATCCACCACGAACTTGCCCATCACGCTACCCTGCTGAGTATCGGAGGTCATGGAACGGAAGGTGTTCTTGAAGCCCTGAGCGGTGAAGACCGGGGAAGTCGCCATGGCGATCATCGGAATGCCGGCGTCGGAATAGATCTTGGAGGCCGGAATGGCGCAACCGGAGTTGAAGTGACCGATGATGCCGGCAACCTTGTCATCAACCAGTTTCTGAGCCAGTTGGGTAGCGGTTTTCGGGTCGGCCTGGTCATCCTGGGCGTCCAGTTCGAAAGTCACCGGCTTGCCACCGATGGTCGGCTTCTCGGCATTGGCATCTTCAATCGCCAGAGTCACACCGTTTTTGTACTCTTCGCCATAGTGCGCTTGCGGGCCGGTCAGCGGCGCAGCAAAGCCGATCTTGATGGTATCGCCACCAGCAGCAGCGGCAGCCGGAGCGGAGGCGCCAGCCGGAGCAGCAGCGTCGTCTTTCTTGCCACATGCGGACAGTGCCAGAGCGGCAGCTACAGCGACGGTAACGGTAGTCAGCTTGGTGAATTGCATCTTGAATCCTCTATCTTTCGGTCTCTCCTGTCCGCTTGTGGCGAACAGATCTCATGCAGCGAGCTTGTTGTAAGTTAAAACGCTGGCGGCATTATTCCAATGCCGACAGCTCATGACAAGTAGCTTGGCACAGATAACATCGTTCAGCCCCGGTTTGTGACCATTCCCGCCAATCAGCAGAAGGTCTCCGGGGCTGCCGTCATCAGTCGCCAATACTCATCAGGCTGGCATTACCACCCGCCGCCGTGGTGTTGACGCTGACTGCGCGTTCCACCACCAGACGGTGCAGGTTGTAGCCATCCTTGCCAGCCAGTACCAAGGGAATCAGCGCACCATCGCGCTGCGCCAATTGCTGACGCACCCTGGCAGCATCATTCCCTTCATACAGCACGGCATCCAGCGACGCGGTCAACACATCTTGCGTAAGCTCGACATGGCTACCCAGCGTACTGGCCAGTTGGCGATTGGCCGGCGAATCCGCCAGCACTGCCACATTGCCGGTAGCCATTACGGCCACCAGTTGTTCGGCCAGCATTGCACTGCTGCTGGCCACGCACCCTACCTTGCCGCGTGCGGCAAAGCAGAGCGTGTTCTTTTCACCGGTCGGACCGGGCAGGCTGACCTGATGCGTCAGCGGCGAGGCGCGGCGTGCGGCATCGATGCGTACATTCAGCCCACTCACGCCCAGGCTGTCAGCCACTGCGGCCAGCTTGGACAGACCGGCCAGATTGGCGGCCACTGGCTGCAGCGCCAGTTTCGGCTCCCAGGCGGCGCGGGTCAGACGGTACAGGTAGAACGGGCCACCGGCTTTGGGGCCGGTACCGGACTTGCCTTCACCACCAAACGGCTGCACGCCCACCACCGCGCCCACGATGTTGCGGTTGACGTAGACATTGCCCACTTTGATCTTGTCGACAATGTTGTTGATGGTTTCGTCGATACGGCTGTGGATGCCGTGGGTCAGGCCGTAACCAGTGCTGTTGATCTCGGCGACTACCTTGTCCAGTTGGCTGGCTTCAAAGCGCAGCACATGCAGTACCGGGCCGAATACTTCGCGGGTGAGGTCGGACAGGTTGTCGATTTCAAACAGCGTCGGTGCCACGAAGGTACCCTGCTGGCATTCTGCACTCAGCGGGGTCTGATAGTTCCAGCGGGCACGCGACTTCATCTTGTCGATGTGTGCCAGCAGACCGGCCTGGGCTTCGGCATCAATCACCGGGCCAACGTCGGTATTCAGCTTGGACGGATTACCCACGGTCAACTCGGCCATGGCACCCTTGATCATGGCGATCACCTTGTCGGCGATATCGCTTTGCAGGTACAGCACACGCAGTGCGGAGCAACGTTGGCCGGCAGAGTCGAAGGCCGAACTCAGGACATCGGTCACCACCTGCTCCGGCAGTGCCGAGCTGTCCACGATCATGGCGTTCTGGCCACCGGTTTCGGCCACCAGCACCACATCTTCGCCACGCTTGGCCAAGGTACGGTTGATGATCTGCGCCACTTCGGTGGAGCCGGTGAAAATCACGCCCTGGATGCGCGCATCGCTGGTGAGCGCAGCACCAACCACTTCGCCACGGCCTGGCAGCAATTGCAGCACATCACGCGGTACACCAGCCTCATGCAGCAGGCGCACGGCATAGGCGGCGATCAGGTTGGTCTGCTCGGCTGGCTTGGCCAGCACCGGGTTACCGGCAGCCAACGAGGCGGTCACTTCGCCAATGAAGATGGCCAGCGGGAAGTTCCACGGGCTGATACACACCACCGGCCCCAGCGGCTGGTGGGTGGCGTTGTCGAAATTGGCGACAATCTGCGCGGCATAGTAACGGCAGAAGTCCACCGCTTCACGCACTTCGGCAATGGCATTACTCAGCGTCTTGCCGGCTTCGCGCACAGCCAGGCCCATCAGCGCCGGCATGTGGTCTTCCATCAGGTCGGCCATGCGGTTCAGACAGGCAGCGCGATCAACCACCGGGGTATTGGCCCAACGTGCGGCGGCGGCTTCAGCCAGTTGCAGCGCACGTTCCACGTGCTCCGGCGTAGCTTCAATCACCTGGCCGACGATGTCGGCATGGTCAGCCGGGTTACGCACCGGCTGGCTGTCACCTTCGCTGATATCGGCATCACCCAGCAGGGGGAAGGCAGTCCATTGCTGCTGTTCCGAACCTTGCAGGCCCATTTGCAGCGCAGCCAGCACGTGCTCGCTGGACAGGTCCAGACCCTTGGAATTCTGACGCTCGCTGCCATACAAAGAAACCGGCAGGGCAATCTTGTGATGCGGTAGGCCGGCATGGCTGGCGGCTTCAGCTACCTGATCAGTTACCAGCTCGTCGATGGACACATTCTCGTCCACGATGCGGTTGACGAAGGAACTGTTGGCACCGTTCTCCAGCAGACGGCGTACCAGATAAGCCAGCAGGGTTTCGTGCGAACCCACCGGCGCGTAAATACGGCAAGCCTTGCCCAGATTGTCCTTGCCCACCACTTGGTCGTACAAGGTTTCGCCCATGCCGTGCAGGCACTGGAATTCGTAATCCAGACCCTGACCCAGCTGATAAATGGCAGACAGGCTGTAGGCATTGTGGGTGGCAAACTGCGGGTAGATGGCATCCTGTGCGGCCAGCAGACGCTTGGCACATGCCAGATAGGAAATGTCGGTGTACACCTTGCGGGTATAAACCGGATAGCCCGGCAGGCCATCCACCTGGGCACGCTTGATTTCGGCATCCCAATAGGCGCCCTTCACCAGACGCACCATGAAGCGGTGACCGGAACGGCGTGCCAGATCCACCAGGTAATCGATGATGTAAGGGCAGCGCTTCTGGTAAGCCTGCACCACCAGACCAATACCATTCCAGCCAGCCAGATCCTTGTCGAAGGCCAGCTGTTCCAGCAGGTCCAGCGACAGCTCCATGCGGTCGGCTTCTTCGGCATCGATATTCAGGCCGATATTGTATTGCTTGGCCAGAAGCAGCAGTTCCTTGAGGCGGGCATACAGCTCGGTCATCACGCGTTCACGCTTGGCGCGGCTGTAACGCGGGTGAATGGCGGACAGTTTTACCGAAATACCCGGGCCATCGTAAATGCCACGGCCGGCAGACTCTTTACCGATGGCGTGGATAGCCATCACATAGTCTTTCATGTAGCGCTGGGCATCATCCTCGGTCATGGCGGCTTCACCCAGCATGTCGTAGGAGAAGCGATAGCCGCGTGCTTCGCGCTCGCGGCCATTTTCCAGCGCCTGTTCGATGGTTTCGCCAGTGACGAACTGCTTGCCCAGCATGCGCATGGACATGTCCACGCCTTTGCGGATCAACGGTTCGCCGCCCTTGGCGATCAGACGAGTCATGGCGGCAGACAAGCCCTGCTCGCTATGCGAGGAAACCAGCTTGCCGGTCACCACCAGGCCCCAGGCTGCGGCATTGACGAACAAGGAAGAGCTGTTGCCCAGGTGGGCTTTCCAGTCGCCACGGGAAATTTTGTCGCGGATCAGCTTGTCGGCGGTTTCCTTGTCCGGAATACGCAATAGCGCTTCTGCCAGACACATCAGGGCAATGCCTTCTGCGCTATCCAGCGAGAACTCATGCATCAGGGCATCCACCCCGCTGGAGCGCGTACGCTCGTGCCGCACCTGGCTGACCAGGCGACGCGCCAGGTCCTGAGTGGCGGTCACTTGTGCCGGCAGCAAGGCAGCTTGCGGCAGCAAGGCTTGTACACATTCCTGTTCATCGCGACGGTATGCGGATGTAATGGCATCGCGCAAGGCGCTCTGGTTTAGGGCAAACACCTCGAATTGCATGGAAAACTCCCGATTTTGTTCGCAGCCCGGTTTATACCGGTTAAGATTTGCCTATTGTATACAATTGCGTTTTTCTTTGTTCGACAATATAAAATATTCTTGGAGTATTACGCACGGCCCCTGTGACAGAGCAAGGCAAATCAAGCGACTTGTCCTATTATTTGGCTCATCGCAACAGCCTGCAGCTGTTGCATTGCCACAACGCACTAGCCTGCAGCCGCAGCAAGCGCCATCAAACCACCGCCCTGACAGGCCATTTCCACTTTGTAGTCGAGACAGGATATCCGTGCAGAATATTTTATTGATACTGAATGCCAGTCCCTATGGCAGCGAACGCAGCCTTAGTGCACTGCGACTGACACTGGCTCTTGCCAGCCATGCACAACCCAGCCGCATCAAGCTGTTCTTACTGTCCGATGCCGTCACTACGGCACAAAGCGGCCAGGGCAATACCACCGGCCCCAGCCTCGGTGACATGTTGGCAGAAGCCATTGCACATGGAGCCGCAGTTTATGTTTGTCGCACCTGTGCCGATGCACGCGGGCTGGATCAGGGACGTTTACTCGCCGGGGTCAAGATAGGCAGCATGCCAGAACTTGCCGGCTGGACGCTGGAAGCAGATAAGGTCATCAGCTTCTGAATAAAAAAAGGCCTGCCTCTCGGGGGGGAAGGCAGGCCAAAGGGCAGTTCACATCAAGCAATACATGGTCAGATTGGGCGAATCGACATTTCGGAGCGGACCTCGCGCACTCCCGGCACATTGGCAGCGACCTCCAGCAACTGCCGAATGGTATCCCGGCTGGGGCTTGAACCCTTCAATCGCACCATGCCGGCCTTGACCCAGGGATGCACCACAGCACCAGAGCCATCCGCCAACGGTTTCAATACTTCATTCAATTCCCAAGCAATTTTTTCGTCATCAGACAGATGAGAAACAGCAACATGCTCAGCAATCGGATCAATCGACAGACTTCCCGTTGCTATCGCAGCATGCAAGGGAAGCAACAATAAAAGCAGCAAACCGAAACGTTTAATTTTCATTGCACACCTCGCGACAAGAGCGTTGCCACTGCTATTGCAATTGCCGTGCCAGGTAAAAATACTTCTTACATAACAACAACTTGCAAAATAAAATGGCAAATTTCCCACCTATACAAACCTGAATTTGTCGCATACTGGCGACAAGCCAAAAGCCATAAGCACGCCAATACCATGATTTAAAAGAAAAAACCCCTGTCGTCATCTGGCGACAGGGGCTGACAGGGCAGCGTGAAATCAAAAATCCTTGAATGCCGAAGCCACCAGATCATGCTTTTGCAGCAGGCGGTAAAACTCGGTTCGATTCCGGTCTGCAATGCGCGCGGCAACGCTGGCATTGCCCGCAGTCACCCGCAGCAGCTTTTCCAGATAGTCCCTTTCAAACTGGCGCCGGGCCTCGGCCAGTGTCGGTATGCTGGCCATGCCATCGGACACCGCCTTTTGCACCAGGCTTAATGGTATCAGCCCGGACGTGCTCAACACGCAGCACTGCTCTACCGCATTAGCCAACTGACGGACGTTGCCAGACCAGCGCAAACTGCACAAATGCTCCATGGCATCAGGCGCAAAGCCGGCTACCTCCTTGCCATAGCGCTCGCACAACTGCGCCAGGAAATGCTGAGCCAGCAGCGGAATATCTTCACGGCGATCGCTCAGTGCAGGCAATTGCAAGGCCACCACATTCAGCCGATAAAACAGATCCTCGCGAAACAGGCCGTCACTAATCAGCGACTCCAGATCCCGGTGGGTTGCCGAGATCACACGCACATCCACCGCCACAGACTTGCCGGCACCAACAGGTCTCACTTCCCTCTCCTGCAGCACGCGCAGCAACTTGACCTGCAAGGCCAGCGGCATGTCGCCGATTTCATCCAGAAACAGTGTTCCGCCATCAGCCTGGGCAATCAACCCCTGATGCCGCGTTGCAGCCCCGGTGAATGCGCCCTTTTCATGGCCAAACAACTCGCTTTCGAGCAAATTATCAGGAATCGCCGCGCAATTGACTGCGATGAACGGACCGTTCGCCCGTGGACTGGCACGATGCAATGCCCGCGCCAGTACTTCCTTGCCGGTGCCACTTTCGCCACGAATCAATACGCTGGCATCTGTTACCGCAATCAGCCGTGCTTCGGCCAGCAACTCATCCATCAAAGGACTGCAACTGACCACTTCCTCACGCCAGGCATCCTGTTCATCGAGTGCAATAGCAGGGGCCGACAACAGTAAAGCCTGCTCCACCTTACCCAGCAGGGCTGCACTATCAAACGGCTTGACCAGGTAGCCAAATACACCACGGCTAACTGCATCGACAGCATCCGGCACTGTACCGTGAGCAGTAAGCATGATCACCGGCATCGATGGATAGCTCTTTTTCACCAACTCGAACAACTCCATGCCGTTCAAACCAGGCAAGCGCCAATCAGTAAGCAGCACATCAGCCCGGCGCACCGCCAGCGCACTCAGGGCTGCTTCAGCAGATGCTGCCTTGTCAACCAGATAGCCCGCAGCTTCAAGGCGTAAACTAAGCAGCCGCAACAGATCTGCATCGTCATCAACCAGTAATACCCGTCCACTACGCATCATGGCTGTATCTTCTTCTTGCTGGCCTTATTGACCATGGATTGTTCGATCTGACGCAAAGCATCCAGCTTGGCAGTCAGCTCATCGGCACGTCGCTGCTGCTCAGCCAGTTGGACACTGCTTCTTTGCAGTGCATCTTCATGCCGCCTGCGCTCATTCAACTGGCTTGCCAACAATATGGACAAGCCGGACAAGCCCTCTGCCGGCTCTTGCCGCAGCTGGGCATTTGCCATTTCCAGCTGTAATCGCATTGCTTCGAACCTGGGTTCACCATTGAGCAACTGCTGTGCCACATAACGCAATCGGTCGCCGGCACATGCATCTCTCGGCAAAGTCACAGCCTCCCGGCCACGGCGTACACCGCTCAATACTGCATCAGCGTCCGGACAGTTGCGTAGTACATATTTTCCAGTTGAAGGGTTTGCCGCATCCCGCGCAGGTCGCCCAGTCATCGCCACACACCCTGACAACATGCCCAGCAACAGCAAGGCACAGATATTTTTACGCATCATGCAAGTACTCACCCAAAACCTTATGGCCACCAGACACACAAATGTGCGCCACGCACAGCCGGTAATGACTCGACATCACCACCCATTAATTGAGCAAAGGTTTTCACCATGGTAAGCCCTATGCCACTACCGGGCACTTCACCCACAGGAGCCGGCCCGGTATAAAAGGGCTGAAAGACAAGCGTGTGATTCTGTGCAGGAATTCCCGGCCCCTGATCAATGACAGATACCCATGTCCGGTCTGAATTCCTGCCAATATTCACAGAAATAACACCATTAACAGGTGAAAACCGTATGGCGTTAGAAAGAAGATTATCGATAATGGTTCGGAATTTTTCCTGATCGACCTGCACCAGCAAAGCGACCTGGGACAACTCCAGTCTGATGCGCTTTTGTTGCAACAAGGGCCGCATGGCTTCGGCTGCCAGCGCTATCAGGGCTTGCAGATCATGCAGCTGCATGGCAAGTGGCCGCTCCAGCCAGTTAGCCGCATCATGCAGCAAAAGCGCATCGACACGCTGGCGTAGCAGCCGGGTATTGGACAGCGTAATGGCCACGATTTCCTGCTGAGAAGCCAGCAATGGGCCGGGAATCTGGTCCTGCAGCAATGAGGAAGCCTCCTGAATTGCCGCCAACGGTGTTTTCAGTTCATGCGAAACATGACGAAAAAAATCAGCCTTATCCTCCTCCAGCCGAGCAAGACGCCGATCAAGCTCTCCCAGTGCGGTCGCCAGCTGGACAATATCCGCAGGGGCAGACATCGCCCACTCCTGGCCTCGCTGACCTTGCGCCAGCGCAGCAATCTTGCTGCGCAGCTGCTGTAATGGCCTAACCAGCATCCAGGCCAGTAGCAAGCCAGAAACCACAGCAAGGCACAAGGATAAAATCGCAACCCGGTCAGCTTGCTGACGCTTTGCACGCAGGCTGCTATCCCATTGCAGTCTTTTGAACTCTGCCAGCTGCCTGATATGGGTCTCAAGCTCACTCCCCAGACTGGCCAAAGCCTCATACTGGCGTGACCACTCTGCCGCAGGATGATCTGCACCATCAAGCAGGCGCTGTGACAGCGCGCACCATCGTACCAGATTTCGCCCCAGCACCTGCAGACCGCTGTCATCCATGTGTTTAAGGCGCTCCGCCAGTTGCCTTAACCCTGATAGAGCCTCCTGTCCTGCGTGAGAATAGCTTTCCTCATGCAAAACACTCCATTGCCGTGTTGCCCGCTCGAACAGTTCTCCCTGACTGGAAAATGCACGCATGGACTCCGACAACAGCTGCGATTGTTGCTGGCTTTGGTCTACCTGCTCAGTCAATTGCTGTAGATGCCACCAGGTTTGTACCAGAGCCAACGAAGGAATCAGCGTCACCACAAACAGGCTGGCCACCAACAAAGTTTTAAAAGATAGATGGCGCAATATCATGAGGAACCCATCGCCAAAGAAATACTGCATTGTCTGTCATGATGATTACGCTTCACAAATCAAACAGGCTTAGACAGAGTGATTGATTAAAGAGCAATCTGGAATGCACAAAGCCCAGCTCGATTGAGCTGGGCTTCTGTATGGGGAGTCTGGCGGTGTCCTACTTTCACATGGCGAATGCCACACTATCATCGGCGCTAAGGCGTTTCACGGTCCTGTTCGGGATGGGAAGGCGTGGGACCACCTCGCTATGGCCACCAGACATAAACTGTCAACAAACTTGAAGAAGCCTTGTGGGGAGTAGAGAGTCGGGAGTAGAGAGTTGTCTCTGCCCGCTCTTGTCCTGCTCTCCGTTTCGGGGGTAGTTCGTCAGTTGCAGGGGTTTACTCCCCACTCCCACCTCTCTACTCCCGCCTTAATTAGTCTTGGATCTTTGATCGCGTCGCACATGCACTATCCGTCAGCCCGGTTTCCCAAGCCACTCAAATGATAGGATCAAGCCTCACGAGCAATTAGTATCGGTTAGCTTAACGCCTCACAGCGCTTCCACACCCGACCTATCAACGTCCTGGTCTCGAACGACTCTTCAGGAGGGTCTAGCCCTCAGGGAAGTCTCATCTTCAGGCGAGTTTCGCGCTTAGATGCTTTCAGCGCTTATCTCTTCCGAACTTAGCTACCCGGCAATGCCACTGGCGTGACAACCGGTACACCAGAGGTTCGTCCACTCCGGTCCTCTCGTACTAGGAGCAGCCCCCGTCAAACTTCCAACGCCCACTGCAGATAGGGACCAAACTGTCTCACGACGTTTTGAACCCAGCTCACGTACCACTTTAAATGGCGAACAGCCATACCCTTGGGACCGGCTACAGCCCCAGGATGTGATGAGCCGACATCGAGGTGCCAAACACCGCCGTCGATGTGAACTCTTGGGCGGTATCAGCCTGTTATCCCCGGAGTACCTTTTATCCGTTGAGCGATGGCCCTTCCATTCAGAACCACCGGATCACTATGTCCTGCTTTCGCACCTGCTCGACTTGTCGGTCTCGCAGTTAAGCTACCTTTTGCCATTGCACTATCAGCACGATTTCCGACCGTACCTAGGTAACCTTCGAACTCCTCCGTTACACTTTGGGAGGAGACCGCCCCAGTCAAACTGCCTACCATGCACTGTCCCCGATCCGGATAACGGACCAAGGTTAGAACCTCAAAGGGGTCAGGGTGGTATTTCAAGGTCGGCTCCACCAGAACTAGCGTCCTGGCTTCAAAGCCTCCCACCTATCCTACACAAACCACTTCAAAGTCCAATGCAAAGCTACAGTAAAGGTTCACGGGGTCTTTCCGTCTAGCAGCGGGGAGATTGCATCTTCACAAACACTTCAACTTCGCTGAGTCTCAGGAGGAGACAGTGTGGCCATCGTTACGCCATTCGTGCGGGTCGGAACTTACCCGACAAGGAATTTCGCTACCTTAGGACCGTTATAGTTACGGCCGCCGTTTACTGGGGCTTCGATCAAGAGCTTGCACCCCATCACTTAACCTTCCAGCACCGGGCAGGCGTCACACCCTATACGTCCACTTTCGTGTTGGCAGAGTGCTGTGTTTTTGATAAACAGTCGCAGCCACCGATTCTCTGCGACCTCTCCAAGCTCCATCCGCAAGGGATTTCACCTAAAGAGGCATACCTTCTCCCGAAGTTACGGTATCAATTTGCCGAGTTCCTTCTCCTGAGTTCTCTCAAGCGCCTTAGAATTCTCATCCTGCCCACCTGTGTCGGTTTGCGGTACGGTTCTTGTGTAGCTGAAGCTTAGTGGCTTTTCCTGGAAGCGTGGTATCAGTCACTTCAGGTCCGTAGACCCTCGTTATCACTTCTCGGTGTTGAATGAAAGGGCGGATTTGCCTACCCTAACCACCTACCAGCTTGAACGACCTATTCCAACAGGCCGCTGACCTAACCTTCTCCGTCCCCACATCGCACTACACAAAAGTACGGGAATTTTAACCCGTTTCCCATCGACTACGCTTTTCAGCCTCGCCTTAGGGGCCGACTCACCCTACGCCGATGAACGTTGCGTAGGAAACCTTGGGCTTTCGGCGAGCGGGCTTTTCACCCGCTTTATCGCTACTCATGTCAGCATTCGCACTTCTGATATCTCCAGCATCCCTTTCGAGACACCTTCACAGACCTACAGAACGCTCCCCTACCATCTGCACTTACGTGCAAATCCGCAGCTTCGGTTATCAGTTTGAGCCCCGTTACATCTTCCGCGCAGGACGACTCGACCAGTGAGCTATTACGCTTTCTTTAAATGATGGCTGCTTCTAAGCCAACATCCTGGCTGTCTGGGCCTTCCCACTTCGTTTACCACTTAACTGATCATTTGGGACCTTAGCTGGCGGTCTGGGTTGTTTCCCTCTTGACGATGGACGTTAGCACCCACCGTCTGTCTCCCATGCTCGCACTTTCCGGTATTCAGAGTTTGCCATGGTTTGGTAAATCGCAATGACCCCCTAGCCATAACAGTGCTTTACCCCCGGAAGTGATACATGAGGCACTACCTAAATAGTTTTCGGGGAGAACCAGCTATCTCCGAGTTTGTTTAGCCTTTCACCCCTATCCACAGCTCATCCCCTAGTTTTGCAACACTAGTGGGTTCGGACCTCCAGTGCGTGTTACCGCACCTTCATCCTGGCCATGGATAGATCACTCGGTTTCGGGTCTACGCCCAGCAACTAAAGCGCCCTATTCGGACTCGGTTTCCCTACGCCTCCCCTATGCGGTTAAGCTTGCTACTGAACGTAAGTCGCTGACCCATTATACAAAAGGTACGCAGTCACCCCTTGCGAGGCTCCCACTGTTTGTATGCATCCGGTTTCAGGTTCTATTTCACTCCCCTCCCGGGGTTCTTTTCGCCTTTCCCTCACGGTACTGGTTCACTATCGGTCGATCACGAGTATTTAGCCTTGGAGGATGGTCCCCCCATCTTCAAACAGGATTTCGCGTGTCCCGCCCTACTTTTCGTATGCTTAGTACCAAGAATGAAATTTCGTGTACGGGGCTATCACCCACTATGGCGGCAGTTTCCAATGCCTTCCACTATCTCAATCTCTATCACATACAGGCTATTCCGCGTTCGCTCGCCACTACTGACGGAATCTCGGTTGATTTCTTTTCCTCGAGTTACTTAGATGTTTCAGTTCACTCGGTTCGCTTCCACAGACCTATGTATTCAGTCTGGGATACCCTTGCGGGTGGGTTTCCCCATTCGGATATCGCGGGATCAAAGCTCTATTGCCAGCTCCCCCGCGCTTTTCGCAGGCTTACACGTCCTTCATCGCCTGTGATCGCCAAGGCATCCACCAGATGCACTTAGTCGCTTGACCCTATCATTTCAGTAACCTAGATTACCAATCCGACAGAATTGTGTTTGTGCGACATGTCACACCGCCCCTTTTGATATGGCGACATGACATTAGATACAATCAAATTCCCAAGATGACGATTTGTCCTGCATGCAGAGTTAACTCCATGCATTTCATTTCGCCGTCTAATTAATTCGGCTTCTTCAGTTTGTTAAAGATCGGGCATTGTAAAAACAACGCAAACAGAAATTCACGCAGCAATAAAATGCTGTGTGCGCTTTTGTTTGCACTGTAAGAATGGTGGAGGATGACGGGATCGAACCGACGACCCCCTGCTTGCAAAGCAGGTGCTCTCCCAACTGAGCTAATCCCCCAAACTGGTGGGTCTGGTAGGACTCGAACCTACGACCCCTGCGTTATCAACACAGTGCTCTAACCAGCTGAGCTACAAACCCAGTTACTACCCTTAAATCATGAATAACCGATAGGCTGTGAGTACTTGACAATCGCCTTCTCTAGAAAGGAGGTGATCCAGCCGCAGGTTCCCCTACGGCTACCTTGTTACGACTTCACCCCAGTCATGAATCCCACCGTGGTAAGCGGCCTCCTTACGGTTAGCCTACCCACTTCTGGTGAAACTCACTCCCATGGTGTGACGGGCGGTGTGTACAAGACCCGGGAACGTATTCACCGCAGCATGCTGATCTGCGATTACTAGCGATTCCGACTTCACGCACTCGAGTTGCAGAGTGCGATCCGGACTACGATCGGTTTTATGAGATTGGCTCCACCTCGCGGCTTGGCTACCCTCTGTACCGACCATTGTATGACGTGTGAAGCCCTGGTCATAAGGGCCATGAGGACTTGACGTCATCCCCACCTTCCTCCGGTTTGTCACCGGCAGTCCCATTAGAGTGCTCAACTAAATGGTAGCAACTAATGGCAAGGGTTGCGCTCGTTGCGGGACTTAACCCAACATCTCACGACACGAGCTGACGACAGCCATGCAGCACCTGTGTTACGGCTCCCTTTCGGGCACCAAGCCATCTCTGGCAAGTTCCGTACATGTCAAGACCAGGTAAGGTTTTTCGCGTTGCATCGAATTAATCCACATCATCCACCGCTTGTGCGGGTCCCCGTCAATTCCTTTGAGTTTTAACCTTGCGGCCGTACTCCCCAGGCGGTCAACTTCTCGCGTTAGCTACGCTACCAAGGATTCAAACCCCCAACAGCTAGTTGACATCGTTTAGGGCGTGGACTACCAGGGTATCTAATCCTGTTTGCTCCCCACGCTTTCGTGCATGAGCGTCAGTGTCATCCCAGGGGGCTGCCTTCGCCATCGGTATTCCTCCGCATCTCTACGCATTTCACTGCTACACGCGGAATTCTACCCCCCTCTGACGCACTCTAGCCGTGCAGTCTCCAATGCAGTTCCCAGGTTGAGCCCGGGGCTTTCACATCAGACTTACACAACCGCCTGCGCACGCTTTACGCCCAGTAATTCCGATTAACGCTTGCACCCTACGTATTACCGCGGCTGCTGGCACGTAGTTAGCCGGTGCTTATTCTTCAGGTACTGTCATCCCCCAAGGGTATTAACCTTAGGGATTTCCTCCCTGACAAAAGTCCTTTACAACCCGAAGGCCTTCTTCAGACACGCGGCATGGCTGGATCAGGCTTGCGCCCATTGTCCAAAATTCCCCACTGCTGCCTCCCGTAGGAGTCTGGGCCGTGTCTCAGTCCCAGTGTGGCGGATCATCCTCTCAGACCCGCTACTGATCGATGCCTTGGTGAGCCTTTACCTCACCAACTAGCTAATCAGACGTCGGCCGCTCGAATAGCGCAAGGTCTTGCGATCCCCTGCTTTCCTTCTCAAAGCGTATGCGGTATTAGCTATCCTTTCGGATAGTTATCCCCCACTACTCGGCACGTTCCGACGCATTACTCACCCGTTCGCCACTCGTCAGCGGAGCAAGCTCCCTGTTACCGTTCGACTTGCATGTGTAAAGCATGCCGCCAGCGTTCAATCTGAGCCAGGATCAAACTCTTCAGTTCAATCTCATAGCAAATTTTCTGGCACGCAAGATCAAAGAAAATAACAAGTATTTCTTGTCTTGCAGTGCAAGTATTTGGCTTTCGCCAAGCACTCACACCTATCGGTTATTCTGTTTTTTAAAGAGCGGTGCAGGTCGCTGCGTTTCGTTTCCGTCGCTGCGTTGTCTGCTGAGGAGGCGAACTATACCGCCACGCCCACCCCTCGTCAACACTTTGTGCGAAGAAATCTGCAGATTCTGCCAACATCCCGTCCTGCGGCACGCTAAGTAACTGAACAGTAATGCTTTATGAAATACGGGTTTTATTACAGCCTTGCGGCAATTGCACTGCAGCAGGCTGATTGTTATTTGCTCCGGTGGTGAAAAAGAGCGAGAAAGGGGGCTGGCTGGCGCAAAAAGCTGGTTTCCCCGCCGACACCGGCAGCAAAAAGCCCGGCGGGGCCGGGCTTTTTGCAGAGCCAGCTCTTACTCATGCAGAGAGAGACTGACCTATAACAGCTTACTGACCATCTGGCTTCTTGGCATTACGGCTACGGCCACGTGGTGCGGACGGCACTGCAGCCTCAGTACTGGCAGCTGGTTTGCGACGCGAGCGCGGAGCAGGCGCAGCAGCGACCTCCGTCTGCGGCGCAGCCACGGGGCTGGCCGCAGGCTTGCGTCGTCTGGCTGCCGGTTTGACCGGTTCAGCCTGCACTGCCGGACGCGGATCCACAGGTGGCGGCACTGCCACAGGCTTGCGTCGGCTTGTTGCCTTGCTGGCTGCAGGTGCCGTCTGCGGGACAGCAGTCACATTGTCCTGACGGCTGGCTGCATGCTTGCCATGCTGATTCCGACCACGTCCACCATGATTGGTCTGCTTGCGGGAAGATGGAGCAGCATGATTTGCGTGCCGCGGCTGCTCACGCTTGCCAGTAGGCGAAGCCAATGCAGGTTGTGCCGTATCACGCACCAGAGAGAAATCGACTTGGGCATTTTCCAGATTGGCACTGACCACTCTTACCGTCAGGGTATCCCCCAGGCGATAAGACATGCCGCTCTTCTCGCCTACAATGGCCTGGATGTCCTTGCGGAAGTGGAAATAGTCCTTGCCCAGCTCGGAAATATGCACCAAGCCCTCTACATAGACATCATCCAGCAGCACGAACACGCCAAAGCTGGTGACGGCACTGATCTTGCCCTGGAAAACCTCCCCAACCTTGTCCTGCATATAATAGGTTTTGAGCCAGGACTCGACATCACGGCTGGCATCGTCTGCCCGGCGTTCGGTCATTGAGCAATGCATGCCCAGTTGTGCCCATTTGCCCGGCTTGTACTTATTGCCCTGCAATACCGCTTTGATGGAGCGATGAACCAGCAGGTCGGGATAACGGCGAATTGGCGAAGTGAAATGGGTATAGGCATCGTAGGCCAAACCGAAGTGACCATTGTTGTCCGGCGTGTAAACCGCCTGCTGCATGGAACGCAGCAACATGGTCTGCAGTACCGGCGCATCTGGACGGCCATGAATCTGCTCGGCCAGCTTGGCATAATCTTTGGCTGTGGGCTTGTCATTCCCAGCCAGTGTCAGACCCACCAGCTGTAGGTAGTTACGCAGGATTTCCAGCTTTTCCGGCGTCGGACCTTCATGCACGCGATACAAGCATTTTTGCTTGCTCTTGAGCAAGAAGTCCGCAGCACAGACGTTGGCGGCCAACATGCATTCTTCAATCAGTCGATGTGCATCATTGCGCACCACCGGGACGATTTTGTCGATTTTGCCCTGATCATTGAAGATCATCTGGGTCTCGACCGAATCGAACTCAATGGCACCACGCTTGGCACGGGCAGCCAGTAGCACTTTGAACAAGCTATATAGTGTCTGGATGTTGGGCAGTAGCGGATTGTCCGTTCCATGCTGAATCCAGTCCCACACCTGAGTATAGGTAAGACGTGCCTTGGACAGCATGACCGCCGGGTAGAACTGGTAGCGTTTTACCTCACCTTTGCCGTTGATCTGCATATCGCACACCATGCACAAGCGCTCGACATCAGGATTCAAAGAGCAAATGCCGTTAGACAACGCTTCTGGCAACATGGGGATGACCCGGCGCGGGAAATAGACGGACGTACCCCGATCCAAAGCCTCCTGATCCAACGCATCGCCCGGCTGCACATAATGGCTGACATCAGCAATAGCCACGATCAGGCGGAAGCCCTTGCCCTGCTTCTCTGCATAGACGGCATCATCAAAGTCACGAGCAGTTTCGCCGTCAATGGTTACTAATGGCAGATGACGCAAGTCGACGCGATCGACGGTCAGGTCCTTCTTGCGGACCTTCTTGGGTGTAGCCTTGGCTTGCGCTACAACATCGATCGGGAATTCATGCGGCAAGGCATGCTTGCGCAAGGCAATCTCGATCTCCATACCCGGATCTGCATAATTGCCCAACACCTCCACCACCTGGCCGACTGGCTGACGATAGGCATCCGGATACTGCAGGATTTCCACCATCACCACCTGCCCATGCTTGGCATCACCCTGGCTGTCTGGCTCAATCAGAATTTCATGCCGGATACGGCGATCTTCCGGGGTGACAATCCAGACACCACGCTCCTGATGGATGCGACCGACAAGTTTGGTAACCGCATGATCCAGCACTTCAACAATCTTGCCTTCCTGGCGACCACGGCGATCCACACCGGAGGGGCGCACCAGCACCCGATCGCCATGCATGGCTTTTTTCATTTCACGTTCGGGCAGGAAAATATCCACCCCGCTGCCTTCTCCTTCATCGGGTAGGCCAAAACCAAAGCCATCACGATGACCGGAAACCTTGCACTTGATCAGGTCCAGCTTTTCAGCAGCACAGATTGCGCCTTTACGATTGATGATGAGCTGGCCTTCACGTTCCATGGCCAGCAAGCGGCGCTCAAAGAAGCCCAGTTCGGCATTCTTGATAGACAACAATACGGCCAGTTCTTCCGGGAACATTGGCACGCCATTTTGTTCCAGGAGTTGCAGAACAAACTCCCGGCTAGGTAAGGGATTGGAATATTTGAGTTTTTCTCGTTCCAAGAAGGGATCCTGCATACGCAGGGGAGTGTTTTTTTGTTTTTTTGCAGATTGGGCCATTGACACCCTCAGAAACTTGTTTATAATTCGCATCTCGTTGCAGCACTACAGCAACCGAATGATACAGCAAATGCAGTGCCCAGGTGGCGGAATTGGTAGACGCACTAGGTTCAGGTCCTAGCGCCCGCAAGGGTGTGGAAGTTCGAGTCTTCTCTTGGGCACCAACAAGCTGTATTGTATAGTGCTAAAATAAGTTGTAACGAAAAAATTTGGTTTGCCCAGGTGGCGGAATTGGTAGACGCACTAGGTTCAGGTCCTAGCGCCCGCAAGGGTGTGGAAGTTCGAGTCTTCTCTTGGGCACCAACAATTTTTAAAATCAGCAGGCATTGCTGGTTTGTAGTATGACAATTTGCTTTGCCCAGGTGGCGGAATTGGTAGACGCACTAGGTTCAGGTCCTAGCGCCCGCAAGGGTGTGGAAGTTCGAGTCTTCTCTTGGGCACCAATTAAAAGCCGTTGATCTCTGATCAGCGGCTTTTTCCATTTATGCATTTCTCGCTCAATTTTCTTGCACCTTGCCTTCCTCACCACGCATGGCCAGCGAAGCACCGGCATTGCGATCCAGCCTCCAGAAGAAGAATACGGAAAGCAGGGTCAGCCCCCCCATCACCACAAAAGACCATGCGAAGTCGCTGCTCTGCAAGACAATATGTCCCTGAACACCAGCTATCACCTGCAAGCTCATGGCCGCAAATGTGACACCAAAACCTGCGGCCAATTGCTGAGCCACGCTGGACAAGCTGGTTGCGTGACTCATTCTCACCTGCCCAATATCGGCAAAAGCAATCGCATTCAGGCTGGTAAATTGCAGTGAGCGCAGAAACCCGCCCAGAACGAACACCAGCAACATCATCCAGTGAGGCGTATCAGGGCGAAACAAACCATATGCAGCCATCGACAGGGCAACAAACACCGCGTTCCAGCTCAGTACACTCTTGAAGCCAAACCGCTCCAGCACTCGGGATACAATGGTTTTCATGAAGATGGCTCCCACCGCCGTGGAGCAAGTCAGCAAGCCTGACTCGAAGGGAGAATAGCCAAAACCCAGTTGCAACATCAAAGGCAGTAGAAAAGGAGTAGCGCCAATTCCCATACGGATGAGAAAGCCACCTAGCACACTGGCATGAAAGGTGGGGAGGCGTAGCAAAGACAAATCAAGCAGCGGCTCTTTCACGCGCCGGTAATGCAGTAGATAACCCAGCAGCATCATGGCCCCCAGCACACTGACGCCCAGAGACAACGTCGTTGACAGCATATGCTTGCCCTCGGTCGCCAATCCGAGCATCAGCAGAGACAGACCGACACCCGTCAATACAAAGCCGGTCTTATCCAGTGACGGTACATTCTCATCGCGCAGATTTTCGATATAACGTCCGGCCAGCAGCATGCCAAGAAAGCCAATCGGGATATTGATGAAGAAAATCCAGCGCCAGTGGAAATAAGTGGTGATGAAGCCCCCCAGTGGCGGGCCTATTACCGGCCCCAGCAGGGCTGGAATGGTCAGATAACTCAAGGCCCTCACCAGCTCATCCTTGCGTGTGGTACGCAAAATGACCAGGCGTCCGACAGGCACCATCATCGCCCCGCCTATCCCCTGAACGAAACGTGCCAGTACAAAAGACTCAAGCGAACCACTGAAGCCGCACAGGACTGAACCCACCATGAAAACCAGGATGGCCGAGCGGAAGATCCGTCGTGCACCGAAGCGGTCTGCCATCCAGCCACTGACTGGAATGAAAACGGCAAGACTCACCAGATAGGATGTCAGTGCCAGCTTGAGCGCCACCGGATCAACCAGCAAATCCTGCGCAATGGCCGGCAAGGAAGTGGAAATCACCGTGGCATCCATGTTTTCCATGAATAGCGCGGTGGCAATGATGAGCGGCGTCAGCATGCCGCTGGCAACAAGAAACTGCATGATGTGATGTGTACTGATGCAAGAACCGGATTTCAGTCTAACAGCTTGACCAAAATGGACAGCAAGGATGTTACTAACAAGTGTTGCGTACCGGTGAAATGCAACAGGGCAGCCCATGGCTGCCCTGCTTACCCTGCCAGCAGAATCAGTGCTGCGGCAGATTCAGCGCATTGCTCAGATCGCCCATCGGGGCTGCGCCATTGGCACGCAGGCCGGCATCACGCTCCAGCACTCCAGGCAGGGGTTGCAGCTCGAAACGCCGCGTCAGGAAGCGCAGGATGGAGCCGGTATCATACTGGGTGTGATCGACAAAGCCCTTGCGCGCATACGGCGAAATGATGATGGCAGGAATGCGGCTACCCGGCCCCCAGCGGTCACCTTGCGGGACCGGTGCATGGTCGTAGATGCCGCCGTTTTCATCGTAAGTCACCACAATCAGCATGTTCTTCCACTGCGGGCTTTGCTGCAGACGGGCAATCACTTGCGCAATGTGGGCGTCGCCATCGGCGACACTGGCGTAACCGGCGTGCTGGTTGACGTTGCCTTGTGGTTTATAGAATGACACTGTCGGTAGTGTGCCTGCTTGCGCAGCCTGCAAGAATTCTGCGTCAAAATCCTTCAGATGCGCATGACGGTTTGCCTGCCGGGTCTGCGGATCGAAATCTGCGTAATAGTTGAAAGGCTGATGATGTGGCTGGAAGTTTGGCGTACTGCCGTTGTAAATATTGCTGCGCGCAGCCAGTGCCGCATTCCAGCCACCGGCATACCATGCCCAGCTGACTCCCCTGGCGCTGAGCCTGTCGCCAATGGTGGGCCCGGTTTGCGTCGGCAACGTCGTGGCCTTGGCCTTATCGGCATACTGGCTGGCGCCATTGGCCGCTGGCGCATTGCCGCTGGGCTGATATAGCGGTTGCATGGTATTGACCGCATAGAACATGCCCTGCTTGTCTTTTGGTGTCAGGTTACCGTCGTTTTTGTAAGTTGCCTTGCCATCCAGAACAGATGCCTTGGCACCGGCAGCAGGGGTCAGGCGCAAGAAACGTCCCTGCGCATCGGTGTCGATGGCCGAGATGGAGTCGCGAGCCGGAGAATCAGCCGCATCGGCATGCGGATATTGTGGGGCGCAGGCACAAATCAGGTACTGGTGATTGAGGAAGGAACCACCAAAAGCACCCATGAAAAAGTTGTCTGCCAGCGTGTACTGACGCGCCAGCTTCCACAAGGCCATTTTGCTGCCATCGTAATAGCCCATGCTCAGACCGCCGGCATCGGAATAAGCGGCAAACTTGTCGTTGGCACCACCATTGATTTGCATCTGGTTGTTATAGAAGCGATGTACCAGATCTCGTGTTGTCACCTCCTGCGACACTACGGTGGCACTGCCTTGCACACCCTTGGGATCATCCAGCGGGAAAGGACGGTTTGGCCAACCCATGGTTTGCGACTGCGGCAAGGTGACGGCCTGTCCGGCAGCCGTCAGCCCGCCCCATGTCGGCGGCAGTACCGGCAGGACGGAACCATCGAAATCCTTCTGCGGCACATAGCTGCCACGGGAAGATGGATTTACCCCGGGAATGCCATTGGCGCTAGGGAAGAGGCCGTAAAGATTATCGAACGCGCGGTTTTCTGCAAAAATCACCACCACATTCTGAATGGCATCAAGGGAGCCAGTGGTCACCGGCGGTGTTGCCGGTATGCTGTTGCAGCCAGCAAGAGCAATTGCCAGTGCGATCGGGGCCAACAGGGGCTTGCAGTGCGTCATGTCCATTTCCTTATGCTGATACTGCTGATTTTGCCTTCACCTTGTTGCACGATGATGATGGATTAACAACCCAGAATATTTCGGCAGGCAAGGCACAAGCCACTGACCGGAGTAAGGGTGCCCCTGTCATCACACGGTGATGAAACTGCGTTATGTTGCAAGACTGCCATCGATGATCAATCGCCATGTATCACCGCCCCAACCGACTCCATCTATCTCTCTTGCTTGGTTTTATGCTTGTCTGCTGTCTTGGCGCGTGCAAGCAGGCCGGGATACAGCAACAGGCCAGTATGCGTCCAGGCATTTATGCGGTCAGCTCGCCACAAGAGGGCCAACAGCTAAGTGCGCTTGGACACCAGCTATTCTTTGAGCCTGCACTATCGGCAAGTGGCAAGCAATCGTGTGCCAGCTGCCACAGCCCGGAACATGCTTATGGCCCTCCGGATAGCCGGTCAGTTCAGTTTGGCGGTATTGATGGCAAACAGATGGGCAGTCGCGCAGTACCGTCATTGCGCTATTTGCAGACCGTACCGCCTTTTAGCGAGCACTTCCGCGACAACGATGGCAATGACAGCGAGGATGCAGGGCCGACCGGGGGCTTTACCTGGGATGGCCGTGCGGCCAGCACTCATGAGCAGGCACGCATTCCGCTGCTTGCGGCCAATGAAATGGCCAATGACAGTAGCGATCAAGTGATAAGGCAGCTACAAGCCAGTGCAAGTGCCAACGCCTTCATGGCGGTTTTCGGCAAGGATATCTTCCAGCGCCCGGCACAAGCCTTCGACAAACTGGTGCTGGCACTGGAGGTTTTCCAGCAAAACCCGGCAGATTTTTACCCATATAGCAGCAAATATGATGACTGGCTGCGGGGCAAGGCTGAGTTGAGCCATCAGGAGTTGCGCGGCTTGCAAGTATTCAACAGTCCGGACAAGGGCAACTGTGCAGCCTGTCATTTGAGTGAGCGGCAGTCCGATGGTGCCTTTCCGGCATTCAGCGACTTTGGCCTGATTGCGCTGGGTGTACCACGCAACCCGCAGCTTGCCCTCAACCATCAGCCGGAATATCACGACCTGGGCCTGTGCGGCCCGCTGCGTCAGGACATGCGCAAAGCAGAATATTGTGGCTTGTTCCGGACACCATCCTTACGTAATGTCGCAACGCGCAAGGTGTTTTTCCACAACGGAGTGCTCCATGACTTGCGCCAGGTTCTGGAGTTTTATGCCAGCCGCGATACCCAGCCGGAAAAATGGTACCCAGTCGCCAGCAATGGCCAGCCGGTAATGTTTGACGACTTGCCGACGGTTTATCATGGCAATATCAACCGCGAAGCCCCCTTTGGCGGAAAAAAGGGAGCGCCGCCAGCGCTTAACGCACAAGAAATCAGCGACTTGCTGGCTTTTCTGGGCACGCTGACGGATGCCGATGCCCACCCGGCCCGGAACGGGCAATAGGGCTGGAGCGCTTACACATCCAGGCGAGGCACATCCGTCTGACCCAGCATGGCAGCCAGCACATCCACCACCAGTTGGTGGTCCTCGCGTTGTGGCAAGCCTGACACCACAATCGAGCCGATGCACACACCGCCCTGCAGCAGCAGCGGAAATCCGCCGCCATGGGTAGCGTAATCTGCCAGGGGAAGTCCGTTCTTCTCCTGCAGGCTGGTTTGCTGGCGCTGGCAATCCAGACCGATGGCCAATGTGCTGCGTTCAAACTTCTGCACCACATTATGCTTGCGCCGTGCCCAATCCTCGTTATTGGCCGTGGCTCCCGGCATCAGGCACTGAAAGCGGCGGGTCTGGTTGAGAGTTAGCACAATCGCCAGTGCGGCACCGCGCCGTGTTGCCTCTTCGCGCAGGCGGCAACCCAGTTGCCACGCCGTTTCCGCATCGAATTGCTTGAATTGCAACAGGGCCTCCTGCTGCACAATGATCTGCAAATCCTGCTCGATACTCACAACACCTCCTCCGCCGTTACTTCACGTCCCAACGCGGCGCTACGCACGGCGCGCTCCAGCCATTCCATTACGGTGGCGGCCTCAGCGGCAGTCACCGGATTGCTGTCCTGCCCGCGTATGGCTGCTGCAACGCGCTGATAGTAACAACGATAGTCGCCAACCTGATTGGCCCATTGCGTGCCACGGCTCACATCACCTTCAGCCACGATCAACAGCCCTGGCAGGGGATCATACCCCCAGCCCTCCCCGCCCACAGCCTTACCCTGCTTCAGATCAGATTCCTGTGTATCCAGCCCATATTTGACATAGCTGGCCAGATCGCCATGCACGGCAAAGCGCGGGATGCCACCACTAACCAGGCATGAACCATGCAGTACCACATGGATAGACGGATAACGCAGCTGCACGTGGAAGTAATCCGTGGCTTTGGCACCCTGGCGCTGCGTGGCCAGATATGCACTAACGCCGAGAGGTTGCCCAAACAACTGCAAGGCCTGATCCAGTAGATGAGGGCCCAGGTCGTACCACAAACCGCTTCCGGCACCCCCCTGCTCGCGCCAGCGCTGGCGCACTTCTGGCCGGTAACGATCAAAATGCGAGGCAAACTGGCTGATCTGTCCCAAGCGGCCACTGGCCAGCAGCTGGCGCAAGGTCAGAAAATCAGCGTCCCAACGTCGATTATGGAAAACCGACAGCAATACCCCCTGCTGCTTTGCCAGCACATCCAGCTGTCTTGCCTCGCTTAGCGTGACGGTGAAGGGCTTATCGACCACCACATGCTTGCCAGCCAGCAGGGCAGCCTGTGCCTGTTCGAAGTGCAAATCATTGGGTGTGGCAATGACAATCAGGTCGACCGCTGTATCTTGCAAGGCCTGCTCCAGCGTTGGCCAGCAACGCGCCTGGGGCCAGTCAGTGGCCAGCTGTTCGGGCTTGCTGCTGACGATGCCATACAAGTGTAAATCCTGGCAGGCGTCAATCAACGGAGCATGGAAGGTTTTGCCGGCATAACCATAGCCGAGCAGCACAGCGTTCAGAGGTGTGGACATGTCTTTTCCGGGAGGAACCCATACTGGCGTATGGCTGGGTGACAAGAGACTGCACAGTCGATGTTAGCGCTATCTTGCCTGTATTCGCGCATAAAAAAAACCCACCGCCATGGGTGGGTTTTCTGGAGTGAACCGCAATTACAGTCCGTAGGGGTGGCGCAGCACGATGGTTTCTTCACGGTCAGGGCCGGTGGAAACGATATCGATCGGCGCACCGCATACTTCTTCGATACGCTTCAGGTAAGCCTGGGCGTTAGCCGGCAGGTCTTCCCAGCGCTTGGCACCAACCGTGGAGTCCGTCCAGCCCGGCATGGTTTCGTAGACCGGTTCGCACTTGGTAACCGCATCGGAACCGAAGGGCAGAATATCAATCTTCTTGCCATCCAGCATGTAGCCGGTGCACAGCTGGATTTCTTCCAAGCCATCCATCACGTCCAGCTTCATCACGCACAGGCCGGACACACCGTTGATCTGGATGGAGCGCTTCAACGCAGCGGCATCAAACCAGCCACAGCGACGCGGACGGCCAGTAACGGAACCGAATTCGTTACCGCGCTTGGCCAGGAAGGTACCGATTTCGTTTTCCTGCTCGCTCGGGAAGGGACCGGAACCCACGCGGGTGCAGTAGCCCTTTACGATACCCAGTACATAGTTCAGCATCTGCGGCGGTACGCCAGCGCCCGGTGCTGCGGCACCAGCCACGCAGTTGGAAGAGGTGACAAAGGGGTAGGTACCGTGGTCGATGTCCAGCAGCGTGCCTTGCGCACCTTCGAACAGGATGGGGATACCAGCCTTGTCCATGTCGTACAAGGTGCGGGATACGTCGGCCACCATCGGCTTGATGCGCTCGGCCAACTTCATGGTATTGGCCAGGATGTCTTCGTAGCTAACCGGTTCGGCCTTGAGCAGATTGGTCAGCAGGAAGTTGTAGTAATCAACGTTTTCCTTCAGCTTGCTGGCAAAGCGTTCCGGATTGAACAGGTCAATCACCTTCAGCGCACGACGGGCTACCTTGTCTTCATAGCA
Organism: Aquitalea denitrificans; assembly: GCF_009856625.1. GTDB lineage: Bacteria > Pseudomonadota > Gammaproteobacteria > Burkholderiales > Chromobacteriaceae > Aquitalea > Aquitalea denitrificans. The sequence continues at coordinate 3,280,797 of NZ_CP047241.1, forward strand.
AGGGCCAATGCCACGGCCAGTGGTACCAATCTTGCCAGCGCCAAGGGAGGCTTCGCGCGCCTGGTCCAGCGCCACGTGGTAAGGCAGGATCAGCGGGCAGCCTTCAGCAATCTTCAGGCGGGCCGAGGCATTCACGCCAGCAGCTTCCAGCTCGTCGATTTCCTTCAGCAACGCTTCAGGCGACAGCACCACGCCATTACCGATAAAACATTCCACGCCTTCGCGCAGAATGCCGGACGGAATCAGGCGCAACACGGTTTTCTTGCCATTCACCACCAGGGTATGGCCCGCATTGTGACCACCCTGGAAACGTACCACAGCACGTGCGTGGTCGGTCAGCCAGTCAACGATCTTGCCCTTGCCTTCATCACCCCATTGGGTACCGATCACGACAACATTCTTGGACATTGGAAAAACCTCTTCTTCAGTCAAACTAAAAATCAGTTAAACGGGACGATCTGCCAGCCATCAGCGGCCGGAATCAGTTCACGGTTGCAGCCGATGGCTTCGGCTGATTCCCCCAGGTAATCAATGATCACCACTTCACCACCGGCACGCAGACGTTCGACTTCCGCTTGTGCGGCCGGCAAGTGGCGATTGGAAACGCGGATGCCCATGGCACTGCCGCGTTCCGGCAGAATCTGGATCAAATCACGCAGATCCAGACTGAAACCTGTAGCAGGACGGGCACGGCCAAAACGGCGGCCAACATTGTCGTAGCGGCCACCACGGGCCAGCTCTACCGCCCAGCCCGGAGCATAGGCGGCAAAAATCAAACCGGTATGGTAGTGCGTGCCACGCAGCTCGGACAGATCGAAGCTGATGGCAACACGGCCTTCAAAAGCACGGGCGATGGCAGAGAGCTGCATCAGTGCCAGTTCCACTTCCGGCAAGGACGGCAGACGAGTGCGCGCCTTTTCCAGTACCGCAGCCGGGCCATACAGTTCGGGTAGAGCCAGGAAGGCAGAGCGATAAGGTTCGGCCAGACCGGCAACTTGTTCGGCGATGCTAGCGGCATCCTTGTTCTGCAGCACGGCGAACAGTTCGCGCGTGGCCTGCGGCGACAGGCCGGCGGCATTGGCCAGACCACGGAAGATGGCGGTATGGCCAACGTCCAGACGCAGCTGCGGCACCTTGACCTGATCCAGCGTGGCGAGCATCAGCTCGATGATCTCGATGTCGGCCTCAATGCCGGCATAGCCGTACAGTTCGGCACCCACCTGCATCGGCTGGCGCGAGCTCATCAAACCGTTGGGGCGGGTATGCACCACACTACCGGCATAGCACAGCCGGGTAACACCGGTGCGATGACCCAGCAGATGGGCGTCGATGCGCGCCACCTGCGGCGTGATGTCGGCCCGCAGCCCAAGCTGATGACCAGACAGCTGGTCGTCCAGCTTGAAGGTTTTCAGATCCAGCGCGGTATCACCTTCGGCGATCAGCGAATCGACATATTCGATCAGCGGAGGCAGGACCAGTTCATAGCCTGCACAGCGGAATTGTTCCAGCATCGCCGCCTTGGCAGACTCCACCTGGCGGGCAGTAGCGGGCAGAATGTCCGCAATGTATTCGGGTAACAGCCAGTTACGCATATTCCGTTTTCGACAAATAAAAGGCGGGATTCATCACCCCGCCCTGTTTACGGCAAACTGGCCGGGGTGTCCGGCCAGTCATGAAAACTGATTGTAGAATCAAGACAACGCTTACTTGCCCTTGCTGGCAGCCTGCGGGTTCTTGAAGTACTTGAAGAACTCGCTGTTCGGATCCAGCACCATGACATCGCTCTTGTTCTTGAACGACTCCTTGTACGCATCCATGCTGCGCCAGAAGGCGTAGAACTCCGGACTGCGGCCATACGCTTCGGCATAAATCGCCGCTGCCTTGGCATCGCCCTCGCCCTTGCGCTGTTGCGCCTGGTTGTAGGCTTCAGCCAGAATCACGTCGCGCTGCTTTTCTGCTTCGGCACGGATGCGTTCGGCGTCGGCGGCACCTTCGCTGCGTAGCTGGCTGGCGACGGTACGACGCTCGGACTGCATGCGGTCATAGACAGAGCTGCTTATTTTATCCGGAAAATCGACACGTTTTAAGCGTACATCGAGAATTTCCACGCCTATTTTACGCGCATCTGCGTCAGCGCGCTTGCGAACCGTCTCCATTACCTCGTCGCGCTTGCCCGAAATCACATCAGCAACTGTCTTCTGGCCGAACTCGGCACGCAGGCCATCGTTGATGGTTTGCTTCAAGCGGGCCACTGCAGCAGCTTCCGAACCGACGCTCTTGTAGAACTGTTCAACATCGACAATGCGCCATTTTACATAGCTATCCACCAGCACGTTCTTCTTCTCGCGGGTGTTGAACAGCTCAGGGGCCTCGGCATCGATGGTCAGTACACGACTATCGAAATAGCGCACATTCTGCAGCAAGGGAATCTTGAACTGGATACCTGGCTGCTTGATGACACGTTCTACCTCACCAAACTGAAACACCATGGCGTACTGGCGTTGATCGACAGTAAACAGCGACAAGCTGGCGATGAACAGGATGGCAAGCACAGCAAGCAAGGTTGGCATGAGTTTCTGCATGTCAGCGCTCCCCGCCGAGAATGTCACGACTGCGACCGAAGTCACGGCCACTCTTGTTGTTGCGGACAGCCGGAGCCGACGGGACGGTTGCCGGTGCGGCGCTGGGTGCTGAAGCTGCAACGGAAGCGCCATTTGACGCAGCGGAAGTGGCAGCCTGAGTCAGTTTGTCCAGTGGCAGATAAAGCAGGCTGTTGCCGCCCTTCTGATCGACAATCACCTTGCTAGTGGAGCTCATCACTTGCTGCATCATGTCCAGATAAAGGCGGTCACGCATGACCTTGGGAGCCTTGTTGTATTCCGACAACACTTGCTTGAAACGCGAGGCATCGCCTTCAGCCTGCGACACGACTTTCTGTTGATACGCTTCGGCTTCCTGCTCCAGCCGGGCAGCCATCCCCTTGGCCTTGGGCACCACATCGTTGGCGTAGGCCAGGCCTTCGTTGCGCAGCTTGTCCTTGTCCTGACCTGCCTTGACCGCATCGTCAAAAGCAGCCAATACCTGCTCTGGCGGCTGCACCGCGTTGATGTTGACCTTGGCAATGCGTACGCCCAGGCCATAGCGATCCAGAATGTCCTGAATCACCTTTTGTGCTTCAGCTGCAATCTGCGCCCGGCCCTCATTGAGCACAAAATCCACCTTGTTGCGCCCGACCACTTCACGAATTGCAGTTTCCGTTGCCTGCTTGACGATATCGTTGGCATTGCGGTCTGCCGCAGCATTATTGAACAGGAAAGCCTTGGGGTCTTTAACGTCGTACTGCACCGACAATTGCACATCGATGATGTTCTGGTCTGCCGTCAGCATCAGAGATTCTTCCGGCACCTTGTTCTTGGCATTGCTGCGATAGCCCACTTCGACACTGCGCAGCTCGGTGAGGTTGACGATTTCCACTTTCTCAAAAGGATAAGGAGCATGCCACTGCAGGCCCGGGTCGGTTACCCGGCTGAAACTGCCCATGCGCAACACGACGCCCTGCTCTTTGGCATCCACTACATAAAAGCCGCTGCCCAGCCACAGTGCGGCCAGCACGCCGACCACCACCATGGCACCGCCCTTGAAGGCGGCCTTGGGTTCCGGGGATGGCTGGCCGCCAGCAGGAGGACGCGCGCCAAGCAATCGCGCCAGACGCTGGTTCAACTGGCGGAAAATTTCGTCTAGGTCCGGTGGGCCGTCACTGCCCTGACGCCCCCGGTTTGGATCATTCTGCGACATATTCGTCTTGTTCTTCGTGTTGGTTATCAGGTGACTGCAGACGTTCGGCAAGAGCTTCACGCAAGAGTTCCAACCCTTCTCCGGTGAGGGCGGACAACCGAACGGCCTGGATTTCATCCAGTTCATCACGCTCGATGGCTGCAGGCAACTGACGCAAATCGGTCTTGTTCCACACAATCAACTGCGGCACGGATTCTGCGCCGATTTCTGCCAGTACCTTGTTGACCTCTTCGATTTGCACATCGCGCAGTGGATTGGACGAGTCCACCACGTGCAGCAGCAAATCGGCCTGAATGGTTTCTTCCAGTGTGGCGCGGAAAGCAGCAACCAGGGTATGCGGTAAATCCCGGATAAAACCGACGGTATCGGAAACGATGACGGAGGTTTCCGTATTGAGAAACAGTTTGCGGCTGGTGGTATCCAGCGTGGCAAACAGCTGGTCGGCCGCATAGGCGCGTGCCTTGGTCAGCGCATTGAACAGGGTGGACTTGCCCGCATTGGTATAGCCGACAATGGAAACCGAGGCAATGCCGGTACGCAGCCGGCCACGCCGCTGGGTATTGCGCTGCTTTTGTACCTGCGCCAGCCTTTCCTTCAGCGCCTTGACCCGGTTTCCCAGCAGGCGGCGGTCGGTCTCCAGCTGACTTTCCCCCGGGCCACGCAAGCCGATACCACCCTTTTGCCGCTCCAGGTGGGTCCAGCCACGCACCAGCCGGGTGGCGATGTGCGACAACTGCGCCAGTTCCACCTGCAGCTTGCCTTCATGGCTGCGGGCACGCTGGGCAAAAATATCCAGAATCAGGCTGGTGCGGTCGATTACCCTGCACTGCAAGGCACGCTCCAGATTGCGTTCCTGCGCCGGCGACAGCTGATGGTTGAAGATCACCACATTGGCACCGGTTGCCCGCACCATCACGCCAACCTCTTCCACCTTGCCCTTGCCGGCAAACAGCGCGGCATCGGGCCGCTGACGCTTGCCCTGGATGATGCCGGTGACAGTGACATTGGCGGAGCGAACCAGCTCGGCACATTCGGCAACGTTTTCCTGATGATCCGGATCACCAAAATCCAGACAGACCAGCACAGCCTGGTCTCCAATATCGGGACGATCAAACACAGTATTCAAAACCGTAGAAGAAGGTTCTGCTGCAGCGGAACAGCACACTTGCAGCCGGACCTGGCATGAAAAAAGGCCGACAAACCGTGTCAGGATGACACAGCCTGGCGGCCCGTGGAGGATACAGCGCTCGGCCTGATCAGGCTTCTTGCTGATCCTGCTTCTGACCCGGATGTTCGTGCGGGATGTTTACCGGACGGGCCGGTACCACGGTGGAGATGGCGTGCTTGTATACCATCTGGGTCACCGTGTTTTTCAACAGCACGACGTATTGGTCAAAAGACTCGACCTGACCCTGCAGCTTGATGCCGTTAACCAGATAAATGGAAACCGGCACATGTTCCTTGCGCAGAATATTCAGGAACGGGTCTTGTAACATTTGCCCTTTAGAGCTCATTCGTTTTCTCCGAATCGTTGATTGTTGTATTAAGTAATCTTTTAAACCCGGCTGGCATGCTTATTTTTAGCAGAAAAAAACCCAGCCTACTATTTTTTACCACTCTTGCCCCAGCGCACTTCCTTCTCGCGCCCACGCAACTTTGACATCGGTTTGGGTTTGGCTCTGGATTTTTCCTTGGATACCTCGGTATCGAAGGGGTTTTCCGAGGTCTTGTACTGCACACGCAGCGGAGTGCCCTGCAGTTTGAACACCTTGCGGAAGGTATGTTCCAGATAACGCGTATAACTTGCCGGAATCGCATCCAGTGCATTGCCATGAATCACGATGATAGGCGGATTCATGCCACCTTGGTGAGCATAACGCATCTTGGGGCGCATCAGGCCTGAACGCGGCGGAGCCTGACGTTCTACTGCAACATTCAGTACCCGCGTCAGCTTCGGCGTGGCCAGCTTCACCATGGCTGCCTGATAGGCTTCATCGATGGATTTGAACAGATCAGCCACACCACGGCCTTCGATGGCCGAGATGTAGTGGAACTTGGCAAAGTCAAGGAAGCTGATCTTGCGGGCGATATCCCGCTTGATGGTTTCCTTTTGTTCGAAATCCAGGTTGTCCCACTTGTTGACCGCCACCACCAGCGCCCGGCCTGCCTCAAGGGCGAAACCGGCAATGGTGGCATCCTGCTCGGAAATATCCAGCTGCGCATCCAGCACCAATACCGCGACGTTGGCGTCTTCAATCGCCTTCATAGTCTTGATGACGGAAAACTTTTCGATGGCCTCGTTCACCTTGCCGCGACGCCGCACACCGGCAGTATCGATAATGGTGTATGTATGGCCTTCGCGCTCGAAATCAATATAGATACTGTCACGGGTAGTGCCGGCCTGGTCGAAGGCAATGACGCGCTCTTCACCCAGAATGGCATTCACCAGCGTGGACTTTCCCACATTGGGGCGGCCAATGACGGCAAATTTCGGATGATAGCGGTCTTCTTCTTCCACCTCCTCCGGGAAATCCTCCAGCACCATCTCCATCAGCTCGCGCACACCATCGCCGTGAGCAGCGGAAATCACCAGCGGCTGGCCCAATGCCAGTTCGTGGAATTCGGCACCGGCGATGGCATGACTGATGCCTTCGGCCTTGTTGACCACCAAAAAGACCGGTCGGTCGATCTGGCGCAGGCGGTTGGCAATAATCTTGTCCTGCGGGGTGATGCCGGTGCGACCATCCACCAGAAACACCACGGCATCGGCTTCATCCACGGCCTGCAGGGTCTGCTTGGCCATCTCGAACAGGATGCCTTCATCGACCACGGGTTCAAAACCACCGGTGTCCACCACCAGATACGGTTTTTCCCCCACACGACCATGGCCGTAGTGGCGATCGCGGGTCAGGCCGGGCTGGTCGGCGACCAGGGCGTCACGGCTGCGGGTGAGCCGGTTGAAAAGGGTCGACTTGCCCACATTGGGGCGGCCGACCAGCGCTACGGTTGGTTTCATGGTTACAGCTTTTACTCAATCGACAGCAGCGACAGGCGACCATTCTGCCCCTGCACCAGGGCAGAAGAGCCCAGGGAGACGGGCTGGGCGATGGTACCTTCGCTGCCTAGTTTCACACGGCCCACCAGACTGCCGTTCTCGTTGGACAGCAGGTGGCCATAGCCTTCGCCATCGATCACCAGAACAAAACGTCCGAGCATGGCGGGGCCAGATACATTACGGAATTTCAGTGCGTCGGTTTTCCACAGATTGCGACCGGTGGTGCGATCATACGCCCACACCGAACCATCCTCTGCAGTGACATACAGCTTGCCGGCATCCAGTGCCACACCACGGCTGGATGACAGCTCTCTTGCCCACATCAGGCTGCCGGTTTTGGCGTCGAAGCAGGCTACACGGCCCTGGTAGGCCACGCTGCAAACCTGGCCGCCATCGTAAACCGGGCGGCTGGTAATGTCGGTAATACGCTCAAGCTCGGTAGCACCGCGCGGGTTGGCAACCACGCCTTCCCACAGGGTATTGCCGTTGGCCGGGCTGATGATGTCGAGTTTGCCGCCAGGCAGACCAACCATGACAGCCTCATTACCCACAGCCTGCATCGAGCCGGTATTGCGCACTAGCAACTGCGGCTGCGTGCGTGCTACCGACCATTGCTGCTTGCCATCGGCCAGGCTAAAGCCCGTCAGACGGCCATCATTGCTGCGCACCACCACCATGCCTGCGGCCACTTGCGGGGCTTCCAGCGCCACGCTGGTGAGGGTTTGCTCCCACAACGTCTTGCCACTGCTACGCTCAACGGCAAGCAGTTTGCCGTCCTGGGTTCCAACAATCACGGTGTCGCCGGCAGCAGCTACGCCAGTGGACAGTTCACGCTTGAGGGAAACTTCGGTGCTGACGCGGCCGGACAGGGCATCCACAGTGCGGATGCGACCGGAAGCATCTGCAGAGACCACATTACCGTTGGTATACACCGGGGAAAAGGCATTGCCGGATGCAGCCTGCGACAGGCTCCACTTCACATTCAGGGCCTGGATGGGCTTGATGGCCGCCAGCGGTGTGGGTTTTGCAGCGGAAGAACTTTCAAACCAGCTGGCGCAGCCGGCCAGCAGGAACGAGGAAAGAACAGCAGTAACCAGCAATTGGCGGCGCATCAATTAACCTCCCAGTGCGTCGAGTTTGGTCTGAATGAACTGGCGGTTCGGCGATTCCCCCACCAGCTTGGCCAGGGCGGCCTTGTATGCATCACGCGCAGCAGCCTTGTCACCCTTACTAGCCTGCACATCGCCCTTCAAATCAAGGAACAGTGCATCAAATGCGCTAGGGTGGGCCTGACCAAGTTCTGCAATGGCGGCATCGTAATGCTTCTGATCCAACTGGATGGTCGCCAGACGCAGGTGCGCCACGGCAACCATGGACTCATCCTTCACATTCTGCACCACCCAGCCAAGCTGGGTCTGGGCTGTGGCCAGATCGTTCTTTTCAAACGCAAGCTTGGCAGCCAGCAAGGCGGCATCCGCGGCATAAGCCGTGCCGGCATAGTCGGACTGCAGCAATGCTGCTGCCGACTTCAGCTTGGCTACATCCTGCGACTGGGCAGCCTGCTCCACATCGGCAAACACCACGGCAGCCTTGCTGGCCTGCGCTGCCTGATAGTAGCCATAGCCTTTGTAACCCAGGTAAGCCACACTGATGGCCAGCACCGCACCACCAATCAGTTTGCCCCATTGTTGCCAGAAGGCTTTCATGGAGTCGATCTGTTCCTGTTCCTGCAAGTCGTACGCCATTGCGCACCCCCCTTATGTCAAGCCTTGATCACGGCAATGGTCGCGGCTACCTGGTCCAACGCCACGGTTTGCTGTGCCGCTTCGGCACGCATGGGCTTGACCACGGCCTGACCTGCCGCCATTTCGTTTTCTCCGATGATGACGGCAAATTCGGCACCGCTGCCATCGGCCTTTTTCATTTGCGACTTGAAGCTGCCTTCACCCAGGTGCTGGATGACGGACAGGCCGGCATGGCGCAACTGCTGCGCCAGTTTCATCGCATACATGGCTGCACCATCACCCTGCTGCACGATATAGACGTCCACGCTGCGTGCCGCTGGCAGCAGGCCCTTGTCCTGCAACAGCAGCAATACGCGCTCCAGGCCCATGCCAAAACCGATGCCCGGTGCAGGCTTGCCACCCAGTTGTTCAATCAGGCCATCGTAACGGCCACCGGCACATACCGTACCCTGCGCGCCCAGTTCGGTAGTCACCCACTCGAACACGGACTGATTGTAGTAATCGAGGCCACGTACCAGGCGCGGGTTTTCGACAAAGTCGATGCCCAGTGCGCCAATCATGGCCTTCCAACCTTCGTAATGGGCGCGAGAGGCCTCGCCCAGATAATCGGACAGGCGCGGCGCATTGTCAGCCATTTCCTGCAAAGCCGGATTTTTGGTATCCAGCACGCGCAGCGGATTGGTGTACAGGCGGCGCTTGCCGTCTTCATCCAGAATGTCGACAAAGCCTTCCAGATAGCTGATCAGCGCCTTGCGGTGTGCTGCACGTTCTTCGGCATTGCCCAGCGAGTTGATTTCCAGACGTACGTACTGGCTCAGACCCAGGCGCTGCCACAGGTCGGCGGTCATGGCGATGATTTCGGCATCGATGTCCGGGCCGGCAAATCCCAGGGCTTCGATACCCATCTGGTGGAACTGGCGATAGCGGCCTTTTTGCGGCTTTTCGTGGCGGAACATCGGGCCCATGTACCACAGCTTCTGCGTGGTGTTGTACAGCAGGGTGTGTTCCACCACCGCGCGCAGCGTGCCAGCCGTGCCCTCTGGACGCAGGGTCAGGCTGTCGCCATTGAGGCTGTCGACAAAGGTGTACATTTCCTTTTCGACCACATCGGTCACTTCGCCAATGGCCCGCACAAACAGGGGTGTGGTTTCCACAATCGGGGTGCGGATGTTCTGATAGCCATAGTCGGCCAGCAGCTTGCGCAGTACGCCTTCAAAGTATTCCCATTGGTACGACTCGGCGGGCAGTACATCATTCATGCCCTTGATTGCCTGCAATTTTTGCGCCATGTGATATTTTTTCTTGCTATTCGGTTGATCTTGCCAGTCTGTAGCTGCCTGCGCTCAGCGCTGCGGCAGGATGGGAATGGTGCGCGCAGCCGGCGTTTCCCGGCGCTTGCTGCCACCTTCACCAAAACGGCTGTGAACATAGTTGTCCACCAGCGCCTTGAATTCCGCCGCGATATTGTCGCCCTTCAGGGTGACATCCTTCTGGCCATCCACATAAACCGGAGCTACCGGAACCTCACCCGTACCGGGCAGGGAAATGCCGATATCAGCCAGCTTGCTCTCGCCAGGGCCATTCACCACACAGCCCATCACCGCCACCTTCATGTCTTCCACTCCCGGATACTGCAAGCGCCAGATGGGCATCTGCTCGCGCAGATAGCTCTGGATCTGGTCGGCCAGCTCCTGGAAGAAGGTGCTGGTGGTACGGCCACAACCGGGGCAGGCGGTAACCAGCGGGGTGAAGCTTCGCAGCCCCATGGTTTGCAACAGTTCCTGCGCCACCACAACTTCTTTGGTACGCGCTTCGCCCGGCTGCGGGGTCAGCGAGATGCGAATGGTATCGCCAATGCCTTCTTGCAGCAGGATGGCCAGTGCGGCGGATGAAGCCACAATGCCCTTGCTGCCCATGCCGGCTTCAGTCAGGCCCAGATGCAGCGGAAAATCGCAGCGGCTGCCCAGATCACGATAAACGGTGATCAGGTCCTGCACATTGCTGACCTTGCACGACAGCAGGATGTTGTCCGCCGGCAGGCCCAGTTCCATCGCCTTGTCGGCGGATTCCAGTGCCGACACGATCAGCGCTTCGCGCATCACCAGTTCCAGCGGCAAGGGCTGCGGTTTGCGATTGTTGGCATCCAGCATACGTGCCAGCAGCGCCTGATCCAGGCTGCCCCAGTTCACACCGATGCGCACCGGCTTGTCCAGCTCGGCTGCGGTACGGATCATGTAGGCAAACTTTTCGTCGCCCTTGGAACCCTTGCCGACATTACCCGGGTTGATGCGGTACTTGGCCAGCGCACGGGCACAGTCCGGGTACTCCTTCAGCAGGCGCTCGCCATTGAAATGGAAATCGCCCACCAGCGGGACATCACAGCCCATATCGTCCAGGCGTTGGCGGATTTCCGCCACGCGCGCAGCTGCTTCCGGCGAATTGACCGTGATGCGTACCAGCTCGGAGCCGGCCTGGGACAACTGGTAAACCTGTTCTACGGTGGCGATGGCATCTGCCGTGTCGGTATTGGTCATGGACTGCACCACAACCGGTGCATCCGAGCCAACCATGACATGCCCCACACGTACCTGACGGGTGGGGCGTCGCGCGATATTCACGCTATTCATGCAACAATCCGCATTTACTTGAGTTCAATTTTGGCGGTAGTACCGCGAATCTTGTCCGTCAGATCGACGGCCTGTCCGTTAAAGCTCAACTGCACCTGCGCCGCATTGCCGATTTTCAGCTGGAACGGCGGTGTTCCGCTCAATTCCTTGCTGGCACCGGCTTCCAGGGTACCAAACTGCAGCTTTTTACCGTTGGCATCCACCACGGAAATCCAGGCGGCCTGATGCGCGCTGAGGGTAAGCCTGCCACTGCCTTGCTCTGCCGGTACGGCCGCACTGGCGGCTGTCTTGCTGACAACAGGCGAAACTGCAGCCGGTACACTGGCGCTCACCACCGACGCGGCAGCCACCACAGGTTTTTCCACCTCAGCAAGCGGCACGCTTGCCGTGCTGCTCTGGCCGACTGCCGCCGAGGCTGCCTGTTCAGTCAGCATGGGTTGCAGCGTTGGGCTAGTTGCAGCCACCGGTTTATCCGGTCGGCCAGCGAACCAGGCCGCCACGGCGATGACCACCACGGCTAAAGCCAGCAGTCCCAGCCATTTGCCAGCCTTGCTGCCAGCAGCAGCCGGGGACGAAACACGCGACAGGGTCTGTGCCGTGCCAGAAGGCTCGGCTTGGTGTTCATGCTTGACGAGGTTGACCACGTCATTGACTGCCGACGGAAAATGCTGCTCCAGCCTGGCCATCAGCGGTTCCGGATCAACCCGGAGAAAGCGCGCGTAATTCCGGACAAAACCACGGACAAACGTTGCACCCGGCAATTGCTGGAAGTCATCATGTTCAATGGCTTCCAGTTGCCGGATGGACAGCTTCAGCCGGTCTGCCACTTCCCCCAGACTCATGCCGGCACGCTCGCGCTCTGCTTTCAACGCAGAGCCGACACCCAGGTCGGCAGGCTGGCCATTTGCGTCCTGTTCCATCTTCAGCTTCCGCTTAACAACAGTTGTGTTTCTCTGGAGTCCGGGTATCGGTTCTTCAACATGGCGGAATACTCCGCCTCATGCGCCCGGTCCCCCCCTTTTCTGGCAATCTGCACGCCCAGCCACAATACATCGGCCCCCAATGGCGCGTTGCCTGCCGCCTGCTGCAGGCGAGAGAAATAAAAGGACGCCAGCTTGGCATTGCCCAGCTCCAGATGCAAGGCTGCCAGCTCACGCAACGCAGGTAAATAATTGGGAACAAGCCGCAAAGCCGTCAGCAGATAGTCATTGGCCTGGGTCGTTTCACCCAGTTTTACACTGCAACGGCCCATGTTCAGATAGGCCGTTTGTGGTGTCTGATACAGCGGATTGCCGATTGCCTTGGCCAGATAATCCATGGCCTGTCGCGGGCGGTCATGCTCGCACAGGAACTGGCCATAGTTGTTATTGGCTTCCGGACTGGAAGGATCGACCTGCAATGCCTTCAGAAAGTTCTGTTCCGCATCAGCATCCAGATGCATCAGATTGAAGATATAGGCACGGGTCAGGTAAGCCCCGGCAAAGCTGCCATCCGCATTGACGGCATCGTTGGCCGATTCCAGCGCAATCGGCAGATTGCCGAGGGAAGCATATTCGACGGCCAGCTGGCTGCGGATTTCCGCCAGTTTCCGGTTGGCCGGAGCGGCGAATGAGGCACAGGAATACGCCAACAGGCTCACTGCCATCCACACTCGCCACTTGATCATTCGTCGTTCTCCTGAGCGATCTGCATCCATTTGACCTGACGGCGGGTCTTGTCCATCACCTGCCCTGCCAGTTGCCCACATGCGGCATCGATATCGTCGCCACGGGTTTTCCTTACGGTAACCACGTAGCCCTGCTCCTGCAACATTTCCCGAAAAATCCGGATTGCATTATTACTGGAGCGATCGTACCCCGAATTCGGGAAAGGGTTAAACGGAATCAGGTTGAACTTGCACGGAACATCCCGCACCAGTTCCAGCAACTGGCGTGCGTGCTCTGGCCGGTCGTTGATGCCGTCCAGCATCACATATTCAAAGGTAATGAAATCGCGCGGTGCCTTTTCCAGATAACGCTGGCAGGCGGCCATCAGCTCCTTGAGCGGATATTTTTTGTTGATGGGGACGATTTCATCGCGAATGGCATCGTTGGGTGCGTGCAGGCTGACGGCCAGCGCCACCGGACAGGCTTCGCGCAGTCGGTCCATTTGCGGTACCAGGCCGGAAGTGGACAGCGTAACGCGGCGGCGGCTGAGGCCGTAGCCGTGATCGTCCAGCATGATTTGCAGGGCACTGACCACATTGTCGAAGTTGGCCAGCGGTTCGCCCATGCCCATCATCACGACATTAGACACCACGCGTTCATTTTTCGGGGTAATCCCCATGGCCTTGTTGGCCCACCACAGCTGGCCGATGATTTCGGCAGTGCTGAGATTGCGGTTGAAACCCTGGCGGCCGGTGGAGCAGAAAGTACACTCCAGCGCACAACCCACCTGGGATGACACGCACAAGGTGCCGCGCTCGTCTTCCGGAATGAACACGGTCTCCACACCGTTGCCGGTGCCGACGTCAAGCAGCCACTTGCGGGTACCATCACTGGACGCCTGCCCGGTCATCAGCGACGGCACGCGCACCTCGGCACGCTCGTGCAGTTTGGCACGCAGGCTTTTGGCCAGGTCGGTCATCGCGTCGAAATCGTCTTCGCCCATCTGGTGCATCCAGCGCATCACCTGTTTGGCACGGAAGGGTTTTTCACCCATGGCGGCAAAGTGTTCGGTCAGCTGGTCCAGATTGAAGTCGAGCAGGTTGGTTTTCATGCAGTCCTCGGTAAAACAGCGGCAGCCACAGGGCTGCCGCCAGATACATCCATTACGGCAAATCGAGATTAACGGGAGTAGATCTCGGAAGCGGCAAAGAAGTAAGCCACTTCGATGGCAGCGTTTTCAGCGCTGTCGGAGCCGTGTACGGCGTTAGCGTCGATCGATTCGGCGAAGTCGGCGCGGATGGTGCCGGCGTCAGCCTTTTTCGGGTCGGTGGCGCCCATCAGTTCGCGGTTCTTGGCGACGGCGTTTTCGCCTTCCAGAGCCTGGATCATCACCGGGCCGGAAACCATGAAGTCAACCAGGTCCTTGAAGAAAGGACGTTCTTTGTGTACAGCGTAGAAGCCTTCGGCTTCAGCGCGGGACAGTTGCTTCAGCTTGGCAGCAACCACTTTCAGACCGGCGGATTCGAAACGGTCGTAGATCTTGCCAATCACGTTCTTGGCGACGGCATCCGGCTTAACGATGGACAGGGTACGTTCAATTGCCATAAAAATCTCCCAAATACTCCCAAATAACAGAACAAGTGGCTAAACTAGGCTTTAGTTTATCCACTCGGGTTACGCAATTCTGAGGAACCCGATATTTTACCAGCCTTTTCAAGCCTCTGCTGCATAAAAATTCAAGGCCATGACAGAACAAAATCAAGGGCAGGACCCCGGCACCGGGCCGGATGAAAAAGACCTCAACAGCAAGCTGAAAAAGCGCCTGGCAATTGCCGGCGGCCTGGTTGCCGTGGCACTGGCGGCCATACCGGTGCTGGATGGCATGAAAAAGCCCAAGGTGGAAATGACTGCCAGCACACCGGCAGGCAGCTCTGGCAAGATCGTCAACCCGAGTTCTACTCCAGCGGCAGAGGCTCCCGTACCGGAAGCTACCCCGGCCAGCGCTCCGGTGGTTGAGGCCAGCGCACCGCTGACAGATGCCGGTACATCGCCTTCGCCTGCCGCACCCCTTGCAGCCCCCCCGCAGACCCCGGATGTCAGCAAGACACCTGCAGTTGCCAGTGCCAAGCCGGTATCACCACCAGTTTCCCACGTACCCGCCAGCAAGCCCGCGGCAAAAGCTGCCGCAGGCACCGGTACAACAAGCCCAGCAGCAGCCCCCGTGGCCACACCACATAGCGTAGCCAGCAAGCCGGCCCCGGCAGCCGCAGCACCACAGCCCACCGCCGCCACAGTAGCCACTGCGGAGAGCACACCGCTGGTGCAGAGCGTGCCGCCGGTGAAAGCCAAGCCGGAAGGCAGTTCACTGGGCTACAAACTACAGCTGGGCCTGTTTTCCAGTACCAGCAATGCAGAAAAACTGGTGAAAGAGCTGAAAGCCAAGGGCATTGAAGCCCATACCGAAACTCGCGTCCAGCTGGGCCCGTTCAAGAACCGGGCCGAAGCCGACGAGGCCATGGCCAAGCTGCGTAGTCTGGGCTACACCCCGCTGCTGGCTCCCGCCGGACAGTAGTTGCACCAAACAGCACACCGGCCCGCCCTTCAACAAGGCGGGCCTTTTTTTTGCCCCGATGAAAAAAGGCAGTCACGGCTGCCTGAAGGTCGATCAGAGGATGCAAACCATGTCCGGAGCACGAGAAGCCAGGCGATAAGCGTGGCCCCTCTTGCTGCCGCTCAACCCAGGGTTGGCATGGCAAATTCTGCGCTCTGCACCTGCCCGGCCGGCCAGCGGCTGGTAATGGCCTTCATGCGGGTATAAAAGCGCACGCCTTCCGGGCCGTGCATGTGATGGTCGCCAAACAACGAAGCTTTCCAGCCGCCAAAGCTGTGGAAGGCCATCGGCACCGGAATCGGGATATTGATACCCACCATGCCCACCTGGATGCGATGGGCAAACTCACGCGCGGCACCGCCATTGCGGGTAAAGATGGCCGTGCCATTGCCGTAGGCGTGCTGGTTGATCAGACGGATGGCCGCCTCCAGCGTGTCCACCCGCAGCACGGCGAGCACCGGGCCGAAGATTTCTTCCTGATAGATGGTCATCTCTGGCGTGACGTGATCGAACAGCGTACCACCGATGAAGAAGCCTTCCTCGCAGCCCGGCACCACCAGGCCACGGCCATCCACCACCAGTTTGGCCCCTTCGGCCACACCCTGCGCGATATAGCCACTCACCTTGTCCAGATGCTGGCGCGTTACCAGCGGGCCCATTTCGGCCTTGGGGTCGGTACCGACATTGATGCGCAGCTGACGGGTACGCTCGGCCAGCCGCGCCACCAGCGTGTCAGCCACCTCACCCACCGCCACGGCAACGGAGATGGCCATGCAGCGCTCACCGGCCGAACCATAGGCCGCGCCCATCAGCGCCTCGATGGTCATGTCCAGATCGGCATCCGGCAGCACCACCATGTGGTTCTTGGCCCCGCCCAGCGCCTGCACCCGCTTGCCGTGCGCGGCACCGGTTTCATAGATGTAGCGGGCAATCGGGGTGGAGCCGACAAAGCTGACCGCCGCTACATCCGGATGGGTGAGCAGGCCGTCCACCGCCAGCTTGTCGCCTTGCAGCACATTGAACACGCCATCCGGCAGCCCGGCTTCTTTCAGCCACTCGGCAATCAGCAGCGCGGCGGACGGATCACGCTCGGATGGCTTGAGGATGAAGCTGTTGCCGCAGGCCAGCGCCACCGGGAACATCCACATCGGCACCATGGCCGGGAAGTTGAACGGCGTGATGCCGGCGACCACGCCCAGCGGCTGGCGCATGGTCCAGGCATCCACGCCGGTGGCTACCTGCTCGGTATATTCGCCCTTGAGCAATTGTGGAATGCCGCAGGCAAACTCCACCACCTCCAGCCCGCGCTGCACTTCACCCAGGGCGTCGGATTCCACCTTGCCGTGTTCGCTGGAAATCACCGCCGCCAGTTCGCGCTGGCGCTCCTCCAGAATGCTTTTGAAACGGAACAGGACACGTGAGCGCTTGAGCGGGGACAGCGCCGCCCAGGCCGGAAAGGCCGCATGGGCGGCTGCCACGGCGGCGGCTACATCTTGCGGTTCGGCCAGGGCCACTTCGGCCTGCGGACGGCCCGATGCCGGGTTGAACACGGCAGCATGGCGTTGTGCGGCACCAGCAGTACGCTGGCCATTGATGAAATGCGGAATCTGCAACATGGTTTCTCCTTGCGCCGGGCCAGCCGGGGGCCTGCCGGTCAATAGACGGCATCAAAATGATTTGAGGGGTAGCTTTGTTAGGTGCAGCCCGGCCCATGAGGCAGGCCGGGCTGCGCGGTTTCAATCAGGCAGCTGCAACAGCCATTCGTGCTGCGGGTCGTTGTGGAAGGACCACTGGCGCTTGGGCCCAGCCATCACGTTGAGGTAATAGGACTGGTAGCCATAGGGCACACATACCGGGTGATAACCACGCGGCACCATCATCACGTCGTGGTTTTCCACGGCATGCGATTCGTCCAGGCTGCGGTCGTCGGTATACACGCGCTGGAAGGCAAAGCCCTGCGGTGGGTCGATGCGGTGGTAATAGGTTTCTTCCAGTGCGCTTTCTGCTGGCAGATTGTCCAGATCGTGCTTGTGCGGCGGGTAGCTGGAAGAATGGCCGGACGGGGTGATCACCTCCACCACCAGCAGGCCATCCGCCGGCTCGGTCTGCGGCAGGATGTCGGTTACATAGCGGGTGTTGGCCCCCTTGCCGCGCACGCTGCGCTGCATGCTGGCAGGTGCAATCAACCGTACTTCGCGCCCCGGCTGGCCGGGTGCCGAGCACAAGGCCACTTCGGCCGGCGTCAGTGCCCTGATGGTAAGAGGCTCTCCGGCCGGGACATACACCGCCCACGGTGCCTGCTCGTCGAACACGCTGCTGCGCTCGCCCAGGCTGTCCCAGTGCTGCGCCCCGGCCTGCACGGCCACCTTGCCGGTCAGCACCACCAGACAGCATTCGCGCCCGGCATCCTGCCAGCTTTCCTGATCACCCACATCCAGTCGCACTGCGCGGAAACCCACATGCTGCCAACCGGCGCTTTGCGGGGTGATGTCGGCAATTTCACGTCCCTTGCCTGCCTTGACCAACAAGCTCATGCCACATTCCTTTCCTGCTGATTGATGGCCGCCACCAGCGATGACAGGGTGCGATAGCCCTTGTCGGCGTATTCATAGCTGGGGGCAACGACCGGGTCCTGCTCGGCCTCCACCACCAGCCAGCCACTGTAGTCGTGATCGGCCAGGGTGTGCAGGATGGCAGCAAAGTCGATGCAGCCATCGCCCGGCACGGTAAACGCACCATTGATCACTGCCTGCAAAAAGCTCCAGTTGCCGTTCCAGGCCTGCTTCACCACTTGCGGGCGCACATCCTTGCAATGCACATGCACCACGCGGGCAATATGTTTGTTCAGCACCGCCAGCGCATCGCCCCCGGCGAAGGTAATGTGGCCGGTATCAAACAGCAGGCCGACTTCCGGGCCGGTCACCGCCATCAATTGGTCGATATCCTGCGCGGTTTCGACATAGGCCCCCATATGGTGGTGGTAGGCCAGGGTAATGCCGCGTGATTGCAGATGGCGGGCAAATTCGTTCAGCCGCGCGCCATAGGCCAGCCACTGCTGCGGGCTGCTAAAGCGCGGGCGCTTGTACAAGGGCTGGGGCTGGCCCTGGATGGCGCTGGCCACCTCGCCATACACCATCACCTTGCAGCCGTTTTGCACCAGCAATTGCAGATGAGGCTCGACGCGGCGGATTTCCTCTTCCACGCTGTTTTCCGCCAGATAACCGGAATGCCAGCCGGAAACGCACTCCACGCCATAAGGCTGTAATACGGCAGCCAGCGTTTGCGGGTCGCGCGGAAACTTGTTGCCCAGCTCGAAGCCCTGGTAACCGATGCGCGCACCTTCGCGCAAAATGGTGTCCAGCGTGACTTCTCCGCCCAGCGAGGGCAGGTCGTCATTGCACCAGGAAATGGGGTTGATGCCGATTTTTACCTTGAATGGCTTGCTCATTATTGTTCTCCCGGGTGCTCAGCGCGGCTGGCGACGGCTGCGCCAGATGTCGATCAGGGTTTCAAAATTGCCACGGGCGGCAGCAATCAGCCCGGCGTCGTCCAGTTCGCCGGCCAGCCAGCGTTGTGACGGTTCGTGGAACAGCGTGCGTCCCACCATGAAACCACGGCAGCTGCGGCTGGCTGCCGCATCGGCAAAGCCCTGACGCAGCACATCCAGCGAAGCGTGCAGGCCCAGCAGCACCACACCACGGCAATAAGGGTCACGCTCGGCCAGCAGCGCATCCACCGCCTGCCATTGCGCGGCCGACATGGATTCCAGCTTCCACCACTCCGGATAGATGCCCAGATTGTAAAAACGCTTGAGCGCGCGCAGCACGGTATCCGGCTGTTGCGGCAGCTTTTTCGACGGAATTACTTCCAGCAGCAGCTCGTGGCCGCTCAGTTGCGCCGCCTCGTAAATGGCGCGCACCTGGGCTTCCTGCTCCAGCCGGTTTTCCAGCGTGTCGTCCGGGTGGTACTGCACCAGACATTTGATGATGTGTTCCTGCGGCCAGCTTTCCAGCCGGGCAGTGGCGGTACGGCCACGGTCGAATTCCAGCGGGTTGGAACCGGGCAGCTCCACCGGTCGGCCTATCCACCAGCCGCGACCGGTGGCGGCATACATGGCATCCTCGCCGTAGCGGTCGTCCACCAGAATGCCGATGTGGCCCTGCAGTTGCAGCGCGCTTTCGGTTTGCGCCACCGCCTCCACCAGCAGGCGCTTGAGCACGGAAATGCGCGCCTCGTCCGCCCCGCTTTGCCGCGCCAGCTCGAAAAACTGGTTGCGGTGGTCGAAGGCAAACACGCACAGGTCATCCCATTGCTTGCGCTTGATGCTGACCCGGTGCAGACGGCTGAGCGTGGCATCGTCACCCGGTCGCAGCGGTGTCTGTTCCAGACCGAGGAAATAATCCAGTTCGGCCGGGGTGGGCATGGCTGGCGAGCAGCCATGGCGCGACACCACCAGTGCGCCGCAGGCATTGGCACGGGTGCAGCACCAGCCATAGTCGCGGCCATGCAGCCAGCCGGACAGGAAGCCGGACAGAAAGGCATCGCCCGCGCCCAGTACATTCATCACTTCCACCTGCGCGCCCTTGACCGATAACGCATCCTCGATGCGCACCGGGATGGCACCCGGAATCACCGCGCAGCCCAGCGGGCCGCGTTTCACCACCAGCGTGGCCTGCGGAGCCAACTGGCGCACGGTAGCCAGGCTGGTGAGCAAATCGTCCGAGCCCCCGGCGATATTGATTTCTTCTTCGGTACCGACAATCAGGTCGAACAGCGGCAGTACCGATTGCAAATGGGCAGTCACACCATCGCTGGCGATATAGCGCTCCTCGCCATTGCCACGGCCGGTAATGCCCCACAGCACCGGGCGATAGTCGATATCCAGCACGGTGCGCACATCGTGCTTTCGTGCCAGCGCCAGCGCCTTGCGGCTGGCGGCATTTACCTTGGCGGTGGAAAAGTGGGTGCCGGTAATCAGCAGCGCCTTGCTGGAGGCAATGAAGTCTTCATTGATATCCGCTTCTTCCAGCGCCATGTCGGCACAGTTTTCACGGTAGAACAGCAGGGGGAAGGTATCGCGGTCCTTGATGCCCAACAGCACCAGCGCGGTAAGCCGCTCCGGGTCTACCTTCACCTGGCTGACATCACAGCCTTCGGCAGACAGGGTGTCCAGCAGGTAGCGGCCCATGTGTTCGTCGCCCACGCGGGACAGCATGGCCGACTTCAGGCCCAGCCTGGCAGTACCGAAAGCGATATTGGCGGAGGAGCCGCCCAGATAGCGGGCAAAGCTGCTGGCGTCTTCCAGCCGGGCTCCCAGTTGGCGGGCATACAAGTCGATGGCCAGTCTGCCCAGGCAGATCAGGTCCAGCGGTCGGTCGGCAGCAAAATGGGTGGTGTTTTGCATGATGTGCA